>DASZFS010000629.1:0-17654 GCA_035939575.1 Vicinamibacterales bacterium | reverse complement strand
GCCAGTCCTTTGTCGGCATCCTCTGGAAACGCCCAGTACGAAAGCGGCACACCGCGGACGGTGCCGCCCTGCCGCACAATGAAGCGCGCGACGCCGAGGGAGTAGAGCCATGACGAGATGGGCACGTCCTGCTTCCAGTGCGTGCGCCGCAATCCGCCGGGCAAGTCCACCTGTTCGACCACCACGCCGTTCGACACGACCTGGTAGTCGGCCTTCGTCGTCACGATCAACTCGCCGGTCGCCTTGTCGGCAGGATGGTCGATCACCGGCATCCACTGGCGCGCCCGGTGGTACCAGTTCTCACTGAAAGCTGTACGGTCGCCGTGAATGTTGTTAAGGAGCCTCAGGCCGTCGCGGGGCACGCCGTGGTAGCTGATCGTGAACCTGACATCCTGACCTGCGGACGCGCCAACCGGCAGCGGCAGGCGCAGACGATCGCCGCGGTGCTCGAACGGCACAACGCGGCCGTCTGACGTGACCGTGGTCACGGTCATCCCCTTGCCGTCTGTTGTCCCGGATGTCAGGTCAAGCATGGCTTCTCGAGTCCCTGCCGTCACGACGCGAAGTGTGACCGTTGCCTCTGCCTGGATCTCGTTCGATTCGCTCGTCAGCAGCGTCAGACGCACGGCATAGTGCCGGGCATCGATGCCGGGTTGTCGCGGATAGGTATCGGCCCCGAGCTGCGGCCCGAAGCCGAATACAACGACGGCCATCGCCCGGAGCAGGAGGATGATCTGGCGAACCCTGCGCGCGCGCATGGCCGGATGGTATCAGGGGCAGGCCGGGCTTGGAGCCCAGGATGAGCTAAAATCCCACCGTCGCGACATTGAGCATTAGCCAGACTTCTGGCTTTGGAGTCGAAAAGTGCCGAGATCAGGATTCATGCCGGCGGCGCTCGCGGCATCGGCGTTCGCCACCATCTTGTCGGCACAGGCTCCCGCAAGAGTCGACTTCGCCCAGGACGTGTTGCCGCTTCTGAGGCAGAACTGCGTCGGTTGTCATGGCCCGTCGCAGCAACAAGCGGGCATGCGGCTGGACCGCAGAAGCTCTGTGATGAAGGCTTTCTCGCGGCGCGTCGTGCCGGGCAGCAGCGCCAACAGCTTCTTGTATCACAGGCTGATAGGCGGCGAATTTGGGCCTCAGATGCCGCCGACCGGCGCGCTGCGCGCCGAACAAATCGAGATCATCAAGACCTGGATCGATCAGGGAGCCGAATGGCCGGACTCTCTCGCGAACGAAGCCGACGCGGCGCCGGTGAACCCGACGGCGGTCGCGATGGTCGAAGCGCTTCGCAACGACGACACGGTCGCGTTCTCGAAGGCCGTAGCGGCGGATCCCTCGCTGCTCAACGCGCGTGGACCTGAAGGGTCCAGCCCGTTCATGTACGCGGTCCTCTATTCGAGCGCCGCGACGCTGGGCGGGCTCCTTCAGCAGGGCGCCGATCCCAACAAGCCCAACGACGCGAACGCAACCGCCCTGATGTGGGCCGCGAAGGACCTCGAAAAGACCCGCCTCCTGCTGGACCATGGCGCGAAGGTGAACGCCAGGTCGGACGATCTCCGGACGCCGCTGATGATTGCGGCGCGGCGCGCCGGGGCCGCTCCGGTTGTGCGCCTTCTCCTCGACCGGGGAGCGAACCCGAACCCCAATGCCAAGCCCGAAGCCGAGTCGTCCCCGCTGATCGAAGCCATCGCATCAGGTGACGCCGCGACCGTCGAGTTGCTGATCCAGCGCGGCGCTGACGCGAGGGCGGCAGGACAGGTAGGCCTTTCAACCGCAGTCCTGGCGAATTGCGCGAAATGTGTCGAGTTGCTCGCAGCTCAGATTACCGACGCCAGCGTTTACACAGGGTCACTCCAGGACACGGCCGTTTACGGCGACATCGACGCGGTGCGTCTGATGATCGACCATGGGGCGGACGTGAACGCGTTCGACCCGCTCGGCCGGACGCCGCTGATGTACGCGGCAGTCTCGGACGTGCTTCCGCTCGACGTGGTGGACCTCCTGATTGCGCACGGAGCCAACGTCAATGCCAGAGACCAGCATACAAAGGCGGGAGATGCGGGCCTGACGGTATTGGACATCGCGAAACTGAATGGCGATACGCCGATCGTTCAGGCGCTGGTGAAGGCTGGCGCGCGTGCGAGCGCGACGACTGCCGCAGTCTTGAAGCCTCGGCACAGCAACTCGGTCCAGACTGCGGTCCAGGACAGCATCCCCCAGCTGCAGCGCGCCGACGCCAGTTTCGCCGCCAAGTCCGGCTGCATTTCGTGCCACAACAACAGCCTCACGGCGATGACGATCGGCCGCGCCCGCCGCCGGGGCTTCCGCATCGACGAACAGATCGCCTCAGCGCAGGTCCGAGCCAACGTGCAGGCACTCGAGAAGCTTCGCGATCGCATGCATCAGGGCTTCATGTTCCCGGTCGAGGATAACTTCAGCGACGGCATTCTGGGTTACATGCTGGTCGGGCTCGACGCCGAGCACTACGCGCCCGACATCAATACGGACGCGGCCGCCATGCAGCTCCTGGGTCGCCAGAGCCCTGACGGGCAGTGGGCCTTCCAACGGGCAGACAGCCGTCCCCCGCTCTGTCTGGAGTACGTCGGACAGACCGCGCTTTCGATGCGCGCTCTGCAGCTGTACGCGCCCAAAGCGGGCAGGGCGGCGTATGAGAGAGCGATTCAGCTCGCAGCATCCTGGCTGGCGCAGGTGAAGCCGCTCAACAACGATGATCGCGGCTGGCGGCTGACCGGACTTGCCTGGGCAGGCGCCGACAAGGCTGTCACGCGCAAAGCGCTGCGGGAATTGTTGGTCACCCAACGAGTGGACGGCGGCTGGCCAGATCGCCCGTCGATGCCGAGCTCGGCGTACGCGACAGGGAAGGCCATGGTTGCCCTGCACATCGGAGGGCTGCCGGTCTCCGACGCGGCATACCAGCGCGGCGTTCAGTTCCTGCTGAAGACTCAACAGGAGGACGGTACCTGGTACGTCAAGACGCGCGCGCTCGCAATCCAGCCTTGGTTTGATGCCGGTTTCCCGCACGGCCACGATCAGTGGATTTCGGCGGCAGGCACGAACTGGGCGACGCTGGCTCTCGCCCTGACGGTGCCTGAGGCTACGCCATCCAAACCGACCGTTGCTCTCGCCGCACGCTGAAGCCAACGACCGCGTCACGGGATTACCTGAGACGTCTTCCTACCCCTTCGCCAGGATCTTTCCCGGAGCGACCATCGGAAATGACCAGCTTATTTGACGGCAGCATTGCTATGCGGCTTCAACCAGAAGTGCTGCCGATCGCCGGTCAGTAACTCCGCCACGTCATCGATGGTCTCCAGCAAGACCGTCGCGCGGCGGTAGACTTCGGTGGTTGGCGCGGCTCGGCGATGGACGTCGATGCAGGCCACTCGGCAGGCACCGATCGCGCTCAGGAACGTCCGAGCATCCATGTCTGTGAATATTCGCCTTTTCTTCGCCACCATCCGGTCATCGTCTCACCGTCGACGGTTTCTGGGAAACGCCCAACAAATAGTCTTGAGTCATGACTCACGACTCATGACTCGCTTCTATAGCTAAACCCTGAACAGCGGCCTGCCGTGAGCCAGCCCCGGCCAGGGCACGCCTGCTACCATCGCGACCACCGCGATGCCAAAACAGATGTAGCGGCCGTTCCGCCGCGCGCCGGACCTTCTTTCGCCCATCGCGAATACGCGACCCGCACGGACCGCGACGAGCGCGACGAGCATCATCGCCACGTGTGTGATCGCCCAGAAGCGCAGCGCCGGATCATGCAGCGCCGTCCCCACGTTGTTCATCGCCTCGCGCGTGAAGGGGCTGAGTCCGAAGTACAGCAGCAGGCCGAAGAGGACCTGAAGATCGAGCGCCAGCATGAACAACCAATCCCACCGCTGGCCGTGCGCGCGTTCGGCAGTGTCAGCGCGATGACGGAAGGCGTTGAACGTCGCCGTCACGCCAAACAGGAGCGCCGCCCACCGCAGCCAGGAGTGAATGATCAGCACCGTTGAATACACAAATGGTCCCTCACGAAAGCGGAGGATCATCTCCTCCAGTGCAGAATCGGCGCGGCGACCATCCTTCCGCATCGCCACGCGAAAAGGACGGCCGCAAACAGCATCAGCAGCAGCGAGACAATCAGCGCGTCTATGATGACGGTCCATCGCTGGATCGCCTTGGCGAGTGGCGCGCATCCGAGCGCCCCGGCCGCCAGCACCAGCCACACCTCGAGGCCAATCGCCGGCCGCGCCCGCACAGCCGTTGAATTCAGACCGACCAGGGCCTTGAGAAACAGGAGCGCGTCGCCGAGCGTCTCGCTCCGCAAGACCGCCCAGCCCGCCATGACGATGACGAGGACATAGACGTGACGCAGGAAGGCGGGCAGCCGCTTCACGGCTGCCTCGACGCCAGCTCGTTCCAGTGCGATCAGCGCCGCGTGATACAAGCCCCAGGCTGCGAATCCGACGGGGACGGGCCCCCAGCCGACGCCGTACCACAGACCGCACAGCAGGACGACGAGCGCCTCGCGTCCGACAGACGGCGGGAGGACGCGGTCGGCATCCGCGGAGACGTCCGTGTAGTCCCGGAACCAGGCGCAAAGCCCGATGTGCCAGCGGCCCCAGAAGTCCCGGACCGACTCTCCAATGTAGGGCCAGCGGAAGTTTTCGGGCAGGCGGATGCCCAGCATCCGCCCGAGCCCGATCCCCATGTCGGAATACCCGGAGAACCCGTAATACATCTGAACGGTCAAGCTGACCAGACCCAACCACGCGGGGAACGCACTCAGCCCGCCAGGCCGCCGTGCGAACGCGGCGTCCGCCTGCGTCCCGGCGAGATCGGCAATGACGAACACCTTCCAGGCGCCGAGGAAGAGCCGCCGTGCGCCGTACGAGTAGTCACTGACAGTTGGTAAACGCGCGAGCTGGAATGCCACGTCTTTGGCCGCGAGCGGTCCCCCGACAATCTGGGGAAGCAGCAGCAGATACACCGCGATCTGGCATCGGCTGCGCTCCGCCGGGAGGCGGCCGCGGTAGACGTCGACCACATAGGAGATTCCGTGGAATGCGAAGTACGAGACGCCGAACGGAATGATCGCAACAAAGCCCCCAGGAAAGACCCCGGCTCGCGAGAGTGCGGCCACCATCGCGAGGTCGACCGCCACCGCACACGCCAGCCACGCCCGGGCAGGCAACCAACCACGCGATGCTTGACGATCCCGGTGATCGCCCGCCCGCTCGATCGCTATCGCGATCCTGTGCGTGAAGAGAACGAATCCGACGAGGACCGCCGCGATGAGCATTCCGCCCGTGACGAACGCGAGAGCGAAACCCGCAATGGACAACCACGCCGCCACGTTGATCCGCACGCCGCCCACATGGCGGACCACGAGCGACGCAATCAGCAGGACCAACGCGAAGGCAATCGGGATGAGGATTGAGAGCCAGATCGGCTCGGTGAAGAGCACGCGGGTTGGATGCTATCGCGCCCGTTCGCTGGCGGACAAGAGGGCGCCAGACGCTACAATCGTCTCTACACTCGGTGATGAGAGAGGACATTCATGAACACGGACGATCTTCGGGCGCTGCAGACACCTTTGAAAGAGCGATATCGAGTTGAGCCCGCCGCCGCCCTGGTGACGCTGAGCGCACGCGGCCACATTGGCGAGGGCATCTCATGCAGCGTTCGTACAGGACAGGCGCTCGTCAAGGCCGGCCTGCACCCGGCGACGGGCGGCACGGGCGCCCTCGCCTGCTCGGGCGACATGCTGCTCGAGGCACTGGCGGCATGCGCGGGCGTGACCATGAGTGCCGTGGCGACGGCGATCGGTGTCGACATTCGAGGCGGCGCGGTCAACGTCGAGGGCGATCTGGATTTTCGTGGGACGTTGGGTGTTTCAAAAGACGCGCCGGTCGGCTTTCAGAGCATCCGGCTGACGTTTGAGCTGGACAGCAATGCGTCGGACGAGCAGCTCGACACGCTCCTGCGGCTCACGGAGCGCTACTGCGTGGTCTATCAGACGCTCCGCCAGCCGGCAGCAGTCCGTATCTCGCGCACCTCGCTGGCCACCCACACGCCAGACGACAGATAGATCACCCGAAAGTGAACGCGTAGGCCTGCACGCCGGCGTCGAGAAACGTGATCTCGAACGTGTGATCGCCGATTGCGCCGCGCTGCCGAATGAGTTGATACAGGCGCTGCCCGGTCACGACACCCTGACCGTTCGCATCGACATCGACGCCGCGCGCGTCACCCGGCGCGGCGCCGTCGATCGTCACGCGAAATCGAACCGGCTTGCCATCCGGTGCGGCGAGCACGAGGTGCAGATCGCGGGCGTGAAAGCGATAGGCGATGCTGCCACCCGGCTGCTCCAGGGTGGCCTGCTCGGGGCCCACCGTCCAGGAGCCCGCCAGGCCCCACTCGTTCAACCGGGGCGCGCCGCTCGTGTAGGTCTTGCGTCCGTCTCGCGCCACGCCACCGGGCGACACGAGGCGCTCGGCACGCTCGTAGCCGATATAGGTTTCCGGCGACTGGTCGTCCCCTTCGGATGATGCCGCTTCGGCACCGGAGGCACGCACGGCAACGAGGCCGGCAGGCACCGCCGTACTCCCGGTTTCGGCGAGCAACCGCTGAATGACCTCCTCGGACTCACCGTACCCGCCCTCACCGAAGTGGTGGTGGCGAATGCGGCCGGTGGCGTCGATGAAGTAGTGGGCGGGCCAGTACTGGTTCTGAAACGCGCGCCAAATCGCGTAGCTGTTGTCGACCGCAACTGGATACCGAATCTGCAAATCGGTGATCGCCCTTCGGACGTTCCCCACGTTCTTCTCGAACGCGAACTCCGGCGAGTGCACGCCAATCACCACCAGCCCCTGCCCCGCGTACTTCTCGGCCCACGCGCGCACGTATGGAATCGCACGCAGGCAGTTGATGCAGGAGTACGTCCAGAAATCGACAACGACAACCTTGCCCTTCAGCCCTTCGGCGGTCAACGGCTTCGAGTTCAGCCATTGATCCGCGCCAGACAGCGACGGCAGTTGGCCTTCGACGTCCAGTCCTGCTGCGTCTCCGCGACCCGTCTTGACGCTCTCCGGTGTCACCTGCCAACGATTCAACAGACGCTGCTCGATAGCGGTTGTGCTGGCGAGGGAGACTCGAGTCAGGAAACCCGTATCGAACCCGAGCGCAACGGCGGCGACCGCGGCGATCACCGCCACGCCAAGTCCGCGGCGAATCCACTCGCCGGCGCCCAGAGACCGCTTCATCAGTGCCAGGACGCGTCCACCGACGAGAATCGCGAGCGCCAATGACGTGGCAGCGCCTGCACCGTAGGCAAGGAGCAGCAACGACGTACGCACGTTGGCACCTTGCAGTGCCGCACCGGTGAGGATGAGGCCGAGCACGGGGCCCGCACATGGGGCCCATAACAACCCGGTCGCAGCGCCGAGAACCAGCGAGGAACCAACGCCCTCAGGGCTGGGTCGTCCGGGATCGGCGGCCGGCCGGGAGAGGCGCGCGCCGAGTGCGACGGCGGGCGCGGCCAGCCGTTCCGACACTTCTGGAAATAGCAACGCGATGCCCAACACTGCCAATAGCAGCAGGGCGGCGACGCGGCCGTACTGGTTGGCGGCGACGGCCCAACCGCCGCCAAGCGCCGCGAGTGTCGCGACCACGCTGAACATCGCCGCCATGCCGGCAAGCATGGGCAGCCCGCTGCGGCGGAACGAACGGTCGGCGCGCGCGAACACGAATGGCACAACGGGCAGGATGCAGGGACTGACGATCGTCAGCACTCCGCCCAGGTACGCAATGACCGCGAGCAGCATGCGCGCCCGACTTTCGTTGGCCGATCAGGACTGGAGCGGCTTGAAGGTCAACGCCGCACCGTTCATGCAATACCGCAGCCCGGTCGGCCTCGGCCCGTCGTCGAACACGTGGCCCAGATGGCCGCCGCAGCGGCGGCAGTGCACCGCTTTCCGGACCATCCCCAGGGACATGTCCGTGGTAGTCCCCACCGCGTTTTCGAGCGGCGCCCAGAAACTGGGCCAACCGGTGCCGCTGTCGAACTTCGTCGCGGATGAGAAGTTGTCGAGGGCACAGCCGGCGCACCCGTAGGTGCCCCGCCGCTTCTCGTGGTCCAGCGGGCTCGAGAATGGCCGCTCTGTTGCCTCGCGGCGCAGCACGGCGTACTGGTCCGGCGTCAGCAGCTTGCGCCACTCGGCGTCGGTGTGCGTGACCTCGAACTTCTCGCTGGCCAGCGCATTGCCGCCGAACAGGCCCCGGCCCCATATCGCCGCCGCGCTGCCAGCGCCAACCAGAACAAGACGTCGTCTCGTGAGCATCGCGCCCCTCCTGTACTGCGTCCGCCCATCGGCGATGCTGCCCTTCGCCACCCGGACTACTCTACCATCGGCTGTTCGGGCCAATGACCCGAACGTGTCCGCTGCGGTAGAATCCACGCACGGCGATGAAGATGGAGGCCGATGATGAATCGACGCATGCAGCCAGTGCTCCGTTCGGTCGTGCCGACCCTGATCGCCCTCGTCGGCGCCGCAGTGATTTCAGCGCAGGTCGCAAAGCGGCCTGCCGCAGATCGACAGCCAGAGCGCGGGGCCTACACCCCTACGCGGGATCACTGGGAAACCCGCACACCTGCCGAAGTGGGCATGGACGCGGCGCTCCTCAACCAGGCCATCGAGTACGCGAAGACCCGGGACACGAACTGGGGTAAGACCGACTACATGGCGGATCAAGTCCGGACCTTCGGCCGGCCCCTGGGACGAGTGCCGCCGTCGCACGGCCCGACCAACGGTGTCATTCTGCGTCACGGCTACATCGTCGCCGAATTCGGCGACACCAGCGTCGTCGAACCGACCTACAGCGTGGCGAAGAGCTATCTGTCAACGGTCCTCGGCCTCACGATCGACCGCGGCATGATCAGGAGCATCAAGGATCCTGTTGGTGAGTACATCAAGGATGGCGGCTACGACTCGCCGCACAACGCGAAAATCACGTGGGAAGATCACGCGCGCCAGGCAAGCGAGTGGGAGGGCACGATGTTCGGCAAGCCCTCGACCTTCATCGGCGCGGAAGAGTTCGGCAACGGCGAGATGAAGCCGCGCGACATTCGCGACCCCGGCACTTACTACGAATACAACGACGTGCGCGTCAACCGGCTGTCACTGTCGCTCCTGAAGCTCTGGAAGCGGCCGCTCCCGGACGTGTTGAAGACGGAGATCATGGATCCGATCGGCGCGTCCGATACATGGAGATGGCTTGGCTATGACAATGCCGACGTCGACGTCGACGGGAAGACGATGAGGTCCGTGCCGGGTGGCACGCGCTGGGGCGCGGGACTCTGGATGAGCTCGCGCGATCACGCGCGGTTCGGCCTCCTCATGTCGCGGATGGGCAACTGGGCCGGACACCAGCTGGTGTCCGCATCCTGGATCAAGCAGGCGACGGCCCAAGGGGGCCCGGCCAACTCGAACGACTACGGGTACCTCTGGTGGCTGAATACCAAGGGGGGCAACAAGGGGGTTCCGACCAGCAGCTACCAGGCGCAGGGCAACGGCTCGAACACGATCTTCGTCGATCCCGAACACGATCTCGTGATCGTCTGGCGCTGGCACAGCGGCGGTGATTTCTTCGCGCGCGTCGTGGCGTCGATCAAAAAGCCCGGGGGGCAGGGGCCCCCGGAGTGATCGTGACGGAGGCCGCCCGGCGATCGTCACTCAGGGCACACACATCATCGGGGATGCGAGGGCGATACATGCGTTGCGTGGCGTTCGTTCTTGGCGGTCTGATCGCAGCAAGTCTGACGGCCAGTGCGCAGGGCAATCCTGAAGCGGCACAGGTGAAGAACCCCGTCGCGCCAACGGCCGGATCGCTCAGCGATGGGAAGCGACTCTACCAACGCTATTGCGCGAGTTGCCATGGCTCGAACGGCGAAGGCGGGCCGGGCAACGACCTCATTCCCGCCGCGCCCGACCTCACCGACAAGGAATGGAAACACGGCTCGACCGACGGGGAGATCTTTTCCGTCATCAAGAACGGCGTGCCGCCAGAGCTGAACATGGTGCCGTTCGCCGATCAGCTCAAAGACACTGACATCTGGAACGTCGTCAACTACATCAGGTCGTTGGCCAAGAAGAACTGACCGCTCGAGAGAACTCAAACTTAGAACTCAGAACTTCTAACTTCTACGTTCTCACTTTCATTTCGACAGCGGATCCGGCCGGACCTGGAACTTGACCAGTTTACTGGTGGTTCCCCGGCCGCCCTCCATATGGAAGGGTGCGCGCGTCGAGATGCTCGTCCAGATCCCTTTGCCCTTCCAGCCGGCGTTCGCGTCATCGATGCGTCCGTCGATGCCCTTGGCATAAAAGCCCATCGGATACGGGACACGGAACGTCACGAACTTGCCGTCGACGAGCGCCAGGAGTCCTTCCGACTCGTTTCCAGTGGCGAGCGGGATGTTCTTGCCGAGACCGAGCATGTCGAAGCGATCGACGAAGTCGTAGTACGCGGAGTCGGCGCTGGCGGAGTCGACCGCACCTTCGTAGTTCGGGCCTGGCAAGGGATAGAGAGCCCAGCCTTCGGGACAGTGCTGACCCGTGGCCGTCGGCCCGTTGAGCGGGCCTTTGCACTTGCGCCGATCGAAGCTCGCCAGATGTCCGCTGGACAGAACGGTCCAGACTACACCGTTGCCGTCCACGTCCATGCCGCGCGGAGCAAATCCCCGCGCGCTCGCGTTCGTGCTGTTCCACGGCACGTTGTAGATTTCCGAAAGCGCCGTCGCGGGCGGGTTCGGTCCAGGCACGAGACGAACCAGCGAACCCGGCATGCCTAGCACCGATCCCCAGATTGATCCGTCAACCGGACTCGGGGCCACGCCGTAGAACGGCGCGTCGATCCGTTTGTCCTTGGTCGGATCGACCGGCTGATCGGGTTCCACGTACGCATCGCGCTTGCCGTTGCCGTTCGTGTCCAGAACGAAGGCGGTCCACCCCTGCGCCTTCTGCTCGTCGTGGGTCTTGTCGTATACGTTCGTGTCGAACCAGCCCTCGACGGGGCCGCCGCCGGTGAACCACAGCACGCCGTTGTTGTCGAAATTCAGATGATGCGTGCCGAAGCACGTGTCGATTGTCGTGACCTGCTTGCTCTTGGGGTCGTAGAGCTGCATCTGTCGGCCGCTCTGCGCGAGCGGAAACGCCATCGCTGACGGATGGCTTGATCCCTGTTGACAGAACGCAGGCGTCGCGTTCGGACGGATGCGCGCCGCGACCCACACGCGCGCCCGCCCGTCCATGGCTAGGCTGTGGGCCGTGGTCTGCGACGTCCAGATCGCTTCGTCGCCCCAGTAGGGTGACGGCGCCGCAGGCGGATTGTTCGCCTGGCTCGGGGTCTTCGGATCGCGCACCTGCAGCTTGATCTGCGTCACGGCATTGCGCATCGGATCCACCACGGGCATATAGTCGGCACTCTCTTCGAGCGCGCCATAGACCGGCCCGTTGGCGTTCACGACGGGGTTTCGCTTGTCGGTCGTGATTTCGTCGTGCAGATACACTTTCGGATCGGCCCAGTCCCACATCGTGACGACGACGTTCCGCTCGATGCCTTGGGGCCGCGCGGGAGCCGTGTCGGGCAGCTTGCCCTTCGATACCCGATCGGTCCAGTCGCCGTACATGGCGAGCGCCCGCGCTCTCCCGACCTGCGTGAATCGCGCGCTCATGGCGCCGCCAGCCTGACCGGCCTGGATCCGCCGGTCCCAGGCCTTCGCCGGGGTCTCGAACATGCCAAGGCTCGTTGGAATCTCGCGCGTCGCCTTGTTGCCCAATTGATGGCAGCCGGTGCAGCCGTCCGTGCTGACGACCTGCCGGATCCATTCGCCCTGACTCCTGATGCTCGGCGAGATGCCGTTGCCCGTGGGTCCGGTGCCTGGGAAGTCGCTCTTCGGAGGCAGGTGCATCAGCGCGAGCCAGTAGAGCGCTGGATAGTAGTCCGCGGCAGCCTTTGCGTTCGGCGCAGGCACCGCCGTCAGATCCAGCGTCTTGCCGGGAGCGGCGGACACCTTCGGCGAATCGACAAGCCCGTAACCGCGGACCCACACGTTGTAGTTCGCCTTCGGAAGATCGGGCACCACGTAGCGGCCCTGATCGTCGGTCACGACGATCTTGCGGAGCGTGCTGGGCAAGTCTTTCGACTCCGCGATCACCCACACGCCGGCCTCGGGGCCGCGCGGTCCGGTGACCACGCCGCCGATGTCATCAGGGTCGATCGCGACCCTTGCTTGTGCGGCAACCGGCACGCGAACGTGGGGCGCCGTGGCTGCAAAGATCGCCGCAAGACCGATGCTGGCGATCAATGTGTAGATGGACCCGCTGGCCGTTTCCGACCCGGTCGACCCTATCGACCCCTTTGACCCTGCTGACCCTGTCGCTCTTCCCCACATAGGAGACCTCCGGAGACCGCGAGATGAACGCTAAAGCGGGCCGGACGACGTTGTCAACGTCGTTTATCGGCTCACAGGCTGAAAATACGCCGGGAGGTCGCTCTTCGTGTCTGTCAGGATCTCCACGATCTGCTGGCGAATCGGGAGGGACAGCGCCGACTGGTAGCGCGGCCCCCTCTCCTCGCCGGAGAGCACTGTCCACATTCGCCGGTAGATCGGGTCCTTCGCCGCCGCCGGCAGCGCCGCGAACGTCTCGGAGTAGATCAGGTAGCTGCAGGGGTATCTCATCAGGCGCCGCCCGAGATCCAGCTCGTGCAGCGACCGCCCATTCCGATCGCGCGGCCCCGTCGCGGCGAACCTCTGAGCAAATCCAGACGACCCCTGAACGCGGTCGGCGAGCGGCGCCTCGTCGACGAACAGCATGTAGTCGACGACCTCGCTCGCGATGCCGTTCATCATTTGAGCGATGCGGCTCTCCTCTCCGGGCGAGGCGAGAAACGGCGCGTGGAGCGCCGGGTCTGCCGCGCGGGCTTCCCAGCCGACGCGCGTCAACAGGTTCGTCATGTGGGTCTGATGCGACATCACGAGCAACGCCGCGATGTCGCTCGACATGGACTGATAGCCGTCCCCATCGAAGAGGCCGCTCACGGAGGTCAAGTCGTGAGCGCGGGGCGCATCGATCGTCGCCGACTGATTGCCCCGGTGTCGGACCGACCCGCTGCTTCCGGTGACGTACCATCCACCCCAGCGATCCTCGATTGGGCTGCGATGATCCATCGCGACCGATTTGCCCGCTCCGTCCGTCTCGGCCGGCGGCGTCGTGCTGAACATCAACATCCCAGGCACGCCGAGCGTGTCGCCGCTCATATGGCAGGCCAGGCAGGTGAAGACGCGCCTGAATTCCGGTTGCGCAACCGGGCGCTGGTCCAACGTGTAAAAGACCATGCCCTCCTTCGCGTCCTGCGCCGCCACCTCGAGTATCTCACCGTCGCGAACCCAGCCGAGCGCGACTCGATCGTTGAAGAACAGCGCGCGCGGGTTGGTGTCGCTGATGCGCTTTCGCTGAAAGCTCGTTTGTGAGAAGACGAGCACCTGGGACTCGACGGGGATCTCGAGCGCGCTGAGGGCGGACCGCAGGTATCCGGCGCGGCCGTCGAACGTGAGCTGCGCGCGGCCGTTGCGGAGTCTCTCGTTGATCGCGGAAACGGCGTTGCTCAACGGGGCGGTCGCGTAGGCGATCGCGGGGTCCTCCGTCGAGCCCAGGAACATCCCCCCGCGTTGCGCGGTCGCGGTACGCGCCGCTCGAGACCACGCCCACGGGAGAAAGACGAGGCCGGCGGTCAGGATGAAGGCTGCTCTGCGGGTCATCTGACCGACCGATCATCGGTCACCGGACCGGCTGGATCAAGCGGAGCGGGGCTCTGAGGGGCCCCGCGCAGCGCGACCGGGGGCAGGGGCCCCCGGAGTGATCACCGGCGCGTCATCCCGACGCCCAGCGCCGCGCCGGCGTGGGTGGCTGGAAAGTGGCGGCTGACAAGTGCTCGCGGCGCGGCTCCCCTGTGTGAGAATCGACGCGAGAATCGACGCGCCGGAGGCTCCGCCCGGCGAGCAAGGCACGAACAGGCTCGAGCGCGACGGGATCGGGAGCCCCCAGCCTCGATTGGAGTGCATCGAGGGGGGACATCGCTCCCGAAAGGATCTGCGTGGCCCACGAGCGATCAATCTGGGCCTGTGCCCATCCGGCCATATCCCGACCGTCGTCGGCGGCGGCGGATCGCCCCACTACGAGCAAGATGCTGCCTGCGCGCTCGCGCAACTCGATGACGTATCCGGATCGCTCCAGGTCCAGCCGATCCGTGTCGAACCGATGAACGAAATCACGAGCCAAACCGCGGTCGCCGCTGGCGACGTCATCAAGCGCGTACGGGTGGGCCCGCGGCCGTGCTGCCCGCCCGTCTGCGGACTCGAGCCGCAGGATGAGTGACCTGATGGCCTCCAGGAACAATACCTGTGGGCTTCGCGGCCGCGAGCTTCTCTCCTCCCGCTGTTGAAGACGTGTCTGAAGCTCCCCCCAGATCGCCCCGAACGCCAACGTGGCGGCATCTCGTGGCGCGAAGAGCGGAAGCGGGGCGCGCCGGACGGTCATCCGTTCAACAACGCTCGCGTAGGGTATCTGACCATCCAGGAAGATGGCGCGTTGACCGGCTGACCATTCGGATATGCGCTGATGGAGTGCCTTGCGGCGGTCGACCATGCTGAGGAACGCCAGCAACTGTGATGGCGACTCGGTGCGATCGGCCCACTTGATCAGCCGCGCGACCATCCGCAGGGAGAGCACCGTCGGGATCGTAGGCACGAGCACGATGTCCGCGGCGGCGAAGACGCCTTCGGTCAGGAGGGAGAATCCAGCCGGGCAATCGAGAAACACGACGTCATAGTCACGACCGATCGTCGCAAGGAGGGACGCCACGACGCGGTGCGGCTTGTCGAAGTGTCCCAGCAGGCGATCGAACTTGCGATACGTGAAGTCGGCAGGCAGCAGATCGAGGTTGCTGTAGTCCGTTTCCTTGATTGCCTCGGCAAGCGATTGCCCGCTCTCCAGGCTCTTCTTGCTGAAACGGGCGACGCGAGGCCGAACCCGGAACGCGAAGCTGGACGCGGCTTGCGGGTCCAGATCCCACAGCAGGGTCCGCTGGCCACTTGCGGCGGCGAGATAGGCCAGGTTCACCGCGGTCGTGGTCTTTCCGACGCCGCCTTTCATGTTGTAGATCGCGACGACATTCATCGTGTGCGCTCCATCGCGCGCGTTGGCTTGAACGCGCGCCTGCACGCCGATCGCGTGTCCCGGGCGCGAAATCGGGCCAGTCCCTCGAGCACTCGTCCACGCAGCTGGTCACGTCGCTGGCGGCTCTGCTCGCTCAGACGCCCGACGGCCAAGAGCGCACCCGCGGGCGCGCCGGCAGCCCCCATGGTACGGCCGCACTCCAGCAGGCGCTCGCCCTGCACGTGTGCGTCGTTGAAGTCTCCGAGCACGCGCTGCAGTTTCTTCAGAGCGCGCAGGACACACTCGAGATCGGCCGCGTTGTGGAAGTTCGGTGTGACATCGATCAGGTAGCGGAGTTTCTTGGCGTCAATGCGCACCTCGTGGAGGCGCTCCGCCGGCGCGTGGTCGTCGAGGGTCTCGGCCGAGTCGACGATTCGCCGGCTCAGCCGCCAGGCGCGCTTCGAGACGACGTCCTTGAGGAGGAGGTTGGCGTTGCGCGCTGTCGGATCGGACCGGCTGGGTTGTTCCAGGAACGCCTGCCACTCCGAGAGCAGCCGCCGATAGCGGCCGCTGTCCAGCGCTTCCACCAGCCGGTGGTGCTCCTGCTCCCGGATGTCGTTCAAGAACGCCGTCAATGACTCCATGTCACCAACGGGAACATCTCCCTGGCGGTCTTCGAGGGAGAGATTGAGAGAGAGTTTGAGCGACAGTTTGAGGGATAGTTTGAGCGACAGTCCGAGCACGTCCAAATCCCGCGGAGGCCCGGTTAGGCGGCCCAGCCACGAGAACTCGGTCGCGAAATGCTCCAACGCGTCCGCCGGGAAGACCTGCTTGAGCTGACCGAGGAGCGATCGCGTGCGCCGGATCGCCACGCGGAAGTCGTGCAGAAATTCCGTGTCGAGGCTCGCCCGGAGACCCGGCTCGTTGGCGTTGATGATTCCGAGAAGCGCCAGGTGGATCTGCCGCGCGCCGGCGCCCGCGCGGACTGTCGGATCCAAGTCGATGGCCGGCGATGAAACGTCGCGCGCCTCGGGCACGCCAACCTCGCGGAGCACGATGCCGTCCAGGCCGTGCGGACACGACTCGAGACCAGGACGACTCTCGATCACCGGCACGAGTTGCCGATACTCATCTTCGTACCCGCGCATGCCGGTCAGGGTGATCACGGTGGGGAGCGGGTGCCAGCCACTGACAGACGTCGGCAGCCGCGCCCGACCCGACTCGATCCGCAGGCGCGCGACGGTCTTTCCACGGCCATCGAGGATCTCGAGAAGGGATCCGTACTGCTCCGCGTCCGCCTGCTCGAGCAATCGGCGCACGCCAATCACAGGGGCAAGCGCCTGCTGGAGCGGACCATCGGGAAGATCCCAGGCGAAGTTCACCGGCTGCTGCAGTCGGACCGCAAGGTGACTCCCGCAGCGAAGCTCGCAAGGTGCCGAAGCGCCTTCGACACCGACCCGGATCAGACGCGTGCCCGCCCGCCGGACGCGGCCGTCGAACGTATCCAGCAGCGTAAAGCGATGCCGCGCTATAGGTCGATGCCGCGCCGGCAACAGGGCGTGAAGGCTGGTCGTGATCGCCTCAGGCGAGACCGCCCCGCGGACGATGTAGGCGGATTGTGTGGCGGTTGAGGAATCGGCACCCACGTCTGGCAGCGCTTAGGAGTCCAGCTGAACGATGCTCTCAACGGCATGGACGAACGGCCGCAGCTCTCTGCGCAGGGATGCCGCGGCATCCGGGATACGCATCCAGCGCCGCCGGCGCAGCTTCTTTTCAAGCCAGTGCTCGAGCTCGTCGGTGACGCGCATCAGATAGACGTCGACACGGCACTGGCGTCTGGCCTTGACGTGGCGATAGCGGCCGAGGGGTTTCCGGGCGAGAATGCCCAGCAGGCCCGCTTCTTCCTCAGCTTCGCGAATGGCTGCATCGCGCGGCCGCTCGTCGTCGTCGACTGATCCCTTCGGCACGATCCAACCGTTGTCCTTCGATGTCCGGACCAAAGCGACCTCGACCCGCTCCTTGCGGATCCGATAGGGAATAACCGCAGCCTGTCGCCGAAACCGCGCCATTCGTTCCTCCTTGCGACTGTTTCCAGGCCTGGTCACCGATCAGCGTTCGGACCTGCCAACGAGCAGCGGCTCTTCAGGAGGAATAAGTACCACGCTGATTTGCCGGGTACAAGCCAAAAGTGCTGGGGAGTTAGAATTGGCTGACGCGAGTCGGAAGGACGAGCCCCGGATTAATCAAGAGGAGGCCGACCAATGGCGTGGACGAACATTCCGCTGAGCGACATCACCTTCGGACTCTTCGCCGGGTCGTCTCCAGCCGGCGCGACCGTCAGCGTCGCGGCCACCGATCTCCTGCTGTTCCGATACAAGGAGTTGAGCAAGGACACGCTCACGGTCGACTTTCGAATTGGCAAGG
>DASZFS010000628.1:0-4172 GCA_035939575.1 Vicinamibacterales bacterium | reverse complement strand
CGGGGGTCGGCGCCGACGTCACGCAGTTCCGTGTTGGAGATCACGTTGTAGGGTCGCTGGCACAATCGTGCGGATGGTGCGCTCGATGCCAGACCGGCCATTCCTTCCAATGCCAGCACCCTGAAGCAACACTGCGACGTCCAACGGATGCGCCGCGCCTGAGCCGCCACGGCGTTGGCCTGTTTCAAGGCATGGGGCTCGGCGGCTTTGCCGAACGCGCGCTCGTCCATGAAAATCAACTGGCCCTTCTGCCGAACGATATGCCGTTTGCCCAGGCGGCGCTGCTCGGCTGCGGCGTCGTCACCGGCGCGGGCGCCGTACTGAACACCGCTGATGTGCACGCGGGCGATAGCGTCGTGATCTTCGGCGCCGGTGGCGTTGGCCTCAACGCCATCAGTGGTGCGCGCGTCGCCGGCGCCTCGAGGATCGTGGTCATCGACATTCAGCCAAATCGGCTGCAGGCGGCTGAGCGGTTCGGCGCAACCGACGTCATTGATTCTACCAAAGCCGAACCGGTCGAAGCCGTTCGCGCGCTCCTCCCCAAAGGTGCGGACCACGTCTTCGACTTCGTTGGTCTGAAAGCGGTGGCGGAACAAGGGCTCGCCCTGCTGGGCGTTGGCGGCGGCCTCTATCTCGTCGGCGTCTCCAAGCCCGAGGTCGGCCTCGACGTGAACATCTTTGACGCGATCGGTGGTCAGAAGAGCGTTCATGGCGTGAACTTCGGCTCGACCAACTTTAAGCGGGACATCCCGATGTACGCCGAACTCTATCTGCAGGGCCGGCTGAACCTCGACGATCTGGTTTCGAAAAGGATCGCGCTGCGCGACGTGAACGACGGCTACGCGGCGCTGACGGACGGTTCGATCAACCGGGTCGTCGTCACATCGTTCTAACGGCAATTTCTCACAGAGGGAGTGCGCCATGACTGCGCTGAAGCAGACCGGCACCGTCAAGACGATCACGACGCATTACATGGATGGCGCGTTCGTTCCTTCCCATGGGCGGGAGGTCATGGACATAATTCGACCTACCGACGCTCAACTTATCGCGCAAGTCACTCTGGGCGACGAGGAAGACACCCGTCGCGCAATCGCGGCGGCCAAGCGCGCATTCGCCAGTTATGGCACGTCGAAACCTGAGGAACGTGCGGAGATTTTGCGCCGGCTGCACAAGGCCGCTTCGGCACGGCTCGACGATCTGACGGCCGCGATGGTGGAAGAATACGGCGGCATCGTGCAGTTCGCCGGACCAATTGTGCAGTCCGGCGTCAATGCGTTCCTAGCGGCCGAAAAGGCGCTCCGGGAGATGCCGTGGACACGCAGTTGGGACAAGACGACCGTGACACTGGAGCCGGTCGGAGTGGCCGGCTTGATCACCGCGTGGAATGCGAACGCGCTGTTCATTTGCCTCAAGTTGGCTTCAGCCATTGCCGCCGGCTGCACAGTGGTGATCAAGCCAAGTGAGATGAGCTCGCTGCAAACACGAGTTTTGGTCGAGGCTCTGCACGAGGCAAAGCTGCCAAACGGTGTCTTGAACCTCGTTACGGGCCTCGGCGATACGGTCGGCGCCGAACTCGTGCGTAAACCCGGATGTCGATAAGATCTCGTTCACGGGCTCGGTGGCGGTAGGCCAATCAATCATGCGCGACGGTGCCGCGATGATGAAGCGCGTCACACTCGAACTGGGAGGAAAATCGCCCACAATCTTGCTGGATGATGCAAAGCTCGAAAAGGCGATTCCCGCGGCACTCATCTTGGCGTTCATGAACAGCGGTCAGGCCTGCGCCGCAGGGACGCGCCTCCTTGTGCCAAGTAAGCAGTTCGACGCCGTCAAACGCGCCATCGTGGAGGCCATGCACGCTTTCCCGGTCGGCAATCCCGCCGATCCCAAGACTGCCATAGGGCCCATGGTGTCGCGGAAGCAGTACGAGCGTGTGCAATCCTACATCCGCAAAGGCATCGAAGAAGGTGCCGAAGTACTTGTGGGCGGAGAAGGCCATCCGAAGGGGCTCGAAGCGGGTTACTTCGTAAAGCCGACCGTATTCGTGAACGTCTCGAACGATATGACGATCGCTCGGGAGGAAATTTTTGGCCCCGTGCTAACCGTGATTACGTATGATACCGACGAAGATGCGATCCGAATTGCCAACGACTCCAAATACGGTCTTCACGGCGCCGTCCTTGGCACTGACCTCGCGCGTGCGAAACGGGTGGCCTCTCAAGTGCGGGCCGGCCGGGTCGTGATCAATGGCATGACGGACGATCCCCAAGCACCCTGGGGCGGCTTCAAATACTCTGGGGTTGGCCGCGAATACGGCGCCTACGGGATCGAGGCCTTCCTGGAAACGCGGGCCATCCTCGACGCAACCGCGTGACAACCGTATCTTGGAGGCTCGCATGAGCCAGCACGTCGCCATCACCCCGGAAGAAGCCGCCGATAGACTTGCCATCCGCGAACTGGTTGAGGCCTACGCCTATTGCGCCGACCGACGCGACGCAGAAGGTCAGATGTCTCTCTTCACGCCAGATACCCACTTCGTCGTCTACATGGATGCCAAGGACCCGACGCCATCTCAAGAGTTGCACTCTCGTGAGGCCCTCGCCCCCGTCTTCGCGGATCTGAATAAATATCACGCCACCATGCACTTCGTGGGACAGAGCACGATCTCATCGCTCGCGAAAAGCCATGCCACAGGGCAGGCCTACTGTCTTGCCCACCACCTCACCGTCGACGGCGATCACCGCCGATTGATGATCGCGACGCTCCGCTACCTCGACACCTTCACCAAAGTGGACGGTGCCTGGCTATTCGCGGAGCGCCGGCTTTACGTCGACTGGATAGAAGAGCGCACACTGTCATGAGTGGTCCGGCCGCGGGCCGGACGCATCTCGTGCTCGTGGGCGCAACCGGAATGGTCGGCGGATATGCCCTGCGCTACGCACTTGAGCACCCCGCCGTCGAACGTGTGACCGTTATCGGCCGGCGGACACTCGGCATCTCGCATACCAAGCTGAATGAGATACTGCACCCAAACTTTAGCGATTGTTCGGCTCTCGCGGAGTCGCTCTTGCATCAGGATGCAACGATCTTTTGCCTGGGCGCCTATACCGGCTCAGTGTCGGACACTGAGTTCCATACAATAACCGTGGATTACACGGTTGAGTTTGCGCGGGTTCTCCACGCGAGCAGCCATGCAGTGACCGCCGCCGCGCTCGCGCGGGAACTACAAGTCTCGGAACGCACGATCTACCGCGACCTGTCCGAGCTGGCCGCACAGGGCGCGCCAGTCCAAGGCGAAGCCGGCGTTGGCTACATGCTCCGTCCAGGCCTTTTCCTGCCCCCGCTCATGCTCACCGAGGACGAAACGGAAGCCGTCTTGCTTGGGTTACGATATGTTGATCAGCGTGGCGACGACGTCCTCACCAAAGCTGCGGCAAATGCCCACGCCAAGATCCTAGCGGTCCTACCCCATGAAGGGCAGATTGCCGCGATTTTGCCGATGACCATTCCCGGTCCAAAGGCCAATGGTTTTCCGGACAATAAGGTGCCGCTTAACGCGCTCCGGTCAGCGATCCGAACGTGTAGGCGGCTTGCGATCTGCTACGTTAATGGCGAGGGGCATCAAACTCAGCGTGTCATTTGGCCCATTCAACTCGGCTTCATGGACAGCGCACGGGTCGTGACCGGCTGGTGCGAACTGCGAAAGGCTTTCCGGTTCTTCCGGACTGACCGCATTTCGTCAGCAGAAATACGCGACCGCTACCCCGCGAGGCGCGCCGACCTGATCCGCGACTTCCATGCTCAGTTGAGTGACGAGCATAGCGAGGGGAAGTCTCCTGACAGGAACTGACAGGGGGTGATGGCATATAAGCCGCGACGGCTCGCACACCTAAGGCGTATCCGCGTGCCAATGAAGTGAGGAGGTGCATCGTATGTCCAGCTATCTTGTTTATATCTGCCAGGCGGTGAGGGACCGGGCGGGGCTCGAGCGCTACTGGCGTGACGCGCCGGCGGCCTACCCCAAGAACAATGTCGATGTGCTTGCAGGGTATGGCCCATGCGAGGTGCTCGACGCGGATCAGGAGGAGCGTGTCGAGGGAGTTGTGATAGCCGAGTTCCCTCCCTTTGAGCAGACGGTCGAATGGTTCAACGGCGATGCCTATGTCCAGGCC
>DASZFS010000627.1:0-32951 GCA_035939575.1 Vicinamibacterales bacterium | reverse complement strand
CGTGCAGTTGCCTACGCCCTCGAGTCATCGCGACCTTTTGCAACCCTGTACATTCTTCTTGATCTTGGGGCGAGGCAACTGCACGCGGCCATGAGTCTTCGGCCCGCCTCAGAGTCTTCAGCCCGCCCCAGATCGAGCGCCGATGGCTGATGCCCGCCACGAGCATCAGCCATCAGCGTAGCGTTCCTCTTGCTCGTTATTCGCCAGGCGCGTTGAGCGCGGTCATGTGCTGGCGGTAGGCTTTCGTCCAGTCCTTCTTGAACGCGTCCTGTGCGTCCTTCAATGAGATCTTGCCGGCGCACACCATGTCGTGCAGGCGCGCGGCGAGGGCGTTCTTCGCGTCGAGGGTGAAATCACCCTGCGCGTGAAACGGCCACAGGTTGTCGGGGTCGTTGCTGCCGCCGAGCGCGACCGGCACCAGGTGATCGAGGTCACCCGAGAACCCGTCGGGCCGCATGCCATAGCGTTCGAGCGCCTCGGTACGCTGCCAGCCGGCAATCGGCTTGGCCGCGCTCGTGAAGTCTGCGGCGCAGACCTGGGTGTTGTTGACCTTGAGTGTGGCGCCAGGTGTTTTGTAACCACTTGGTAACTGCGCGGCGGCCACGACCGGGAGCGCCAGCGCGCATGCGGTCGCGAGTCCAGAGATATACGCTTTCCGTCCCATGATTCGTCGTCCTCCAACAAATATGAAATGATTTCGCGGCTGCAGGTGCCCGGTGCTCTACTTGGAGCAAACATCGGTCCATCGCCGCCCGCCGATCAACTCGCCCTTTACCTCCACTTAAGACGCGCCACGCCGCCGAAGGTTTCCAGCGGTTGACGCAGCAAACGCTGCACCATCGCCGGCGCGGGCATAGGGCCGCACTTTTTCTGGGTTTTCTGCGCCGTCTCGATCGGATCGCGATTAATGCAGACACGTTTTGTTACATCGATGTCTCGCCGACACGAGATTCACACATAAATGTCTCCTCTAGAGGCACAGCCGACTAGGTCGGCTGTGCGCTAAGACGACGAAAATGTCTGCGCAGGCGATCATGGTTCCATTTGTGTCGCTCAATGCGCTCGCCTCAGCAGCGGCGGCGGCGCAATTGCCCGGGAACGCCGACGCCGACGCGGCAGCCGGCGGTACGTGGCTTGCTGCAGGAGGCGTCATCTGATGGCATCCAAGCGGTCGGCCCGCGCGCACGCCGTGGTCGTGGAGGGTCGCGCTGCGCCTTCGGACGGCGACGCGCACGCGACGGCGTCTCCACTCTGGCTCGTCGCCGACGAGCCGCTGGTGAACGATCTCGTTGGCTATCTCGACGCGATGCGCCACCGCGTCGCCCAGCGGCCACGCGGGTCCCACGTGCTCGTGTTCAGCCGCAGCCGCCTGGTGGCGGTGCGCGCCGCCTTCGCACGGATGATCACGCACGGCGAGGAGAAGCTGCACCGCCTGTGCGAGCTGCTGTGCGCCGCCTACCTCGACTCGCCCTACAGCCTGCAGAGCGTCGTCATCGGCGAGGCGGAGACGACCGGTGAGCGCTTCACGCTCGTCCAGCAGCTCTCGCAGTCGGACCTGTACTCGCACACGGATCTCGATCTCGGCACGCGCCAACTGCGGCGCCTCCGCTATCACGACGGCCGGACCTGGAGCCATGCATCCCTCGTCGCCAACGTAGTCGAGTACCAGCCGCATACGACGAACCACTGGGGCCTGCATAAGTTCATCAGCCGGATCAAGGCCGAGGAGCAGATCTGGAACAAGGTCGCCGATTCCATCTTCGGCCTCGACCGGCTCGTGGAGTCCGACAAACAGCTGCGGCACCTGGGGCGCTTCGTGAAGGACGTCTTCGGCGTCAAGGCGATCGTCGGCGACGCTGAAGAGGCGCAGACGCTCCACGACTCTCTACAGCATCTGCAATGGACGACGGGGCTGCTCGAGCGCAACGCGGTACCGGTGACGCCCTCGACGACGCGGCTGGAGTGCATCGAGGTGAAGGATTACCTGGCGCGTTACGGGCGCAAGGCCACCGGGTGGACGGCCATCAAGTCGGTCTACCGCTGGTGGGAGACCATGATCGAGATTCAGGTGCAGCCACTCGCAAACTTCCATCGCGAGCGGGAGGCGCTGACGAGCGAGAGCCACGCCGGATTCAAGGCGCGCCGCGAGCAGCTGCGCAATCAGATCGCCGCGCGGATGCCGCTGTTCGGCTTCTATCGCGACCTGCTGCGGTGGCTGTTCGTGGCGCCTGAGGAGCCGGCGCCGACCTTCGAGTCCGTGCAGATTGTCGTTGAAGAGTGAAGAGTAATGACCGAAGAGGGATGGACCGCCTCATGAGCAAGCCATCCGCCCGTAAGGGCCCGTCGCCCCCGTCGGCCGCGCCGGCGAAATCCCGCCGCCGCGCGGTCAGCAGGGCGCCACGTCCATTCAGCCCGTCGTCCGATGCGATCGCGCAGCGGGCCTACGAAATCTTCGTTCGGCGCGGCGCCGCGCATGGTCACGACTGGGATGATTGGCTGGCGGCCGAGCGCGAGCTGCGGGTCGAGGGCTGACATGCGGGATCGACCGTGAACGCGCCGCCGGCCCACCGGCCCGCCCTCTCGCCCGCGCGGCCTCCCGCGCGCTACGCGCTCGACGGCTGCTACGATGAGATGTTCGCAGCCGGCGGTACGCCTCGGCCGCCTTACATGGCACTGTACGCGCGGCTGTGCGAGATGCCGGCATCCGAGCTCCGCCGGCGCCAGCAGGATGCCGATGCCGCCTTTCTGCACGAAGGCATCACCTTCACCGTCTACGGTGACGCCACCGGTACCGAGCGCATCTTCCCCTACGATCTGCTGCCCCGAATCATCACGGCCGACGAGTGGGAGACGATCGAGCGCGGGCTCATCCAGCGCGTGACGGCGCTGAACCTGTTTCTCAAGGACATCTACCAGTCGGGCCGCATCCTGAGCGAAGGCGTCGTGCCCGCCGACCTGATCTTCAGCGCGCCGCACTACCGTCGGGAGATGCGGGGCATTCGACCGCGCCGTGACGTGTACGTGTCGGTCGCCGGCGTCGATCTCGTCCGGCTGCCTGACGGGCAGTTCGCCGTCCTCGAGGACAACCTGCGCGTGCCGAGCGGCGTCTCGTACATGCTGACGAACCGGCGGATCATCCAGCGTGTCTTCCCCGAGCTGTTCACCAATTACGCCGTCCGCCCGGTCGACTACTACGGCCGCGCGCTCCTCGCCACGCTCCGTTCCCTGGCGCCGGCCGATCGCGGCGAGCCGACGATTGTCCTGCTCACGCCAGGCGTGTTCAACTCGGCCTACTACGAGCACACGTTTCTCGCCCGGCAGATGGGCATCGAGCTCGTCGAGGGGCGCGACCTGATGGTCCACGACAACATCGTCTACATGCGGACGACGGCTGGGCTTCGCCGCGTCGACGCGATCTATCGTCGCGTAGACGATGACTTTCTCGACCCGATCGCGTTCCGGCCCGATTCGCGCCTCGGCGTACCGGGGCTGTTCAACGCGTACCGCGCCGGGAACGTCGCGATCCTGAACGCGGTCGGCACGGGTGTGGCCGATGACAAGGCGGTGTACGCCTACGTGCCGGCGATCATCAAGTTCTACCTGGGCGAGGATCCGGTCCTTCCCAATATCGAAACG
Organism: Vicinamibacterales bacterium; assembly: GCA_035939575.1. Taxonomy (GTDB): domain Bacteria; phylum Acidobacteriota; class Vicinamibacteria; order Vicinamibacterales; family CAVVIG01; genus DATKHR01. The sequence continues at coordinate 29,315 of DASZFS010000627.1, read as the reverse complement.
TTCCTTCTGTCCGATCCTCGGCAGCGCGCGCACGCGCTCGCCCACCTGGAGGACCTCGTAGTCAAGGCCGTCGGTGAATCCGGTGGATACGGCATGCTGATCGGCCCGCAAAGCACCGCCCGCCAGCGCGACGAGTTCAAGGCGCGCATCGAGGCGAACCCGCGCAACTACGTCGCCCAGCCAACGCTCGCGCTCTCGCGCGCCCCGAGCTTCGTCGACGATGCCGTCGTCGCCCGGCACGTGGACCTGCGCCCCTATGTGCTCTGCGGCGAGCGCTTCAGCGTCGTTCCCGGCGGGTTGACGCGCGTGGCGCTCCGTGAAGGGTCGCTCGTCGTCAACTCGTCACAGGGCGGCGGCAGCAAGGACACGTGGGTGCTCGCATGAGCCTGCTCTCACGAGTGGCCGACAGCGCGTACTGGATGAGCCGGTACCTGGAGCGCGCCGAGCAGGCCGCCCGCCTCGGCGAGATCGCCGGCGTCGATGAAGGCAATTGCGAGACGATCGCCGCCTGCGTCACGGCCGCGCGCGAGAACGCGCGGCAGGTGCGGGAACACGTGAGCTCGGAGATGTGGGAGCAGATCAATCGCCTCTATCTTCGTGTCCGCCGCCAGCGGGATGAGCGCGACGGGCTCGGCCTCGGCGCGTTCTTCCGCGCCGTGACCGAGGCGTCGGCGCTCTTCCAGGGCGTGACCGACAGCACGATGAGCAACGGCGAAGGATGGCACTTCATCCAGATCGGCCGCTTCATCGAGCGAGCGGCGACAACGTCGACCATGCTCGACGTCCATTTCGCCGACCACCCCGACGCCGGCGATGAGCCGTTTGGCATCGGCGCGTACGTGGAGTGGGTGGCGCTGCTGCGGTCGTGCGCGGCGTTCGAGACATACTGCCGGCACTACACCGCCGACATCCGTCCGGATCGCGTCGCCGAGTTTCTCCTGCTGAACGCTGACTGTCCGCGATCGGTGCGGTTCGCAATCGATCGCGTCGAGGTGTCGCTGCGGGCGATCGCGCTCGAGGTGGGGAAAAGTGCGCCGGGACGCCTGGATCGTCTGGCCGGCCGCCTCCGCGCGTCGCTCGACTACAGCCAGATAGACGAGATTCTCGCCGACAGCTTGCGGAGCTATGTCCTGGGCATCCGGCGACAGTGCGAGCAGGTGCACACGGCGCTCTACGAGTCGTATATCTCGTATCCGATCGAGGCCGCGATCACGTCATGAGCCAGCCAGCCGCCGGGGGCACGGTCCAGTACGCCGTCCGCCATGTCACGCACTTCACATACAGTGTGGCGATCAGCGAGAGCGTCATGGAAGCACGGATGCGCCCGCGCACCGGGGGCGCGCAGCACACCCTCCGCTTCGACCTCACGACGACGCCGCGCGCGCGGGTCTTTTCGTATCACGACCCGCTGGGGAATGTCGTCAACCACTTCGACGTTCCGATCAGGCATGTGCGCCTGTCGATCGTCGCCGAGGCCATCGTGGAGAGCGGCGCGGTGCCCGAGCCGCCCGACGCGTTGTCCGACGATGCCTGGGATGCGCTCGATGCGGCCGCGGCGCGGGGCGAGCGGCTGGAATTCCTGGCGAGCAGCCGGTTCGCACGTGAGACGCCGCTCCTTGCCGACCTGGCGCGGGAGCTCCACGTGGATCGGCGCAGCGACCCGCTGACGCTGCTGCGCCAACTGACCTCGGCGTTGTCGGGATCCATCGCCTACGTTCCACAGTCCACGCACGTGGACTCGTCGATCGACGACGCGCTGAGGGCCCGCGCCGGCGTGTGCCAGGACTTCGCGCACATCATGACCGCACTCGTCCGTCGCTGCGGCATCCCATGCCGCTACGTCAGCGGCTACCTTGCGCCAAGCGAGGGAGTCCCCGACCGATCGTCGTCGTCGGCCGCCACCCACGCCTGGGTGGATGCGTGGCTGCCGGGCCTCGGGTGGATCGGCCTGGATCCGACCAACGCGATGCTGGCGGGGCCGCGCCATCTCGTCGTCGCGGTGGGCTGCGACTACGGCGACGTGCCCCCGACGCGGGGCATCTACAAGGGTGAGGCGCGCAGCCATCTTGCCGTCTCTGTGACCGTCACGCCATCGGCCCTCGCGCGTCGCGTTGAAGCGTCGCCGATGGTGAGTTGGCCTCCGCCCGAGTCTGTCGACGCATCTGCGGAGGAGGCCGCACGGCTGCAGGAGCAGCAACAGCAACAACAATGAGGCGGGCCGCGACGGCAGGCGGGCCGTGCCCGTGGTCGTGCCTCTCTCCGGGGTCGGAACGATGTGTTACATTCTCGCGGATGAGAATCACGCACGCGCTCGTGTCCATCGGGCTCGCGCTGACGTTCGCCCCGCCACTCGGCGCGGGTCAGGAAAAACCACAACTGCCGAAGAGCCAGGTGCCCGATCTTGGCCGACCGACGCGGGTCACGGATGAGCAGCCGCCGTTCAATTTCGGCGAATATTTCGTGGGGAAATGGGCGTTCGAGTGGGAGGTGCCTGACGGACCGCTCGGACCCTCGGGAACCATCAAGGGGACAGTTGTTTACACGCACGTCGATGGCCCGTTCTTCGAGGCTACGACCACGGCGGCCGGCCCGGCCGGGCCGCTGACAATCAAGGAGTCGATTGCGTATCGTCTCGAGGGGAAGACCGCAGCGCGCTGGGTGACTGACAGCCGGGGCTTTGCCTACTCGCAGATCGCCCCGGTCGGCGGCGATCTCGGCGGATACTTCAATCTGTACTTCGACGGATCGCCATTCGCTTACAAGGGCAAGACACTTCGGATGAAGAACGCGCTCAGGTTGACATCTCCGCTGCGCTACCGCAACGCGGTGACGGTCTCGACCGACGGTGGACCGTTCCTCAACTACGGCAGCGCCTGGTTCCAGAAAGACGCCGCCGGGGCCGAAGTATACTGAGGCCCTCAAACCCGACAAGGAGCCGAGCCACTGATGCGTCGCGTGTCGTTCGCCTTGATTCCTGCGTTCATGTTCGCGTGGGCCGCCGCGGGAGCCGCGCAGGGCAACCCCGAGGCCGCCAAAGTGAAGAACCCCGTTCCGGCGAGCGCGGAATCGGTCGCTGCCGGCAAAGCCGCTTTCACCAAGAATTGCCGCTTCTGCCACGGCGCTGACGCCAAGGGCAACGGCCCGATGGCGCCGCAAGGGTCTCATCCGTCCGACCTGACCGACGCCAAGTGGGACCGCGGCTCGAGCGACGGCGAGATTTTCGCGGTCATCCGGGACGGCGCAGCCCCGAAGTTCGAGATGAAGGGCTACAAGGGCAAGCTGTCCGACACCGACATGTGGAACGTCGTCAATTACCTCCGCAGCATCGGCACCAAATAAGATGGGCGCGGGGCGCGGGGTTCGCGTCAGAGCGCGTTTCACGGCGCGGGCGATCGTCGCGGCGTGGGCTCTCGGCACGCTTGCGTGCGGCGGCCAGCCGCCGCCGGCAGGCGGGGATGTCTACACGCCGGCGCACCGCACGCTGTCGTCGGCGACACGCGATTTCTTCAACATGCATCCGGTGGCGCACCAGCCGATCCCGTTTCCTCACAAGACGCACATCGCGAAACAGGCGCAGTGCACCGACTGTCACGAGACCGTGGAGCGCGGTCCGGTCGCCGGGATCCCGAGCGTCAAGACGTGCATGATCTGTCACAGCCAGATCGCGACCGACCGTCCGTTGATCAAGGAGGTCACCGCGTATTCTGAGAAGGGGATCGAGATTCCCTGGCAGCGCGTCTACGGGTTCACGCACGAGGCGCACATCCGTTTCAATCACGCGCCGCACATTCGAGCGAACGTCGACTGCGCGACCTGCCACGGCGACGTGGGTGCGATGACGGTGGCCGAGCGCGCCGTGGATCACACGATGGGCTTCTGCGTGAACTGTCATCGTCAGAAGAACGCGCCGAACGATTGCTTGACGTGTCACTACTAGGCGCCGAAGCCCCTCCTTTCATATGGATCGCCGAGACTTCATCAAACTGACGGCCGTCACCGGCACCGGCGCCGCGCTCACCGCGTGCGGCAACCCGGAGCATGAGCTGATCCGCTTCGTGCCGGATGACGACATCGTGCCCGGCATCGCTGAATGGAAGCCGAGCGTCTGCCCGCTGTGCAGCTCGGGCTGCGGTCTCACCGTCCGCGTGATGGACGCGGACTTCGAGACCGTCCGCAAGGACAAGGCCAGCCCCGCGAATGGCGTCGCGGGCGTGGTCGCCATCAAAGCGGCAAAGAAGCTCGAGGGACAGCCCGCCCATCCCGTCAACCGCGGGGGGCTGTGCCCGCGCGGACAGGCGGCCATCCAGGTCACCTACCACCCGGATCGCTTGACGGCGCCGATGAAACGCACGGGCGCGCGCGGGACGGGTGCGTTCCAGGAGATCACTTGGGACGAGGCCATCGGCGAGCTTGTGTCCAGGCTGGACGCGATGACCGACCGTCGGGCGCTGGCGTTCGTCACGCGGCCGCGACGGAGCCGCCGGCTCGAGCTCGTTGCGGAGTTTCTGTCGAAGTTCGGGGCGCCGGCGCCTATCGGCTTCGAGTTGTTCGGCGACGACGTGCTGCGCCGCGCGAACGCGATGAGCTTCGGCGCCGCGCAGCTGCCGACGTTCGACCTGGCGCGCGCGCGATTCGTCATCAGCTTTGGCGCCGATTTCCTCGGCACGTGGAACTCGCCCGTCGCTCAGATGGCGGCGTACGGCGACATGCGCCAGGGTCAGTCCGGACGCCGTGGCACGTTCGTGCAGGTCGAGTCCCGCATGTCGCTGTCCGGCGCCAACGCGGACGAATGGGTGCCGGTCAAACCGGGCACAGAGGGCGTCTTCGCGCTCGGCCTTGCGCGCGCCCTCATCATCAGCAAGATCGCGAGCGGCGACGCGGCGTCCTTCGCGGACTACGCGCCGGAGAACGTAGAGAAGATCACCGGTGTGCCCGCCCGGCGCCTTGAACGCCTTGCACGGCAGATCGGCGAGCTCCGTCCGGCGGTCGCGATCATTGGCGGGGCGCCGCTGGCGCAGACCAACGGTCTGTTTCACGCGCTCGCCGTCAACACGCTCAACACGGTCCTCGGAAGCGTGGGGCAGCCCGGAGGCGTGTTCTTCACGCCTCAGGTTGCCTCGACTCCTGCCGATCGGGCGCTGACCCGTCCGGCGCAGACGCTGCGCGATCTGAACGCGCAGGTGCTTCTGCTGGACGATGCGAACCCTGTCTTCGGCTCGCCGAATGGCTGGCACGTGCGCGAGGCGATCGCCCGGATCCCGTTCATCGCCAGCTTCGGCAGCTTCGTGGACGACACCAGTGTCCACGCGGATCTGATTCTGCCCGATCACTCGTTCCTCGAGTCGTGGACCGATAGCCTGCCGGAGTCCGGATCGTTGGTCGCGGTCGCGAACGCCGCCGGGCCGGTGATGCGCCCGCTGTATCAGACGCGGTCGACGCCAGACGTCCTGCTCGACGTCGCCGGCAAGCTGAAGACGCCCGTCGCAATGCCGTGGAAGTCATACGACGAGATGCTGAAAGCCTCGTTCGAAAAGCTCGGCGAGGAAGCATGGAGCGGGGTCGAGAAGCAAGGCGGATGGTGGCAGCAGCCCGAGGCCCGCGCCGAAGCGCGAAGCGCGAAGGCGGGCCAGCCCCCGGCTTTGCACTACGTCCCGCCTGTCTTTGACGGCGACGCCGCGACCTACCCGTTGCACCTGCTGCCGTACGCGTCGCAGGCGTTTGGGGACGGATCCGCCGCGCACCTGCCGTGGCTCCAGGAGCTGCCCGACCCGATGACGTCGGCGATGTGGAGCAGCTGGATCGAGATCAACCCGCAGACGGCCGACCGGCTCCACATTGCGCAGGGCGACGTCGTCGAGATCACGTCGACGCAGGGGTCAGTGCGGGCGCCGGCGATGATCTCGCCCGGTATCGCGCCCGATATGGTTGCGATGCCGGTCGGTCAGGGGCACGACACATTCACACGATTCGCCAGCCGGCGCGGCGTCAACCCGGTGGGCATCCTGGCGCCCATCGCCGAAGCACAAACCGGCGCGCTGGCGTGGGCGGCGACGCGTGTGAAGATCGCGCGGGTCGGCGACCCCGACGGCAGCCTGATTCTGTTCGCGGGTGAGATGCGTGAAGCGCCGCACGCGCATGAGACGCGTTAGGGAGCACTGATGGCTGCGAGATGGGGCATGGCGGTCGATCTCGATCGCTGCACGGGGTGCGGGGCATGCGTGACGGCGTGCCACGCGGAGAACAACATCCCGACGGTGGGACCCGAGCAGGCGGCCCGCGGGCGCGCGATGCACTGGATCCGCGTGGAGCGGTACTGGGAAGGTGACTTCCCGGACGTGCATCTCAAATTCCGCCCCGTCATGTGTCAGCAGTGCGACGCGGCGCCATGCGAGCCGGTCTGCCCGACCTACGCCAGCCATCACACCGCCGAGGGGCTCAACGCGCAGGTCTACAACCGCTGCATCGGCACCCGGTATTGCGCAAACGCCTGTCCGTACAACGTCAGGTTCTTCGACTTCTTCAACCCGCAGTGGCCCAAGCCGCTGAACGTCCAGCTCAACCCGGACGTCTCGGTCCGCGAGGTCGGCGTGATGGAGAAGTGCACCTTCTGCGTCCAGCGTATCGCCTCGGCGCAGATCGACGCGAAAGCGGAGAAGCGCCAGCTGAAGGACGGCGATATCAAACCGGCCTGCGCGCAGTCGTGCTCGGCGAAAGCGCTCGTGTTCGGCGACCTCAACGATCCCGACAGCGAGGTATCGCGCCTGTCCCGATCGCCGCGTGGGAGCAAGCTGCTCGAAGAGCTGGGCACGCTGCCGAAGATCACCTATCTCGCCCGGCAGAGTGAGGCTTGAGCGTGGTGCCGACGGCCCCGGCCGCCCCCGTCACCCTCGTCGAAGACCTCATGCGTCCGCTTGTGCGGACGTCGTGGCGATTCTACGGGCTCGTGGCCTTCCTTGGCAGCGTCGTCGTCATGGGGCTCGTGACGTGGTCGTATCAGATGTACATGGGCTTCGGCATGACCGGCATCAACATGCCGGTGTACTGGGCCTTCTACATCACGAACTTCGTGTTCTGGATCGGCATCAGCCACGCGGGGACGCTCATCTCGGCCATCCTGCGGCTCGTGAATGCGGGCTGGCGCCGTCCCGTGACACGCTGCGCCGAGGTCATCACCGCATTCGCCTTGATGATCGGCGCGATGTTCCCGATCATCCACCTCGGGCGGCCGTGGCTCTTCTTCTGGCTGATGCCGTATCCCAGCGAGCGGCTGCTGTGGCCGAACTTCCGTTCGCCGCTCGTCTGGGATTTCTTCGCGATCTCGACGTACCTCACCGGCAGTCTCCTGTTCCTGTTCCTGCCGATGATTCCGGATTTCGCGCTCGTGCGCGACCGGTCGACGGGGCTGCGCCGGCGGATCTACGGCGCGTTCGCGCTCGGCTGGCGCGGCACGACGACGCAGTGGCATCGGCTCGAGTCGGCGATGCAGGTGATGGCCGTTGCGATCATCCCCGTGGCGGTGTCGGTCCACACGATCGTGTCGTTCGATTTCTCCATGGCGCCGGTGCCGATGTGGCACTCGACCATGTTCGGGCCGTACTTCGTGGCGGGAGCGATCTTCAGCGGCATCGCCGGCTTGATCATTGCGATGGCGGCGTTGCGCCGGTTCCTGCACCTCGAGGCCTACCTGCACCCGGTGCACTTCCAGAATCTCGGCAAGCTGCTGTTGATGATGAGCCTGCTCTGGGGCTACTTCGTGTTCGCGGAGCGGCTGACCACGTGGTACGGCAACGACACCGCCGAGATGAACGTGTTCTACGTCACGCAGCGCGGCTCGTTCTCGCCGCTCTACTGGACGATGGTCGTCTGCAACTTCGTGCTCCCGTTCACGATTCTCTCGATCAAGAAGCTCCGGACGATCACGGGGTGCGTGATCGCGTCGATCGGCGTGTGCATCGGGATGTGGCTCGAGCGCTTCCTCATCGTGGTACCCTCGCTGAGCCACAAGTACCTGCCGTACACGTGGGGCCACTACCGTCCGCGGCCGGTCGAGATTCTCATCACCATCTCGACGTTCGCCGCGATGACGCTGCTGTACACCCTGTTCGCCAAGTTTGTGCCGGTCATCGCGATCTGGGAGCTGAAGGCAGGCGAGCATCACGCGTCCGAGCTCTCGCCATTGGCGACGCGCGAGCATGCGCTCGGGGAGATGCAACCATGAGCGCCATCTATGGACTCTACGCCGACGGCGACGCGGCACAGCGCGCGGTGAACGCTCTGCGCTCGGCGGGCGTGGCGGACGCCGACATCACGGTGATCAGCGCCGAGCCGATGGAGCACTACGAGTTCGGCGAGATGAACAAGTCGACGTATATGTGGTACATCGCCAGCGTCGGCGGCCTCCTTGGCCTTGCCTTCGGCACGTGGCTCACGCGGATGACCGAGGTCGCGTGGCCGCTGCCTACCGGCAACATGCCGATCGTCGCGTGGTGGCCGAACATGATCGTGATGTTCGAGCTGACCATGCTCGGCGCCATTATCGCGACCGTCGGGACACTTTTCTTCACAGGCGGCCTGCTGCGCCGCGTGCCGGCGCTTTATGACCCGGCTGTCAGCGACGGAAAGATCCTCGTTGGCGTCGAGAACCCTCCGGTCGCCGCCGCCGTCGTCGCGCAGGCGCTTCGGTCGGGTGGCGCTGAGCCGATCACGCGCTGAAATAGAACGGTCAACCGATACTCTGGGCCCTTGGGGCTGGAGACTCATGGCCGCGTGCAGTTGCCTCGCCCCAAGATCAAGATTCTCAAGGACTGTACAAGTCGTGAGAAATCAAGGGCGCAGGCAACAGCACGCGGCCATGAGTCTTCAGCCCACAGCAGCTTCTTCGCACCTCGGAGTCTTCAGTCCGTTTATGAGATGGGCTGTAGGCAACCCCTACGTCAGCGCGGATGCCAGCTGCCGCAGGAAGAGCCCGACGTCGGTCACGATCCCGATGGTCTGCGACGACCCGCGGTCGGCGAGCTTGGTGACCACCGCGGGGTTGATGTCCACGCACACCAGCCGCACCCAGGCGGGCAGCATGTTCCCCACCCCGATGCCGTGCAGCATCGTCGAGAGCACAATCACCATCTTCACGCCCTGGAGAGCGTCGGCGTAGCGGTCCTGCGCCTCGACGAGGTTCATGATCGTGTCGGGCAGTGGTCCGTCGTCACGGATGCTGCCAGCGAGGATGTAATCGACGTTTCCGCGGATGCACTCGTACATCACGCCCGATGTGAGCACGCCCTGCTCGACGGCCCCGCGCAGGCCGCCCGCACGGTAGATCGCGTTGATGGCGCGCATGTGGTGCCGGTGACCGCCCTCGATCGCGCGGCCGGTCTCGAGATCGACGCCGAGCGACGTGCCGTAAAGCGCCTGTTCGACGTCGTGGACGGCGATCGCGTTGCCCGCGAGGAGCACGTTGACGTAGCCCCGCCGGATGAGATCGCGGAAGTACACGCCGCCGCCGGTATGGACCACAACCGGCCCGGCCACGACGGCGATGCGCTCGCCTGCCTGGCGCGCCTCGCGCATCATCGCGGCGATGCGTGCGACGCCCACTTCGACGCGCCGCTCGGACGAGATCTCGTTCGTCATGAACGCGAAGCCGAGGCGGTCGCGCGCCTGGAACTCCGGGACAATCTTGATGCCCCGAACGCCGCACACGATGGCGTCCCCCCGGCGGATCTCGCGAAGCTTGCGGCAGACGGGACCGTCGCCGTCGAGAACGATCACGGCGTCCATGCGCTGGCGATCGACCAGCCGCCACTGGCCGGCATGCATGACGAAGGTCTGATGGTTGGTCGTTGAGTAGAAGTCTTCCGGCGCGCAGCCATCGCGATCGGCCGGCGTGGTGTGCGCGTCCTCGACGCGCGCCACGCGGCAGCCGAGCGTGACCAGCTCCTCCAGCATATCTGTGAGCGCCACCGGCGTCGCAGACGATACCCGCATAGACACGAACGAGGGCTCGTCGTTCGTGCGCCCGATGCGGAACTCGAGGACCTCGAATGTCGCGTCGTGCCGCACGATCGTGTCGAACATCACGTTCAGCAGCTGTGAATCGATCAGGTGTCCTTCGGCTTCGACCACTTCAGAGACCAAGCGCGCTTCTCCTCGCTGACAATCCTACGTCATGAGGGCCGGGGGGCAGTCGGGCGGGGCTCCCAGAGTGAATCCGCCCTCCGGGGCTGGCGCCAGCCGGCAAAGAAAAAGGCCATCACCCTGTGGGGATGATGGCCTCGTGAACTCGAGAACTTAAGACTCAGAACTCAGAACTTCTAAGTTCCAACTTCTACCCACCCATCAAGGTTGATCCTGCTGGCGCAGACTGACGTTGAGCGGCGTTGTCTCGCCGCCGTGAACATCAACCTCTGTGATGTAGGTTCGATAGCCGGCTTTCCGGATTTCCACCGTGTGACGGCCGTCCGGCAGCTGGACGAGCAGGCGGTCCGGCCCCTCGGGCCCGCGCCAGGGCTCGCCGTCCACGATGAGCTCGGCGTCCGCCGGCTGGATGCGCACAGCGAGCGTTCCCATCGCTGACGAAGGCGGTCGCGCATCGCGCGGGTCGCGTTGATCCCGCGGATCGCTTGGGGCGCTTGGCGGGGGCGGCGGCTGCCCACGGCGTCCTTGTACGCGACCGTACGGCGGATAGCCAGGCGGCGGTTGCGGCATGGGACCAGCCTGCGGCGGTTGGGCCGGCGGCTGCGGCCGCGGATCGGGCTGCTCGCCGGGTCCCAGCTTGTCCATGGTCCGCTTGATCTTGAACGTGTTGTCCGGCGTGAGATAGACCTTCTCGCGGAGCGAGTGATACCCGTCGAGATAGATCTCGATCGAGTGCTCGCCGGGCGGCAGGCGGAGCCGCTGAAAAGTCCCGTCGAAGTCATCGACGACGCCAGCATAGTAGCCGTCAACGAAGACCTCGGCCTGCTTGGGCTTCACTTCGATTCGGACCGAGGCATCGGGCGCGGCGTAACGGCGATAGTAGCCGCCTATCGGCGGGTAGGGACCCCATTGTCCGTCGCCAGGAGCGGCGCTCGTGGCGGTCGGCGCGGCCGCGAGCAGGACGGCCGCGACCGAAGTCAGAAGCAGACGTTTCGACACTGGAGAACTCCCGGGACGCGATATGGACAGGGCATTGGCATCACGAATCTCAGCAATGCCAGTGCCAAGGTATCACGCGCGGGGTGAGCAGGCTATCTGATTGCGGACATTGACGTTCGAGGCTGCCGCTGAGCGCCGCGTGAAACGCCGAGCCGTCGTCGCCGCAAGACAGTGCTGTCTGGAGAGAAGGACAGGGCTCTAGTCTCGCTTCGACTTGGTCTGGGGCGGCGTGAGCCCGAGCGCAGAGAGCGTCGCGGGATCTCGGACGTCAGTGATGGTCTTCCATCCGGCCATATCGCGGTAGATGGCGTCGGCGGGTGCGCCCTCGAGCATCGCCTTCCAGATCAGTGCCAGGATTTCATGACGCGGGCGGCCTGAGACTTCGCCCCACTTTTCGATCCAGCGATAGCGGACAGGAACCGAGCGCTCGGGTTGCATCGTTCGCTCCACCGCCGGCTGTGCAATTCGCTTGCCTTAGCTCATCTGCGGCGATGTTGGCGATCTCTGCGATCTTGAAATGTGCTCGGCTCGGCATGTGCCACGCTGGAACACGCGAGTTGCACGCCCGGCTCCTAATTCGGACACGGCACGGTCGGCAAAGCCGTGAGCACCGCCGGCGAAGCCGTGAGCACCCTCGGCGAAGCCGCTACTTCGTCGTGGACTTCCTCGCGGACGACGACTCCACCATCAGCTCGTTCTCCAGGCCAAGGGAGCCAGGCACCTCTCGTGCCCTCAAGCCCGCCACAGTCTTGTCACTCTCGTTGTCCACCACGCCAAGAAGCGTGATGCGGAGGTTCTTCACGATGATGTGAATGGGATAGTCACCGGCCGGCTCCATCCCCGGGAACTCTCGGGAGCCAATCGGATGAAACCCGCTCGAGAAGGGATGCCGGTGGCCCCACAGGAACGCGCCTCCCGGCGCGTAGCGCGACAGAAATGGATCGCGATAGATCTTGTAGTACACCTTCCACCGCAGATCGTCGTCAGTTTGCCCGACGGGCAGCAGTTCGACCTTGTTGACGACCTGGTCGACACCTTCGGCGCGCTTCACCGCGCGCTCAGCATCCTCCTTCAGCGTTCCCCGGTAGGCATAGCCGGACAGCGTGACGGTGCCCTTCTCGTAGCTGAACGCCAGGAAATCGAACACGCTGTAATAGGGCAGCTTGAGCAGCTCTTTGCGAATGCTCTCGATGGCGGTCTCCGGCGTGGTGGCGCGAACCACAGGGCGCGCCGCCATGATCGCGGACGCCAGCAGCAACACTCCGATTCCGACGCGGCGATGGCTGTTCATGAGCGAGTCCTTTCGTGCGTGCAGGAAAACATGGACCGAACCCGTGGGACTCTTCCAATTATTCTAGCGCCGCGCGTTGCGGCCGCGCGCGATCGTCAAATGTCGAGCTTGCTCGGTCGCTCCAGGTGGAAGCGCGCCACGTCCTGGTAGGCCTTGGCCAGCGCGATCACCTCCATCTCGCGGAACGGCCGCGCGAAGAACGTCATGTTCGTCGGGCTGCCGGTCTCGCTGAAGCCATTGGGCACATTGATCGCCGGATAGCACGCGAGGTTGGCCATCGTCGAGTGGCGTTGGGTGGGTGTCTGGGGACGCGGTGGCTCGCTCGACGGCGCGGGCGCGCCTGCTCCGCGGCCGCCGCCCGTGCCGTTGTTGTTGGACGCGACGACGTACACGTCCACGTGTGCCGTTGCTTCCGCGAGCCTGGTCATCATCATCATGCGGACCCGCTGTGACTGGAGGTAGTCGACCGCCGGGATCAACCGGCCGGCCGGACGGCCTCCGCCGCGCGCGTCCTTCATGCGCCCTGCGCGCGCGTGCTCGTCGAAGAACACGGTGGCCTCGACGCCCAGCCCGTTGAAGTTGACCGTCATCTCCGGCACGGAGACGGGAACGAGATCGGCTATCCCGATAGATCGCAGCGTGTCGAGCGTCTTGTGCGCATTCGCTTTTGCGGCCGCGTTGGTCAATGCGTCGAACGAGTCCGTGATGCAGCCCACGCGCAGCTTCTTCACGTCGAGCATTGCGTTCCAGTTGAATGGGATGTCCGACACGCTCATATCGCGTCCGTCCGGCCTGGCGATCGCCTGCATCACGATCGCGCAATCCTCGGCGTACCGGCAGAGCGGACCGAGTCTGTCCTGGGTCCACGACAACGCCATGACACCGTAGCGGCTGACACGGCCGAATGTCGGGCGCAGCCCGGCCAGGCCACAGCGTGCTGCGGGGCTCAGAATCGACCCGCTCGTCTCCGTCCCTATGCCAAACGCCACGCAACCCGCGGCGGTTGCCGACGATGGCCCCGCGGATGACCCGCTTGATCCCTGGGTCGGATCCCACGGATTTTTCGTCTGTCCGCCGAACCACTCGTCACCGCCGGCGAGCTCGCCGGTCGCGAGCTTCGCGATGAGCACCGCGCCCGCGTCGCGCAGCATCTCGACGACGCTGGCGTCGTAGTCGAAGGACTGGTCCTTGAACGCAGGAGAGCCCCAGGTCGTCTTGAAGCCCTTCACCGAGATGATGTCCTTCGCGCCCCATGGGATACCGTGCAGCGGGCCCTTGTACCGGCCCGCGGCGATCTCGGCGTCCGCCCGCCGCGCCTCGGCCAGTCCGTAGTCGTCCAGGAATGTGACGACGTTGTTCAACTTCGGGTTGTACCGGTGGAGGCGGGCCAGGTACATCTCGGTGAGCTCGACCGAGGTCACCTGGCGTGTGCGGACCAGCTCCGCGAGATGGCGCACGGGCCAGAACGCGACCTCCTCGAGCTTTGCGGGGCGATGGAGGGCCGGCGCAGCGCTGAGCGTGAACGGCAGCTTTTTCCGTTGGACGTCAAGCCCCGGCACGATCGGGCTGAAGTGAAACGGGGGCGAGACGTCGTTGGGGATGTGAATCGCGCGTATCTCTTCGTAGCGCGAGAGGTTCTGATTGGCGGAGACGACCATTGCCTTCCGCTCGTCCTCGGTGAACTCGAGCCCCGACAGCTTGAGTGCCTCCGTGACCATCGCCAGGGTGATCGTCTGGGCGCCTGCGTCCTGCATGCGCGCCCAGAGCACGCCGGGCGCGAGCGTCGCGCCGAGGCCGATGCTCGCAAAGTGGGCCATGAATCGTCGCCGTGTTTCGTCAAGATGCGCCACGTTTTTGTCCTCGCGTGATGGAGCGTCGACTACTAATCCGGGGCCCCTATCCCCGGTCGAGGGCTACAGTATCAACCAGACGGGCATGCCTGGGTCTGTCGTTCGCAACTGGATATACTCGGCGTGAACGTGATGGCGGTCCGAATTGATCCTGAGCACAACGAGCGTGCCGCGCTGATGCTCATCGGCACGCACTTCGACGCCGCGCGCGTCCTCGAGGTCGGTTGCGGGGACGGGCGACTGACGAGGACGTTCGCGGCCCAGGCGCGGTCGGTCGTCGCAATCGATCCAGATCCGCAGGCGGTCGGTGATTTCCGCGCCGCTGCCTGGCCTTCCCATGTGGAGGCGCTGCCGGTGGGGTTCGAAGCGTTCGATCCGGCTCGGCGTCGCTTCGACGTCATCCTGTTCTCCTGGTCCTTGTGATGAATGGTGCCAGAGGGCATGGTCAATGCCCTGCGACGCGCGGGCAGCCTCCTGAATCCCGGCGGGATTATTGTCGACATTCATCCGACGCCGGAGCCGGCGCATCTCGAGATCGCAACCAGGTCCAGTTTCATCCGCCTCGCCGAACGGCTCGACGATGGCACGGCAAACGGACCGAGGCGGCGCCACGCGGCGGCCGACGAGGCGGTGGCGGCATGCGTATCGTCGGGCACGTTAGTCCGGGAGGCCGCGACGGAGTTCACGTTCCACACGCTCGCCGAAACGGTGGACGAGCTGCTCGAGTATCTGAGCGCGAAATGGAAGCAGCTTCATTTCGCCGATGCGGATCTCTCGCGTGCGCGGAATGACCTCGCGCGCCACCCCGGAAGTGCGATTGCCGTCACGGAGCGTGTGACCGCGTGCAGATTGAGGGCGCCTTTGACAAGCGTTGCGGGAGATTGAGTCGTGAGTTACTCCCCCTGCGTCAAGTACAAGCCATCATAAACGGGCTGAAGATTCTGAGGCGAGCTGAAGACTCAGGGCGGGTTGAAGAGTCTCCAACCCCGTTCTGACCATCAGTGGCGCTTCTGCCGAGGCATTTAAGAGATGGCTTCTGCTCTCTAGAAGCCCCGCGGCCGTATCCAGAAGCTTTCGCGCCACGCGGCGCCCGGAGCGATGCTTTGCAACTCGCTGTACAGCCCGCGCGCGGCGAGATTCACCGCATCCGTGATGCCCGCCATCGGCTCGATGCAGACGAACGGCCGGTCTTTCGGCGACCAGATCACTGCGGCCCGGTAGTTCGATCCGAAAAGGATCTCGAGCCGCTGCGATCGGCCGGCGACGGTCATGGCCGCGCGGCCTTCCTCGTCGCGCACCAGGTCGCCGAACACATCGTCGAGGTCATAGTCGCGGAGCGGCACCTTCCGGGGATTCGAAAACAGCTGCTCGATCGGCTCCGACTTGCCCGTCGGCAGTTTGTCGGACGTCAGCAGCCAATGCGTGCGTGCTCCGACTGAGAGCGTCCAGTCGCTTCGCGGTGAATCGGCCAACCGATAGTACGGATGAAACCCGATCGCGACCGGCATCCGCTCGGCGCTCATGTTCACGATCGTCGTCTGCACCTCGAGCGCGCCGCGCTCGAGACGATGAGTGATCTCGATGGTGTGAGCGAACGGCCACTGCTTCATCCACGCCGGTTGGCGATAGAACTCGAGCTTGCTCGTGGTCCAGGCCGACCGGGCATCGGCGCCGGTATCGGCCACCTGCCATTGATCGGTGGTCGTGACGAGCCCGTGGATCGGTCTCTCACCCCGCACGTTGCCCAGCTCCATGTCGAACGCGTACTTGCGGCCGTTGGCGAAGAACGCCTGTTCGTCGAGGCGGTTCGCCCACGGACCGAGGAATGGGATACCGCTCATCCCTGGACGCGCCTTGAACTCGTCGATTGATGTGTACGGCCAGTACAGGACGTCGTGGCCTTTCACGTTCATTTCGAACGCGATGTTGCCGACCGACGACACGATCGAGACCGTGGTTTGAGTGCTCGCATCCTGGAGGCGCACGATGTCGCCGTTGCGATTGGCCGAATACGGCTGCGCGGAGGCGGGCGTGGCCGCCCCCGGGGTAATGTCGGCAATGACGACAACGACGACAATGACGGTGATGAAGGCAGTGGCGGCGGCCACGGCGGCCGGGGAAGACGTCCGGATCATCGGACCGGCTCCGGCAGCGCGAAGGCGTAGATCATGTTGCCGGCGGAGATGGCGACGTACTGTCGGTCGGCGACGGCGTAGCTCATCGGCGAAGCTGCCATGTTCCCGCCGGTCTGGACGTGCCACAGGTGCTTGCCGGTTTTCGCGTCGAGTGCCACAAGGTTGCCGTCGCGGCTCGCTCCGAACAGGACGTTGCCGGCCGTCGCAAGGACGCCATTGGTCAGCGAGCCCTGAAAGAGCTTGAAATCCCAGATCGTCCTGCCGGTTTCCGGATCGACCGCTTTGATCCCCGCGGAGGGGGACGGTTCGCCGGGACGCCGTCCGGCCCCGGCCGAAGCGCTCGCAGGCGCGCGGCCGATGTACTGCCGACCCGGCTCGAACGGTGCCGGCGCGCTCGTGTAGCGCTGCCCGCCTTCGGAATACTCCAGATACAGCCATCCGGTGAGCGGGCTGTAGGACGGCGGCTGAAAATTGGTTCCTCCGACGAGCGTGGGATACACGAAAAAACTCCCCTCGACACTCGAGTTCGACCCTGGCACGACCATCGGCCGCCCGCCCGCATCGAAGCCGGTCATCCAGTTCACGTAGACGAAGGGCGTACCGGAGAGGAGTGTTCCGTCGGTGCGATCGATGACATAGAGGATGCCATTTCTATCCGCGTGGAGCAGCAGCTTGCGCATCCGGCCGCGCCACACGCGGTCGACCAGCACGAGATCCTGGCAGGAGTCCCAGTCATGGCCGTCGTTCGGCGTGAACTGGTAGTGCCACTTGCGCTGTCCCGTGTCCGGATCGATCGCGACGACTGAATCGCTGAACAGGTTGTCGAGATCGCCGCGAACGGATCGGTCGATCTGCGGGGCGGGATTGCCCACTGTCCAGTAGACGAGATTCAACGCGGGATCGTACGAACCGGTGAGCCACATCGGACTGCCGCCCTGTTTCCAGCTCTCACCCAGCCACGTATCGTTGCCGTACTCGCCTGGCCCGGGCACGGCGTACCAGCGCCACAGGCGCTGGCCGGTGGCCGCGTCGTAGGCGTCGAGAAACCCGCGCGCGCCGAACTCGCCGCCGGTGATGCCGACGAGAACCTTGTCCTTCACGATGAGCGGCGCGCTCGTCAGGCTGTAGCCGCTCAATGAATCGGCGACTTGTGTTTCCCAGAGCGGCAGCCCGGTCCGCGAATCGAGCGCGACGAGCGCGGCGTCGAGCGTTCCGACGAAGAGCCTGCGGCCGAGGAGCGCCGCGCCACGGTTGAACGGGTTGATCTCGTACGGGCTGCGAACCTTCTGCTGCCGTGTGTACTTCCAGATCTGCCGTCCGGTCCGGGCATCGATCGCCACGACAGACCCCGGCTGCGTGTTGTACATGACGCCGTCGGCGACAAGGGGAGTCGCTTCCAGGATGGACTCGCCGGGCATCGGAAACGTCCACGCGAGTTGAAGCTGCCGGACGTTGCCGGCGTCGATGTGCTTCAGCGGCGAGTAATGTGTGCCCTGGAAATTGCCCCAATACATCAGCCAGTTGTGCGGTTCACCGGTGGCGTTCACCAGGCGATCGAACGTGACGCCGCCGGACATCGGAAGCGCCGCGGGCTCGTCCGCCGCCGTTCGGTCGTCCTCGACGCGAAGTCCGGCGAGCGACCGCTTGTCGAGCAGGTAGAGCTGCCCGGCCGCGTCCATGATCTGGACTGAGAACGTGTCTTCGTTCCGGCGAATGCCTCGGATCTCGCGGCCGTCGCGGAGCGTCGCAACTGTGGTAACCACGAGAGCAGCGTCCGCTGGCGCCGGCCGACCGCCGGGGGCCCCACCCGGAGACCCACCTGGGGATCTATCCGCGAGGCTCCTGATATACGACACCAGCTGCCAGATCTGGGTGTCAGTGAGATCCCTGAACGGCGGCATCTGGCTGACGGGGACGCCGTTGCGAATCGTGTGAAACAGGTCGCCGTCCTCGCGAGCGCGCGAGAGCGAGCCTGGATTCAGGGCGGGACCGCGAGCCCCCGGTCCACCTTGTCCTGCGGGTCCGTGACACGTCTGGCAGGTCTGATCGTAGAGCCGCTGTCCATCGCTGATGGCAGCGGCACTCGCGCCGAGCGGATTGCGCGTCAGATCGGCTTGCTGCGCGGACAGCGAGCTGGACGCCGACAGCGAGCTGGATATGACACGGGCCGCGGAACCGCACACACAGACGAAGCCACACAGCCCGATCAACGAGAGCCGTTGTTTATCCATCACCCAGGTCTCCGGATTGATCTGATGAAGATCTCGGACTCGATGCCGGCATCACGCACTTTACCCGATCGGCGAAGCTATACTCTGCTCTCACTTCCAAGTTCAGGTTGCTGGCGTTTTCAGCAACCGGCTGGAGCTGAAGGGTAACGCTGGAGGCAGATGATGGGAGCGGTCAGGGTGCTTGTCCGGTACGCGTCTGGTCTCATCCTTGGTCTCCTGCTGGCGCTCACGGTCGCTGCCCTGGCCTGTCGGGCCGGCGGGGCCGGGCCGGCCCAACAAGCGGTGTTGCGCATTGGTCTGGCCGTCGATGCGTCGCAGGCGTCGCAGGGGTCGCTGACGCAGGGGCGCCTCGACGGCCGGATGCTGCTCCTGATATCCACCACCGACGGAAGGGAGCCGCGCTTTCAAATTGCGGACGCGGATAACACCGCGCAGGCGTTCGGCGTCGATGTCGACGGCCTCGAAGTGGAGAAAGACGCGGGGAAAGAGGTCTTCATCGACAGCGGCACGCTCGGCTACCCGGCCGGGAGCTTGGGCGACCTCAAACCGGGCGACTACTGGATCCAGGGCTTGCTGCACGTCTACGAGACCTTCAATCGGAGCGACGGCCACGCCGTGAAGCTGCCGCCCGACCGCGGTGAAGGGCAGCAGTGGAACGAGGCGCCCGGCAATCTCTATAGCACGCCCCGCAAGGTTCACATCGACCCCGCGAGCCGCCAGCCGATCCACGTCACGCTGGACAAGAAGATCCAGCCGCTGGCGGACCTGCCCGACACGAAGTACGTGAAACGGATCCGGATTCAGAGCGAGCGCCTGACGAAGTTCTGGGGGCGCCCCATGTATCTCGGCGCGCTCGTCGTCCTTCCCGAGGGCTGGGACACCCATCCGGGCGTCAGGTATCCGCTCGCGATTAACCACGGTCACTTTCAGCGTGAGGTATCCGCCTGGCGCGAGACCCCGCCCGACCCGAAGCTGCCGCCGGTGGATGAGGCCGGCATCGCGAAGTACTGCCCGAACGGGCACGAGGGTGACCTCTGCGCGAAGTACGGCTACGACCGGATGCAGCAGGACTACGGCTACGCGTTCTTCAAGGAATGGACCGGGCCGAAGTTTCCGCGGGTAATCATGGTGACGATTCAGCACGCGAACCCGTATTACGACGATTCCTACGCAGTCAACTCCGAAAACCTCGGACCCTACGGCGACGCGATTACCTACGAGCTGCTTCCGCACATCGAGAAGACCTTCCGCGGCCTCGGCCCATGGGCGCGCGCCGTCTACGGCGGGTCGACGGGCGGCTGGGAGGCGCTGGCCGCCCAGGTCCTGTATCCCGATCTCTACAACGGCGCCTGGGTCAACTGTCCCGATCCCATTGACTTCCGCAACTTCACGGTCGTGGACATCTACAACGACGCGAACGCGTATTACACCGAAGGTCCGTTCCGCCGCACCGCACGTCCAGGCGAGCGCGACTACCTCGGGCGGACGCGGGTGACGCTCGAGCAGGCCAACCTCAAGGAGCTCGTGCTCGGCACGCGGTCACGCTCCGGCGGGCAATGGGACATCTGGGAAGCCGTGTTCTCGCCGGTCGGACCGGATGGTTACCCGCGTCGTATCTGGGACAAGCGGACCGGCGCGATCGACAAGTCGGTCGCGGCCTACTGGCGCGACCATTTCGATCTGGTGCACATCATGGAGCGCGACTGGGCGACGCTCGGTCCGAAGCTGCGCGGGAAGATCACGCTCAACGTCGGTCTGTCGGACAATTTCTTTCTGAACGACGCCGTGTATCGCGCCGAGGACTTTCTGAAGTCGGCGCGCAATCCGCCAGCCGATGCCAGAATGGACTACGGAGCGCGGGACGAGCACTGCTGGAGCGGCGACCACGACCACGTCAACGCGGTCTCGCGCCTCACCTACAACGCACGCTTCATCCCGCTGATGGCGGACCGATGGACGAGGTCCGCGCCGCCGGGCGCTGACACGAAGTCGTGGCGCTACTGAAGACCATCCCCCCGCACAAGGTGAACGTTGGTCGGCGAGATGGGGATGGTGGTGATGTTTCCGAACGCCGCGACGCCGGAGCCGGTGCCGACGTACACGTGCCCGTTGACGATCGTGGGCGTGATGAACTTGTTGCCTGCGCCGAAGTTGTCGCGGCCGCCGGCGGCCTGCGTCGAGTTGTAGAGCTCGTGCGCCAGGTTCGTCGCGTCGAACGCGTGCAGGACCGCGGGGTTCGAGTTCTCGACCGCCCACACAATGCCGTTCGTGGTACCGGAGGCCGAGATGCCGGGCGTCGCGCCAGGATATCCGAACGTGTGCGCGCTCCGCGTGGCGGCGGTCGTCGCCAGCCGCGCGGCCGTGATCGGGAAGGCCTTGATCGCGTCGCCGACGGCGCCGTAGTAGACGGTGCCGTTGAAGTACGCCGGGGTGGCGAAGACACCGCCCGATAGTCCGCCCGAGATGTCCTGGTAGTTCTGGTTGGTCGACGGATTCCACTTGCTCATCGAATCGCGATCCACAACGTAGATGTGCGAGTCCTTGCCCGCGCCGACCGCCAGGTGCCGGACCTGTCCTCCACCGTCCAAGAGGTCCGGCAGGACGATCGCGCCGCCCGATCCCAGATCGGTATCGCCGTTGGACTTGGCCACGGTGTCCCACGACTGGAAATAGTCAGCAACCGACAGACCGCCCGTCATGGAGATCTTGAGAAATCCGTTGCCGAAGTCGCCATTGGTCGGAAAGCCGTTCCCATCGAGCGTGGTGTCGAACGTGCCGTTTCCAGACAGGATGTAGAAGTTGCCAGCGGCGTCGGCAGCCGGTCCGTCGCCGGCCATCCAGAACGCGCCGCCACCGCCGTTGGGCGTCACGTTCAGGACTGCCGTCTGGTTGAGCGTCGCCGGATCGTACGCCATCATCCAGCCGCTGTATGGACCGGCGTCGCAATGCGAGGTGAACGCGAGGACCAGCCGGCCGTTCGCCAGCAGGAGAGCCGCGCGCTCTTCGTACTTCTTGGGATCGAACGTCACGGTGGTGCTGTTCCTGGAAAACGTCGCCTGAATCACGCGAGGCCCGCCGAAGAGCTCGGCGCCCGACGTGACGTCGAGCGCATGCAGGCGCTGGAAGTACGTCGAGGTTCCGGCGATCTTGGACATCGCCACGACGTAAATGACACCGTTCGGGCCGGCCGATCGATCGATGACCGGTGTGGAGGTGATGCCGATCTCCGGCACGACCTGCCCGCAGCCCAGGGTGTCGCTCGGGACCTCACCCGTGCCGAGCAGTGACACCCCCCACACGCCCGTTCCGTTGTCGGCGTTGAAGCCGTAGACGCTGTCGTGCTCGGTCTCGACGTAGAGCATGTTCTTCGCGCCCTGTCCCGGGATGGACACCGCAGAGAGGTAGAGCGGCTGGGCGTCAACTTTCCCGTCAGTCGCCCAGACGCCGAGCTTGCCGAACATGGACGGATTGACTGTCGCGAGCGTCAGCGCCGTCTCGGTGAGATTCTGACCGGTTCGTCCGACGTCGTTGTGGTACGTCACGACGTCGGTTCCGACAGTCGAGACGACGGTGCCGGCAGTAAGGGCAGCGACCAGCCCGGCCCCACCCAACGATGCAATCGTTCTGGCGGTCTTGAGCATAGCAATCCTTACCGCGCCCCGACGCAAGGCCCACGCCAGTTGGTGGGGTCCGGAAACCGTTGAAATTGGGCTCAGGAGACCGGCAGGCCAGGCAATAGTGATAGGTGCCTTACAGATCGAGTCGAAACTACTCAGTGGGGAATTGGGTTATCTGGTTATTGGGAATAACGCATTAGTACGCAAAATAGGGTCCCGTGCCGCCTGACGTGGTGCGGCTCTCGATCGCCGTGAAGACCGTCCGGCCGTAGAAAAACGGCAGCCCCCAGTCGAAATACCCCGCGAACGGGCCGCCGATCTGCGGCAGCACCGAGTCGGGCAGGTTCAGCTGCGTATCGCCGTTGGCAATGTTGAACGACACGGATCCGGACCGGCTGTTGGCGCCCGTGTTCGTGGCCGTCACGCTGGTCGTCGTCTGTGGACAGTAGAAGTCCTTCGTGTCGGGACAGATCGGCAGCCCCGTTGTCGCGCTGTCGAGGAAGTAGTAGCCGTTGGATCCGGAATCGATGAAGCCGGTGGACGATGTCTGGCCGTACTTGGTGACGAAGTTGCCGCTCGCATCGAGCGTGAAGACCGTCGCGTTGCCGAGCGCGTTGTTCGATTGCGTGCCGATGCCGAAGATGAGCACGCCCGTGCCAGACGTCTGGCTTGTGCTGGCCGCGGGCAGCATGATCGTCGTCCCGTTGTTGTCGCTCGAGAACATCGAGACAGGATTCTGCAGCTGCTGCGCGAGGGACTGTGGCGTCACCTGACAGTTCCCCGACGAGCAGGCGTAGTACAGGCCCGCGTTAGACGATCCGGAAAAGACGCAGCCCGGACCGCAGTCCTGCAGGAACACGCCGATGCCGAGGACGCCGTTCGCGCCGAGCGCATCGAGCGTCTGCTCGGACGTTCCTCCGCTGCTCGTGCAGCTGGCGGGGGGAGCGGGCTCACCCGGCGCGCCGATGATCTGGATCGGCACGCCGCTGGCCTGCTTGGAGCCGATCTGGACGTCGGCGGTCGCCACCGGTCCCCAGGTGTAGCCATCCTGAAACGGGAAGCACTCAGTGACCGTCGCGCCGCCCGTGGTCTGCTGCGGGAGGGAGAGGGTCAACGCCGACGACAGGATGCGCAAGCCGGTGGATCCCGTGTCGACCTCCACGCCGCTGATCGCCTGGCAGTTGGCGCTCTGGCCCGGGACGCACACCGTGACGGTGAGAAAGGCAACGTTGGCCGCGTTCCGTGCCGGACCCGCGTCGATGATGAGCGGTACCATGTTCTGCAGGGCAGCGGAGGCGGTGCTGCCGCTGCTGCCACACTGCGGGGTTACCTGCTGGGCGACGAGCAGCAGGCCAAGAATCACACCTTTCACGGCGGGCGCTCCGGTCATTGATCGCCTCTTATTTGATGGATTCCACGGCGACACCCTGCGGGAGCATGGCCGGCAAGTAGGCACGGCCGATGAATCCCCTCATGTGACCGCTTGTTTGCACGACGACATCGCCGAGATCGATCGTGAGCGGTCCGTGCCCCCGGCGCGCGCGCACGGCTCGCTCCACCTCCTGCTGATAGCGGGCGAAATACGGGCCGAGCAATTGCCGCAGGTCCGGGAACGTGCCCCCCTGCCAGGCGACACCGAAGACGGTCCCGTCAGGCGAGACGAACTCGCGGACGACGACGCCGGCGGCTGATTGCATCTCGTGCGTGGTGAACGTGTCGCGTTGAACGATCTGACGCAGCGCGCCCTGCATCTGGACGCGATCGCTTTGCACGGTCGCCACGTTGCCGCCAAGCGACGCGAATACGGCTGGGGAGGATGTCACCGTGAGTACAGCAGCCACGGCCGCGATCCGGAATGTCGATATGGTCATGGGACGTCCCTCGCACAGCAACTCGCGCGCCAGCGGGCCCGGCGTACGCATATTGATGTTTTAACGCTTTCTTTCGAAAAATCTGTCTGAAGGATAAGACAGGCGCGCCCTCGCACGGTGACGTTTACACAGACTACACGATACCTTGACGTCCCACGTATCGTAGCCGTATGTATCCCGCGCTCCGGCTCGCCGTGCGCTCGTTGCGACGCACCCCCGTCTTTGCGCTGACGGCCGCGGCCGTTCTCGCGCTCGGCATCGGCGCGTGTGCGACCGTGTTCAGCATCGTGAACGCCGTCATGCTCCGTCCGCTGCCGTTCGACCGCGCCGCCGATATCGTCCAGGTGCGGCGCCGGACCCCCTCGGGCAGCAGCGGCAGCTTCGATATGCACGACTACCTCGCATTGGCCGCCGAGCCTGGTGCGCTCTCGTCGCTGGCGATTCTCGACGTCTTCACATCGGGTCGATACACTCTGATGACGTCAGACACCGCGGAGCCGGTCACCGGACTCCGCGTCAGCGCGCGGTTTTTCGCCGTGCTCGGCGTCGCTCCTGTCCGTGGCCGGCTGTTCCAGGATGGTGACGATGCGCCCGGCCGGCCGCTCACAGCGGTCGTGAGCGAAGGCTTCTGGCGACGGCGCTTCGCGCGAGATCCCGAGATCCTCGGACGATTGTTGACGCTCGCGGGCCGGCCATACCTGGTCGTCGGCGTCGCGCCGGAGGCAGTCCGCGCGTTCAGCGCCGCGGACATCTACCTGACATTGCCGGTACCAGCGGTCAGCACAGACCGGTCGAATGCCTTTCAGGTGCTCGCGCGGGTGGCACCTGGCGTCGATCGGGCGCGGGCCGAAGCCCGAATCGATGCGGTTGCGCGCCGCCATGCCCAGAGCAGCCCGTCGCTCACGAACATGCCAAACGGTGTCGTGCTGCGCGCTTTGCAGGAGGATTTCGTCGCGCCATTGAGACCGGCCTTCCGCGTGCTCGTTGTCGCCGTCGCCCTGGTTCTTCTGGTGGCATGCTCCAACGTGGCGAACCTCGTGATCGCTCGCGCACTGGCGCGGCGGCGCGAGATCGCCGTCATGGCCGCGCTCGGCGCCTCGCGCTGGCGGATTGTGCGGCGCGTCCTCGCCGAAAACCTCATCCTGGCCGCGATCGGCGGCGCGCTGGGGCTGCTGCTGGCGTGGGCCGGCGTGCGAGCGCTGCCTGCGTTGTCGGCGGCAAATCTGCCGCAGGCCGACCGGATTCGCATCGACGGATGGGTGGTCTTCTTCGTCGCCGCTGCTGCCGCGCTCGCAGGCGTGCTGTCCGGGTTGCCGCCCGCGTTGCAGCTTTCCAGGGGAGACTTAGTCCATTGGCTCAAGCAGGGCAGCGCACAGGGAGGATCCGGCAATCGGTTTCGCGCGTCGTTGACCCTGTTGCAGGTCGCCCTCTCGACGCTGCTCCTCGTGGGCGCCTCGCTCCTGGCGCGCAGCTTCTGGAATCTCGCGGCCGTGGATCCGGGATTCCGCGTCGATCATCTGCTCACGATGGCGATCAGCATGACACCGTCGCGCTATCCGGATTCACTCCGTCTTGGGGAGTACACAAGCGCGGTCGCGCGGCGCGTCGAGCGCATACCGGGAGTAGTCGCGGCGAGCTCAACCACCGCGCTCCCGTCCGAGTTTCCGATCGATTTCCCGGTCACCGTGCCGGGGCAGCGGCCAGGTCGCGCGGCGGACGCTCGATCGGGTTCCACTGATCTGGATGCCTGGTACCGCGCGATAGACCCGCACTACTTCGCGGCAATGGAGATCCCGCTCTTCGCGGGCCGAGCGTTCGCTGACACCGACTCGGCCGAGGCGGGACCGGTCGTCGTCGTGAGCCGGGCGTTGGCTCGCGCCGCGTTTCCAAACGGCGACGCCGTCGGCCGCGCGATTGTCATTGGCTCGGGATACCTGACAGCCGATCGCGACCTGCGCCCGCGCACGATCGTCGGCATCGTGGGAGACACGCGCGAGCAGGGGCTCCGGTTCGCCCCGACCATGACGCTGTATGTGCCAGTGGCGCAGGCACCGGAGCAGATAACGCAACTCGTGGTGCAGAAGATCCCGTTGCGTTGGGTCTTGCGGACAGCCGGCGACGCCCCGGACGTCGCGACGGTGCGTCAAGCGGTGCTGGGCGTCGACCCGACCCAGCCTCCGGCCGACTTCGCGATGATGTCAGACGTCCTCGGCAGGTCCATCGCGCCCAACCGGTTCAACATGCTGATGCTGAGTATCTTCGGCGCCGTTGCCCTCATGCTCGCGTCGGTCGGCATATACGGGCTGATGGCGTACACCGTCGCGCGGCGCACTCGCGAGATCGGGATTCGCGTCTCGCTCGGCGCGAGCCCGCAGCAACTCGTGCGCAGCCTGGTGTGGCAAGCGTTGAGACTGTCTGTGAGCGGCGCGGCGATCGGGATCGCCGTGTCGCTGTGGCTCGGACGGTTTCTTCGCGCGCTGCTCTTCGGGATCGGCCCGGCTGATGCCCTTACGCTGGTCGTTGTGGCATGGACGATGATCGCGGTCGCCGTGGCGGCAACGTATCTGCCCGCCGCGCGAGCCGCGACCATCGATCCGATGCTGGCACTGCGCCAGGACTGATTGCGTCGCTTGGCGTCTCTTATCTTCTGTCGCGCTCACGGCCAACGCGGTTCGAGACGACCGTCTGGGCGGTGCTGGACCTCAGGAACGCGATGGGGCCGTCGTCTCCGCCGCTGCGACCGTTGCCCGCCACGTGGAGCGTGACCTGACGCACCTGTCCGACGTCGATGCGGCCCAGCGTGACGACGACCTCGTCGTCCACGGCGGTCCGGGTGTCAGTCGTCGCGTCGGCGAGCTTCGCGCCTTCCGGCAGCCGCAGGACCAGCTGGGATCCATTCAACGGGTACGCGGAGCCGTTATCAACTGTGACGATGTAGGTGACGACGGAGGTGACGGCGCCGGTCGCTCGATCCTCATCGCTGTCGGTGTCTGAACGTGAGAGCCGAACGCGGACGCGATCGTCGACATCCGGCTTGACGATCGTGAACTTGTCCAGCAGCGCCGACGCGCCATCGGCGGGAGGCGTCACGACCGCTCCCGTCGCCGGGTCGACGAGCGTGTCAGGGATGGGATCGTTGAGCGGCATCCCGTGCACGTCGGTCCCGAACGGTGCCGGATTCGCGGGTGTCGCTGAGGAGGCGGTGAGCAGCGGCTCGGTGACCTGGTACAGCGTCATGCGATTGTCATCGACGACCACGTGGGCGAACGAAAAGACCTTCGCCTTGAAGCGCGCGGTAATCGTCGGGCCGCCGCCCGCGTTCGGGAAGAACGGCGCCATCTCGCTGTTGGTCAGGTGCGTATCCAGCCACGACGCGGGCCCGTTCGCGAACGTCAGCCCGGGCCCGAACGAAAACGTGCCGGTCGCGGCGTCATCTTCATCCACGCCTACGCCCGACCCGCGAGGCGACGTGAGATTTCCATCGAAGTCACGGTTGCCGCCGGCGCCCTCCACGATATAGAGCACGCCGTCGGGTACTGTCCTGGTCACGCCGTCGTACTGGCCATCGACGGCCACGACCGGCGGACCGAGCGTGGTCGGAGCGGCGGCCACGCCGGCCAGCGCGCGCAGCGGTTTCGAGCGTTGGTAGTTGTGCTCGTGACCGTTGAATACGATGTTGACGCCATGGTCTTCAAGGACCTTGACGATGGCCCGCATCTGGTTGTTTCGAACCGTCGCGTTGCCTGACGAGAACGTCGGCTGATGAAAGACGACGACCTTCCACGCCTGATTGGAGCTGTCGAGGTCGTGGATGATCCATTCTCGAAGCACCGACGGGTAGGGCGTGAAGCCCGCGGGCGGCGCCGCGTACGTCGCTGAGCCATCGACGAGCGCATCGAACACGTGGGGGTTGGCGTCCAGAAACAGGAAATGCGCGTTGCCCTGATCGAACGAGTAGTTGCTCATGTGGTCGATCTGGCGGGTGACACCGTGTCCCGAATCGACAGCGGTCGAGGCCCGCAGCGCTTCCGCAGCGGCCGGCGACAGGTAGTCTTTCCCCAGGTAGTGAAAGAATGACCCGGTCGGCGAGGCCGTATCGCCGTTGAGGATCTCGTAGGGATCGACGCCGGCTGGCCCGTTCAGCGGGAAGTAGTAGTTGTTGAAATACGCGAGGAGGTCGCCGCCCTCGGCGTTTCCGCTGAACGGCGCTGACGTGTCGCTCGCGAGCAGGTTGACGCGATCGCCCTGTCCACCGATGTCATGGTTGCCCACGACGATATAGAAGGGTTTGCTGCGGATGAAGGGTGCGCCCGTCTCGTTCGAATCGCTGTCGCTGTTCCACACCGGGAACCAGAAATCGCGATAGCTTGCCTCCGCTCCGAAGTTATACACGTTGTCGCCGGTATTCAGCGCGAAGTTCGGCTCCGGCCGCGGCGGCTCGCCCGCCAGCGAGACGCGATGGGCATTGAACATCAGATGGACGATGCGGGCCTCGTAGTCGGCGATGCGTGCCGGGTTCGAATTGGGCACGGCAGGGAAGAAGCCCTCATCGCCTTGAACGAGAAACGAGAAGTGGTGCGAGCGCGTGCGCGTCTTGAACGACGCGGCAAAGCCGTTGACGGGCAGGCCGGGACCGCTGACCCGATAGAAGTAGGTCGTATCGAACGCGAGCGGGCTGAGGACCGCGGTGTAGTTGACGCGCGCGCCGGGCGCCGTCGGCGCGACCGGAAGGGTTGCGTCGGCGGCGAGGTAATTGTCGACAGTGCGGCCTGAGACCGGGGCGATGCGGCCGTACGCAGGGGAGCGGCCGAAGTCGACGGCGAACGCGGCTGGATTGGGAGTTGCCTCGGTGGTCTGCCAGGCGATCACCAGCTGATCGGTGTCTCCCAGCGGACCGGCGTCGCCTGGTGCGACATATGGTTTGTACGTGACGGTTGGGGTAGCCGCCGCGACGACTGACACGGCCGCACCCGCCATGCAAGCAGTCAACACGCCGAGCCATCTGTAACCCGTTCGATTCCCGTTGAGTCTCATACCGCGCCTCCCTGAAGCTGCACGACCAGTCGTTCTTTCGCTGGTCCGTCTGTCGCGCGGCGCAGTGTATGAGGCAGGGGCGACTCCGGCGTGTCGGCGGTTGAAACGGCGTGTAAAACGGCGGGGAAGCACCTGGCTCACTGAAACGTTCCT
>DASZFS010000626.1:0-7034 GCA_035939575.1 Vicinamibacterales bacterium | reverse complement strand
GGCGGCACGGAAGTGCCGCTTGAACGTCGACACGCTCTGCCCGGCCCCACGCGCGAGCTCGTGGAGTGAATGATGTGACACTGGTCGGGTCGCGACGTACTCGACGAGTCGCCGATCGTACTGCCCCGACGTCTTCAGCCGCGAGCACACTCGCGCGTCTGCGTCGATGAGCGCAAGCACGAGTTCGTCAAGCTTGAGTTTCACGAGTGGGTGGTGGTGGGGTCGTTCTGTATCGAGAAACAGCGGCAGCGATTCAAGGGTGTTCTTGAGAAACGGTGTCAGGCGCAGGAGGAACGCGGGCTCGATTGTCGCCTCGCCGCGCTCCGGCGCGAGCGCGTCCGCGTGACGGTCCCAGAACGACGCGACGCACTCGGCTGTCAAGCCAATGTTGACGGCCTCGAAGCCCGCGTCATGACTGACGCAATAGCTCCGCGGCGTTGCGAACATCGCCTGTCCCGCCGAGATCGAGAGACGGCAGTCGTCCCACCGGATCTCCATGCGCCCGTTGACGAGCACCATCACCGTGGGCGTGTCGATCATGGGGTCGCCGTCCCGCGAGATTGCGGTGTGCCGACAGCGCGCGACCAACGCGCCGCCCAGTCTCACGACGCGCGACGGCGCGATCTTGGTGTCCAGCCGCAAATCGATCGTCATGGCAGTAGCCATCAGGGTTTCAGGCCGTACTTTTGGAGCCGGCAATAGAGTTGTGTTCGCGTGATTCCCAAGAGTCGGGCGGCCCTGGCCTTATTCCAGTGTTCCTGGCGCAATATTTTCGCGATGAGATCGCGCTCGATACTCGCCAGATCGGTCGTCTCCTGGCAATGCGATCGAGCGCTCTGCAACACAAGGTGCCCCGAATCGATCTCGTCCCGATCGCAGAGAATCACGGCGCGCTCGAGTGTGTTGCGCAGCTCGCGCACATTCCCCGGCCATGGATACCGCACGAGGGCCTCTCGCGCGCCCGTGGTGAGAGTCGCAGGTTGGGTACCGGCCTGCCGGGCGAGGTCGACGAGGAACGCCTCGGCGAGGGGGAGAATGTCGTCCGGACGTTCGCGCAGTGGCGCGATTCGAATTTCGAAGACGTGCAGACGGTAAAAGAGATCTTCCCGAAATGTTTTGTGTTCGATCGCATCCCGGAGATCACGATTCGTCGCGGCGATCACGCGAATATTCGCTTGGAGTGTCCGAGTCCCCCCGAGGCGTAGAAACTCTCGTTCTTGTAAGACGCGCAGAAGCTTCGCTTGCGCCGACAGGCTCATCTCGCCGACCTCGTCGAGAAACAGCACGCCACCGAATGCGAGCTCGAGGTGTCCTGGTTTGGCGCGATCCGCACTGGTAAATGCACCGCGTTCGTAGCCGAAGAGCTCGGATTCGAGCAGCTGTTCGGGCAGCGCCGCGCAGTTCAAGGCCGCGAATGGACCCTGGCTCCGACCAGAGGCTCGATGAATGAATCGGGCGAGTACTTCTTTTCCGGTTCCAGACTCGCCGGTGACGAGGACTGTCGTGGAGGTCGCCGCAACGCGCGCCGCCTTCTGGAGCGCGTCGTTCCATTGGCGCGACGGTCCCACGATGGTGGGGTGGGTATCGAGTTGGCGGTGCGTCGCGAGCATCATGGGCGTGCCCTTCACTGAGCCTAGATTTTGCGGTCGGAGCGGAGCGTCGACAATCTTCGATCGGGCCAAATCGACTACTCGATCGGGTAACTCTGGTTCGGCCGGGCTCCGAAACACGAGTCTTTAGCGTGACGCCGGTCGACGTCGCGACGTGCGGGAGGCGTCGCGATCTGATGTGGGGTGTATGCTTTCGGTGGGCTGACATGGAGAACAACGCAACGGGTCTGACGGCGCACTCCCTGAACGTCATTCTTGAGGACGGCGAGTTCGTCCTCGCGCGGACTCTCGACACCGCGCGTCCATCACGTTCGACACTCGTCGTCATCCCGCGCCACGAGAACCCTCGGCCTCACGTTCTTCGCATGCTCGAACACGAGCACTCGCTTCGTGAACAATTGGCTCCGACGTGGGCGGTCCGATCCGTTGCACTGACGACGCTCGACGGCCGGCCCGCCCTTCTCCTCGACGATCCTGGCGGTGAGCCGCTCGCGTTTCGGCTTGGCATTCCATTGGAGGTCGATGTCGTCCTTCGTGTCGCTATCGGGATCGCCGCCGCACTCCGTCATCTGCACGCCCGCGGTCTGATTCACAAAGATCTGAAACCAGCGAACGTGTTACTCGACGACACAACGGGCCACGTGTGGTTGCGCGGGTTCGGGATCTCATCTTCACTCCCGCGAGAACGTCGTGTCCCGGAGCCGCCGGAGTTTATTGTCGGGACACTTGCGTACATGTCGCCGGAGCAAACCGGATGGATGAACCGCTCCGTCGACGCGCGAAGCGATCTGTACTCATTGGGCGTTGTGCTCTACGAACTACTGACGGGGAATCTGCCTTTCATCGCTGTGGAGCCAATGGCGTGGGTTCATTCTCACATCGCGAAGCGGCCTGTTCCACCACGCTCGAAACGACCGGACCTGCCGACGATGCTTTCAGCGATTGTCCTGAAGCTGCTGGCAAAGACGGCCGAAGAGCGCTATCAGACTGCCGCCGGCGTTGAACACGATCTGCGGCGTTGTCTGACACAGTGGGAGGCGAGTTGGCGGGTCGACGACTTCAGCCTGGCACAACGCGACACCCCAGACCGGTTGCTCATTCCGGAACAACTGTACGGTCGCGCGAATGAAGTCCAAACGCTGCTTGAGTCATTCGATCGAGTTGTGAGCGGTGGGACACCGGAACTTGTACTCGTGTCGGGCTATTCTGGGATCGGTAAGTCGTCCGTCGTCTACGAACTATATAAATCCCTCGTGCCTCCTCGTGGACTGTTCGCGTCAGGCAAGTTCGATCAATACAAGCGCGATATCCCATACGCCACGCTTTCCCAGGTATTTGCCGGCCTTATTCAGTATTTGTTAGCAAAAAGCGAAGCGGATCTGGCGCCGTGGCGAGAGGCACTGCGTGAGGCGCTCGATGTGAATGCTCGCCTCATCGTCGATCTGATCCCCGAGTTGACGCTGATCATCGGCGACCAGCCGATCGTTGCTGATCCGTCGCCGCAGGACGCGCGACGCCGGTTCCAATTGACATTGCGCAAGTTCATCGGTGTCTTCGCGCGAGCGGAACACCCATTGGCACTCTTCCTCGACGACCTGCAGTGGCTCGATGCCGCGACGCTCGACTTCCTGGAGGATCTGCTGATTCAAGGGGATGTCCGACATGTGCTGCTCGTCGGTGCGTATCGGGACAACGAGGTCACGGACGTCCACCCACTGAGAGGCACCCTCGATGCGATCCGACAAGCGGGAGTGAGCGTGTCGGAGATCGCGCTCGCCCCCTTAACAGTCCATGACGTCGAGGAACTTACTGCGGACGCACTCCACCGTGAGCGCGTCGACATCGCGGCCCTCGCGCATGTGGTGCACGCCAAGAGCGGCGGCAACCCATTTTCTCTCATCCAGTTCATGTCGGCGCTCGTTGAAGAGGAACTCCTCGTCTTCGATCATGCTGCAGGCCTATGGGCATGGAATCTCCCGAGCATCGACGCCATGGGGTGCGCGGACAGCGTTGTGGACCTCCTGGTTGTGAGGCTCACGCGGTTGCCGCCCGAAACGCAGCAGGCACTGCAGCCTTTGGCCTGTCTCGGCAGTACCGCCGACACGCGCTTGCTGGCGATTATTCTTGGCATGTCAGAAGACGAGGTTCATACGAATCTGCGGCCGGCTGTCCGACAAGAATTGGTCGAGCAGCGGGCAGGCGCCTACCGGTTCGTCCACGATCGTGTCCAGGAGTCCGCGTACTCACTCATCTCGCAGGACGCTCGGCCTGCTGCGCACCTGCAGATCGGCCGACTGCTCGCCGCGCACACGCCGGTGGACACAATCGCCGAGCGTGCATTCGAGATCGTCAGCCAATTCAATCGCGCCTCGCATCTCGTTACTTCGAGAGACGAACGGGAGGACGTAGCTCGACTGAACTTGATTGCCGGCCAGCGGGCCAGAGCCTCGACGGCCTATTCCTCCGCTTTGACGTATCTCACGGCCGGTGCGGCCCTGTTGCCGGCGGATGCGTGGGAACGGCGGCACGAACTCGCGTTCGCACTGGATCTACTGCGTGCCGAGTGCGAATTCTTGACCGGCGATCTGGTGGCGGCGGACAGCCACCTGACGTCCCTCGCAGCGCGGACCGCAACCCTCGAGGATCTCGCGGCCGTCACGTGCCTCCGCGAGGAGCTCTTCATGACGGTCGGCCGCAGCGAAGACGCGGTGGCGGCGTGTCTCGAGTTCCTTCGGCACATCGGGGTGCAGTGGTCCGCTCACCCGACAGATGCCGAGGTGGAGGACGAGCATGCGCGCCTCTGGGCCGCCATCGGGCGTCGCACCATCGATGAGTGTGTGAGTTTACCGGTGACGTCGGATCCGGTGTGCTGCGCCGCGATGAACGTGCTGAATGGTGTATCCGCGGCTGCGCACTTCCTCGACGAAAATCTCTTGTGTCTGGTCAGCCTGCGAATGACGAACCTGAGCCTGGAGCACGGAAACAGCGACGTCTCGTGCGTCGGCTACGCCCATACCGGCGTGATCCTTGGACGGCGATTCGACAATTATCGTGATGGATTCAAGTTCGGCAAGGTCGGCCTGGACCTGATGGAGCAACGCGGCCTTCGGACCTTCGAGGCGCGGGTCTATTCAGTGTTCGGTCACCTCGTGGTCCCGTGGACGCAACCGCTCGCGATCGGACGTCGCCTGGTCCAGCAGGCGTACAACGCAGCCATCCGGCTGGGTGATCTCACGTATGCGAGCTTTAGTCGCGTCGAGCTTTTCAATACCTCATATTTCGAGGGTGATCAGCTCGGCGATGTACAGCGTGAGGCCCAGGCCACCCTCGACTTCGGGCGGCAAGCGCAGTTTAGCCTGATTGTCACCCTGATGACCGGCTATGTGCAACACATCCGAACGTTGCGGGGGCTTACGGCGGAGTTCGGTTCGTTCAGCGAAACGGGATTCGACGAGCAACGATTCGAGGAGGGTCTTGCGAGCGATCCGCAGCTATCCATCGTGGCCTGCCAATATTGGATTTGCAGGCTGACGGCACGTTTCTATGCCGGTGCCTATCCGGCCGCCCTCGAGGCGGCCTCGAACGCGCGATCGCTTCTCTGGACACAGTCCAATCTCTTCAACCGAGCGCATTACCACCTCTTCAGTGCTCTCGCACGCGCGGGGCGTTGGGACCTGGCACCAGACGAGGAGCGCGCCCACCACCGTGAGGCCCTGACTGCCCACCAGCGTCAGTTTCAGGAGTGGATCAAGAGCGGCGTCGCGAACATTGAAGACAGCGCTGCACTCGTGGACGCCGAGATCGCGAGAATCGATCGCCGCGACATGGAGGCGATCCGCTTCTACCAAGTAGCGATTTCGTCCGCAAGGGCGAGCGGCTTCGTCCAAAACGAGGCGCTGGCCTATGAGCTGGCGGGCCGGTTTTACGCGTCGCGCAATCTCGAGGAAATCGCCCGTCTCTATCTCGGAAATGCGCGATGGGGTTATCTGCGGTGGGGCGCCGACGGCAAGGTACGTCAGCTCGATGCGTTGTACCCGCAAGTGCGCCAGGAGCGCCTGCTCGCATCGGATTCCAGACCAACGATTGGCGCGCCCGTGGAGCAGCTAGAACTTGCAACCGTCCTGAGAGTGTTGCAAGCCGTCTCTCGCGAAATCGCTCTCGACAAGCTCGTCGAAATAGTCTTGCAGACGGCCATCGAACACGCAGGGGCTGAACGAGGGGTGTTGATTGAACCGCGAGGGGATGATCTGTGGATTCTGGCGGACGCGCGGGCGAGCGACCGCGCAATCCCAATTGAGCCGCGGAATGTCGGAATGGCCAGCGCGGACCTGCCTGAAGCCGTGGTTCGATACGCTGCGCGTGCTCACGAGAGCGTGAACCTTGAAGATGCATCGACGACTGGTGGATTTGTCAATGATGCGTATGTGCGGCGCGAGCGCGCGCGTTCCGTGCTCTGCTTGCCACTCCTTCAGCAGGGGCAATTGATGGCGCTCTTGTATCTCGAAAACAATCTTGCCGCTGGAGTGTTCACGCCGGCCCGAATGGCGGTCTTGAATGTGCTCGCCTCTCAGGCGGCGCTGTCCCTCGAAAAGACCAGGCTGTACCGAGAGTTGGAACAACGAGAGGCCAAGATTCGGCGACTGGTCGACGCCAACGTTTCAGGAATCTGTACGTACAACCTCGATGGACGAATTACCGACGCCAATGATGCATTTCTCAGAATCGTCGGCTACAGTCGCGAGGATCTCATGTCGGGCCGCCTCCGATGGACGGATCTCACGCCGCCGGAATGGCGCGAGCAGGACGAGCGCTTGCTGCCGCAGCTCCAGGCGGCTGGAAGTCTGCAGCCATTTGAAAAGGAATACTTCCGTAAGGATGGCAGCCGGGTGCCGATCCTCATCGGTGTGGCGGCGTTTGACGACGACACCGGCCTCGCTCTGGTACTCGATCTGAGTGAGCTGAAGCACGCCGAGCAGGGCCGGACGCGCGCCGAGGCCCAACTTCAACAAGCCCGCGTGGCGCTGGCTCATCGCCAGCGGATCAGCATGATGAGCGAGGTCGCCGCCTCGCTCGCGCACGAAGTCAAGCAGCCGATCACTGCGGCTAGAATCGATGCCAAGGTCTGTTTCGATGCGCTCGCGGGGCATCGCCTCGATCTACACGCGGCGCGCGACGCCGCGTCGCGGCTGGTCAAAGAGGCGGCGTGGGCCGCGGAGGTCATCACGCGGACGACGGCACTCTTCAAGAAAGAGACGCAGCGTGAGCGTATGAACATCGCCGCGCTGATTCATGAAATGGCATTGCTGCTCCAGCAAGACGCCAACGAGCGGTCGATTTCGATCCGGACGAGTGTTTCGCCCGACGCGCCGAAGGTCTGGGCGGACCGCATCCAATTGCAACAGGTGTTTATGAACCTGATGCTCA
>DASZFS010000625.1:0-7480 GCA_035939575.1 Vicinamibacterales bacterium | reverse complement strand
CACCCGCGGCGCCGACGAACCACGCGATGTACGGGTAACTGTGAAGCATGTCGGCGACGGGCTGCGCGTACTCGACCATCTGGTCGAATGAGGTGCCCTGCGCCCCGCGAATCACGATGTTCAGCGTGTCGTTGTCCTGGTCGGGAATGAATCCCGTCGGGATGACGGTGAACATGCGAGCCGTCACCGCGATGACGCCGACGAACAGGACGAGCATCGCCGGGCGATGGCGCAGGACCAGCCGGAGGCTCCGCTCGTAGCCGCGAAACAGGACGCCAAACAGGCGCTCCATGAGGCTCGCCAGCCCCCGGCTCCCCGCGAGAGACGAGTCGGCCAACAGCCGGCTGGCGAGCATCGGCGTCAGGGTCACCGACACGACGCCGGAGATCAGGATCGCCGCGGTGATCGTCACCGCGAACTCGCGCAGCAACCGGCCCATGACCCCGGTCATGAACAGGACCGGAATGAAGACCGCCGCGAGCGACGTCGTCATCGTGAGAATCGTGAACCCGATTTCTTTCGAGCCGGACAGCGCCGCCTGAAACGGTTTCTCGCCGCCCTCCATGTGCCGCACGATGTTCTCCAGCATCACGATCGCATCGTCCACCACGAATCCGACGGAGAGCACGAGCGCCATCATCGACAGGCTGTTGAGGCTGAAATGCAGGAGCTGCATCACCGCAAACGTGCCGAGCAGCGAGAACGGCAGGGCGAGCGCCGGAATCAGCGTGGCCGACCCGTTGTGAAGGAACAGGTAGATGACGCCGATGACCAGCGCCAACGTCACCAGCATCGTGAGCTGGATGTCCGCGAACGCTTCCCGGACCGGCCGATCCGGCCGCTGGTGGGCGTCGAGGTGAATCGACGGTGGAATCCGCTTCTGGATCTCCGGCAGCAGCCGGCGGACGGCGTCGGTTACCTCGAGCAGGTTCGTTCCAGGCTGGCGCATGATCGCCATGCCGACGGCACGGGTGCCCGGCTCATCGGGGACGTAGAGCCACGCGGCGTTCTTGGTGTTCTCGACGCTGTCGATGACGTTGGCGACATGCTCGAGGCGAACCGGCGCGCCGTTCCGGTAGGCCACCACCATCGGTCTGAACGCACCGGCGTCCATCAGCTGACCGGCTGCCCTGATGTTGAACGTGGCCTTGGGACCGAAGAGCTGACCAGTCGGCAGGTTGACGTTCCAGTTCTGGAGCGCCTGATCGATCTCGTTGAATCCCATGTGCTGCGCGCGCAGCTTGTCGGGATCGACCTGCACGCGAACGGCGTACTTCGCCCCGCCCACGACGTTGACCTGAGAGACGCCGCTCAACATCGAAATGCTCGGCGCGAGCACGTTTTCGGCGATGTCGTCGATCGCGGAAAGCGGCAGGGTCTTCGATTTCAACCCCATCGTCATCATCGGCTGGGCTGCCGGATTGACCTTGCGGAACGAGGGGGGCGCGGGCATGCCGGGCGGGAGGAGCGGCATGACCTCCGCGATCGCGGTCTGCACGTCGACCGCTGCGCCGTCGATGTCGCGATCGAGATCGAATTGCAGGGTGACGTTGGTGTAGCCGGCCGAGCTCGACGACACCATCGTATCGAGCCCTGCGATGGTGGTGAACTGCCGCTCCAGCGGGCTGGCGACCGACGCCGCCATCGTCTTCGGATCCGCGCCCGGCAGCGAGGCGCCTACCGAGAGCGTCGGGTAGTCAACCTGCGGCAGGTCGGCGACCGGCAGCACCCGGTAGGCGATCGCGCCGAAGAGCGCGATCGCCACCATGAGCAGGCTCGTGGCGACAGGCCGCCTGATGAACGGTTCGGACGGGTTCACCTTGTTGGCGCCCGAGGCACTCTCACCGAGGCGCGGGAGCGGGCGCCGACGCCGCCGGCGGAGCATTCCACGGCGTGAACGTGCGCCGCTTGAAGCGCCAGCCTTCCGACGTCTTGACGATTACATCCTCATAGAGACCACCCATCGCGAAGACCGGTGGCTTCCCTGCTTCGACCGTCAAGACCATGACGTAGGCCATGCCCTTGGCGCCCCCTGGGGCCGGATCGATGACGATGTTGGCGGGCAGATGGCGGATCGAGGGACGGCCGGGCATCGGCGCACGTGGCATAGCGGCCAACTTCTCCCGACCCTCGGTGGCGCGACCACCCGTGACAAACGCTCCGTCCGGCGTGTAGACGTTCGCGACCGCTTGTCCATCCCCGGCGTCGAATGCGTGGGTGTACCGGCCGTAGAGATTCCGGATCTCTTCGTAGTCGAGGGCGGTGAGTGTGGCTGCTTTCTGGGCCCGTCCAGTGGCGGACGCGAAAGTGGCGACCACAAGGACCAATCCGATCCGAGCCATGCGTGCGCGCATCACATCCCCCTCTTTCGTTGTTTACGCCAGCTCCGTTGTTTACGCCAGCTACGTGGTTTACACCAGACGCTGGTTTTGGAGCGCTCATCGTCCCGCGACGTTGGCCGACCTGTCAACGGAGACCTGACGCGCCGAACGATTTCCACTCTGCGGGCCGGTTCTGGTGCATAGTGTGGCCGTGACATGAAGCCCAGGTTGTTCGCCCTGTTCGCTCTGTTTGCACTGTTTCCTCCAGGGGGGCGGCTGGCGGCGCAAGCGCCGCTCGAGGGCGCCGTCGAACGGCTCGACCCGGCCCTGGACGCGATCCTGTCCACGGACGCCAAACTCGAGGTCATCCGACGGGATTACTTCGGCGCGGCCGAAGGCCCGACGTGGTTCAAGGACGGTCAATCCGGGTACTTGCTGTTCAGCGACATGGCCGCGAACCGCATTTACAAATGGGATCCGGCCGCGGGGCAACTGTCCACGTTCCTGGAAAAGTCCGGCTACTCTGGAGCCGACATCACCGATGTTCGCGCGCTCGACAATGGCCGCATGATGGTGGCGGTCCTCGGATCCAACGGTCTGGCGCAGGATCGGGAAGGACGGCTCGTGTTCTGCACGCACGGCGACCGCTCGGTGGTTCGCCTGGAGAAAGACGGGACGCGCACGACGCTGGCCGATCGGTACGAGAACCGCCGACTGAACGGCCCCAACGATCTCGTCGTGAAGTCGGACGGATCGATCTATTTCACGGACCTTGGCGCCGGTCTGAAAGGCGGCGCCGCCAAGAGCCCGGACAGGGAGCTCGACTTTCAAGGCACGTTTCGCTGGAAGCCCGGCGGCGATCTTCAGCTCGTCGCGAAGAACGGCGCCAACGGCATCGCGCTGTCCCCCGATGAGCGATACCTGTTCGTGACCGGGGGCGGCGGCATCATGCGCTACGCACTCAAGGAGGACGGCACGACGGGCGAAGGACAACTGCACCTCGACATGCGGGGCCAGAAGCTTCGAGGCAACGCGGACGGCATCCGCGTCGACCACCGAGGGTATCTGTTCACTTCAGGGCCCGGCGGCGCCTGGATCGCCGACGCGACGGGAAAGCACATCGGCACGGTGTATACCCCCGACAAGAACGCGACCGACAACGCGACCAGCGTGGCCTTCGGGGACATCGACGGCAAAGGCCTCTACATCACCACGCTGCGCAGCGTCTACCGCATTCGCATGCGCTCATCGGCCTGGTAAGTTACCCGCCGTCATTCCCTTGAAGAGGAAGCGCTGCACGCGCTTGCCGTCCTGGCCCTCACCGACATACAGATTGTTGCTGGAATCGACAACGACGTAGGCGGGGGACACGAACCCGCCCGCCTGATGCCCTCCGTGACCGAACCAGCCGAGGGTCTGGAGGTCGGAGCGGCGGATGATCCAGATTCTCATGTTGCGAGGGTCTGCGTCGTAGATGAAGCGCTGCTCGGGATCGGATGAGAAGGCCAGCGTATCGGCCGTGCCTCTGGGAGTCTTCGGCGCGATGAACACCTCGCGCACATAGCTGCCGTTCGTCTTGAACACCTGGATGCGGTTGTTGCTGCGGTCCGCGACGTACACAAGATCGTCACGGCTGACGATCACGCTGGTGACCGTCTGGAACTGCGGCGAGGGTGACCGATCCGTGCCCGCGGGGTCGAATGTCCATTTGATCGAATCGTCCGGCGGATTCCCGTACGCACCCCACATCCGTTTGAACCGGCCGGTCTCGGCATCGAAAACGATGACGCGGCGGTTCCGATAGCCGTCCGCGACGTAGAGCTCATTGGCCCTCGGGTCGACCCAGGGCGCCGGCCCGCCGAGAATCGTCTGATCGCCGCTGGTCGGTTCCCTGTGACCCGCCTCCCCGATCTGCATCAGAAACCGGCCGTCGCGCGTCAGCTTGAGAAGAAAAGAATCCTGGGGGCTCCCAATCCAGACGTGGTTGTTCCGATCGACGAAGATCCCGTGCTCCTGAGCAACCCATATCCGCCCGGGAGCGGCGCCGCCCCACTCCTGAACCACGTTCCCGGCCCGGTCGATCTCGAGGACTGGCTTGGCGGGCCGACAGCAGAGCGCGTCCGTGACGCTGAACGCGGCGCCCTGCTCCTGCTCGGTTACCATCTGGGGCCGGTTGAGCACCCAGATGTGCTCGGTCGCATCGATCGCGAGGCCGATCACGTTGCCGAGGATCTCGTAGTTCGGAAATGGCTGCTTCGGCCAACCCGGATCGAACTCAAAACGCGGAACCTGCGGCGCCGCCGCCGGCATCGGTCTCTGTGCCGCGGGTGCGAGCGTGTGTCCGGTCCAGATCACGAGCGACGCGACGACAAGCCGAGCGATCGGGGTGCGCACACGCTTCATGTCGTTCCTTCTCCGCCCTGAGGGTATGATCCCGCCCGAGAAATACTACACTCTGCCGTGGAGACCTGATGCCCGGCCGACATTTCCTGCAGATTCCAGGACCGACGAACGTACCGGATCGCATTCTCCGCGCGATCGCCCAGCCGACGATCGACCATCGTGGTCCGGCATTCGCGCAGGTCGCGCGGGAGGCGATCGACGGCTTGAAAAAAATTATCCAGACCGATGGGCCCGTCGTCATCTATCCATCGTCCGGGACGGGCGCGTGGGAGGCCGCGCTGGTCAACACGCTATCGCCCGGCGATCGCGTGCTGATGTTCGAGACGGGCTACTTCGCGCTCCTGTGGAAACAGATGGCGGAGCGCCTCGGCGTCGTCGTGGACTGTGTCGCCGGTGACTGGCGGCACGGGGTCGATCTCGACGCGCTCGCCCAGCGGCTGACGGCTGATGCCGCGCATCAGATCAAAGCAGTGGCGATCGTCCACAACGAGACGTCGACGGGGGTCACGAGCAGCGTGCCTCAGGTTCGCAGCCGCCTGGACGCCGCGGGGCATCCGGCGCTGCTGCTCGTGGACACGATCTCGTCCCTGGGCTCGATCGACTACCGTCACGACGAGTGGCGCGTCGACGTGACCGTTGGCGGATCGCAGAAGGGGCTGATGCTGCCGCCCGGTCTGGGTCTCAACGCCGTTGGACCGAAGGCTCTCGCGGCGTCGAAATCCGCGCGGCTGCCGCGGGCCTACTGGGACTGGGAGCCGATGATTCGGGACAATGCCTCCGGCTTCTTTCCCTACACGCCGGCCACAAACCTGCTGTACGGCCTGCGAGAGTCGACGACCATGTTGCTCGAGGAAACGCTGCCTCGGGTCTTCGCGAGACACCGCCGTCACGCAGCGGCCACGCGCCGGGCGGTCGCCGGCTGGGGGCTGGAAGTCCTGGCGGCGAACCCGGAGGAATACAGCTCGACGTTGACCGCCGTCCTCGTGCCGCAGGGATGCGACGCCGATCGGCTGCGCAAAGTGATTCTCGATCGCTTCGACCTGTCGCTCGGGTCAGGACTCGGCAAGCTCAAAGGAACCGTTTTTCGAATTGGCCACCTCGGCGACTTCAACGATCTCATGCTCGCCGGGACGTTGAGCGGCATCGAGATGGGATTGGCCGCGGCCGGCGTGCCATTCGCGCCAGGCGGAGTCACCGCAGCTCTTGAATATCTGGCAGCAACCGGCGACTGAGCTCGCGCGATTGATCCGCGCCCGGACCCTCTCGGCCCGCGAGGTCGTGGAGGCGCATCTCGCCCGAATCGAGGCCGTCAATCACCGCGTCAACGCCATCGTCACGCTGGTTGCCGAGGCGGCGCTGGACGACGCCCGCCGGGCGGACGCGCGGGCGGCTCGAGGTGACCTCGACGGTCCACTTCACGGGCTACCCATCGCGCACAAGGATCTG
The DNA here is from genome assembly GCA_035939575.1 of Vicinamibacterales bacterium. GTDB lineage: Bacteria > Acidobacteriota > Vicinamibacteria > Vicinamibacterales > CAVVIG01 > DATKHR01. The sequence continues at coordinate 1,310 of DASZFS010000625.1, read as the reverse complement.
CAGGAGACGGCCGGCATCAGGACGACGTTTGGCTCCCCGATCTTCAGGGATTTCGTACCGGATCGAAATTCCCCGCTCGTTGAGCGGTTGAAGCAGGCGGGGGCGATCACGATCGGCAAGACCAACACGCCGGAGCTCGGTGCGGGCTCCCAAACGTTCAACCCGGTCTTCGGCGCGACGCTCAACCCGTACGACACGACCAAGACGTGTGGCGGCAGCAGCGGCGGCGCCGCGGTCGCGCTGGCGACGGGCATGCTGCCCATCGCCGACGGCACGGATATGGGCGGATCGCTCCGCAACCCCGCCGCCTTCTGCGGCGTCGTCGGCATGCGGCCATCAGCCGGCTTGATGCTGGGAGCTGACACGTCCCCGGCCCCATCGCCCTGGGCCCTGCTCAGTGTTGACGGGCCGATGGCGCGCAACGCAGCCGATGTCGCGTTGCTGCTCGGCGCGATGGCCCCGAAGCTGTCGATGGGGCATCCCGATCTGCGTCGCGACTTCACCGGGACGCGCGTGGCGTGGCTCGAGGGCGTCGCTGACATGCCATTCGAGCGGCGCGTGCGATCGATCGTCGATGCGCGGCGACCTCTCTTCGAGGCAATCGGCTGCCGCGTCGACGCCGCGCGGGCGGACTTCAGCGGCGCGGACTATGTCTTCAGGGTCTTGAGGGCTCAGGCATTCGTCAATCGCCACGGCGAGACCGTCCGGCAGCACAGGTCGCAGGTGAAGAGCACGATCCTCGGCGAGATCGATCGCGGGGAGCGGCTGACGGCGGAAGACATTCGATCGGCGGAAGGCGAGCGCGAGGCGCTGCGCCGGCGTTTCGCGCGCTTCATGGAGACCTACGCGTTCTTCGTGCTACCGACGACGCAGGTGGCGCCGTTCGATGTGAAGGAGCCGTACGTGCGCGACATCGAGGGGGTCAAGATGTCGTCGTACATCGACTGGATGAAATCCTGCTACTACATCTCGGCGCTTGGCTATCCAGCGGTCTCGGTTCCGGGCGGGCTGACTGCGGACGGTCTGCCGGTCGGGCTGCAGATCGTGGGTCGCGACGGCGATGACTGGGGCGTCCTTCAGCTCGCGCACGCCTTCGAGTCGGCGCGCGGGCCGTTTCCGGGGCCAACGGTGGACTACTAGTCGGCGCAGGGCGGGGCTGAGACTCTGAGATGGGCCGAAGACTCTGAGGCGGCTGAAGATTTTGAGGGGGGCTAAAGACTCATCGTCGCGTGCAGTTGCCTCGCCCCAAAATCAAGATTCTCAAGGGTCGTACGGTGTCGTCAGGAATCGAGGGCGTAGGCAACTGCACG
>DASZFS010000624.1:0-6786 GCA_035939575.1 Vicinamibacterales bacterium | reverse complement strand
CCTGGTCGCCCGGCCGGGCGCCAGTCGGACGATGCGGATCTTGGTATGGATCCTGTCCGCGGCTGCGGTTGCCCTTACCACGGCCAAGACGCCCCTTTTTACGCTGCTGTGCGTGCCCCCGGCGCTGTGGATCCTGCGGTTGCTCCCACACAGGCAGGGGAGAGATGGCGCGCGGTTTCCTTTCGCGATGGCGACGCTCGCGGGCTTGATGGCGGCGATGGTGATCGTACCGGTTAGCTCCGCGACCCGCGATCTGCTGTTCAAGTATTCGTTCGGTGATGTCGGCTTTCTCACGTTCGCGTCGATGATCGACCGGACCACGACGATGTGGCCGAACGCGTTCGCACTGATCGCGGGCGACCACAATGGGCTCGAATGGGCGCTCGGACGAGGACTCGGCGGGATCGGCTCGGCACAGACGATCTTCGAGCCCCTCGACACGAATACCGCCGACAACATGTTCGTCTTTCTGTACGTCACATTCGGGGCGAGCTGCATCGTCTTCGGCTTTGCGATTTTCTCGCGTTTCCGAGCTGTCCACCGCGAGAACGGCGAACGTTTCCTCCTGTTCTTCGCGCTGGCCGCCTGCATCCTTACGCTGGGTTTGGCGACCAACGTCATCGAGTCGATCGTGCCGGCCATCGCGCTCGGGATCCTCGCCGGCAAAGCGAGCAGCAGCCAGATTCTTGACGGAAGGCGCGTGACGACTCGATCGGTTCAGCCGCCTGACCGCGACACCGCCACCATCGTATCTCGCGCGTAGCCCTTGGCGAGGAGGACGCCACGCAGCGCGAGAAGTACCGCCGGGCTGATGATCATGCCGGCCGCCACTCCGAGCAAGCCCCCGTGCGTGATAAGCGCGATGCTGGTCGCGGCCGAGATCAGAAGGCCGATGATGTTCATGGCTGCAAAGCTGGCGTCTAGGTTCCGGCTGTAGAGGGCCTGGCTGAAGACGTCAGACACCAACCGCACGATGACTCCGACCAACATCAGCTCGAGCACCAGCGGCGAGACACTGAACTGCGTCATCCCGATGCGCGGAAGCACCATCAGCACGATACCGCCGCAAGCGGCGCAGAGCGGAACGGCAATCGACACCATCTTGACCAGCTCCGCCAAGAAGGCCGATCGCCATTCCGCCTTAATGCCCACACGATGGCGCTCGATGAGATGGGGCACTACGAGCTGCACGACCCCGACTGTCACGAGCACGTAGACGGCGTTGGCCATTGACCAATACAGGGTGTAAACGCCCACCTGCTTCATTCCGAGGTAGTGCTCCACGATGTAGCGATCGAGGTAGATCTGCCCGGCAATGCCGAGGTCGCTCGGGTAGATGAGCGAGGCGCGGCGAACGGTGCGCGCCAGCCAGCGAAAATCGATTCCCGTACGCGCGATGTCCCGCAGCGGCCAATCGCGCAGTACGACGACGAACAGGCACACGAAATTGACGGCCAGCCCTGCGCTCCAACAATACAGGACGAAATCGAAGGTACGGAAACGCGGTCCCAGGAACACGCCGAGGGCGATGGCCGGGAACACCCAACCGGCTGATCGCACGAACAGAAGGACGTTTGCGGCGACGGCCATACGAAGGCTGATGAGGCTCATATGGATGTCGAACGCGATCGACTCTCCGATCAGGATCCAGATGAGGAGCGGCAGGTTGTGCCGCACGGGCAGGAGACCGATGCCGGCCAGCGTGGCCAACACGATCGTGGCCACGAGCGACATCGCCAGTGTGAAGGCAAGGCGATCGCGGAGCATCATTCCCGCACGCAGCGGCGGCAAGCCGACGATCTCCCGGCTGAGAAAGTAATTGATTCCGCACCCGAGCGCGCACGGAAGGATGCCTACCGCGCCGGCGACGAGACCGAAAGCTCCGATGTCCTTGAGGTCGAAGTACTTCGCCAAGTACATGGTCAGCGCGAACCGCCCGGCGAGACCCGCCGTACGAACGGCCATGTTCGTACCCGAGAGCACCCATGCGGTCAGCGGTAGTGGGCGCAGTGACCGCGGGCCCGTTGTCATTTCCGCCCTCCGCTGCGGACTTGCAGGCACAGGGCGGCGGGGTCGACGTCTCGGAGGTGAAAGTAGACGACGCCCGGCGGCCCGGTTCCCGGGTCGGGCGAGCAGCCCGAGAGCGGGCGCCCGAACATGTCCATCGATCCCGCGATTCGCGTCGGGGGGAGGACCGGCAGGTTCACGGGCACGGCGCCCGATTCGCGCCAGCCGACAAGAGTGACGTGACCGTCCCCCGCGAACACCAGCGCCTCGTCGCCGCCGTCGCCCTCGTTGGAGCAGGCGAGCGACTTGCCGGCGAGCGCGCTGATGGCGGTCGCGAGCGCCCGATAGGCCGGCTTGGGTGTGAGGTCCTGGCGCACCAGCCCGAACCGGTTCTCAGGGTCCGATGGATCGTCGCCATCGTCCTTCCAGTCGTACCAGACGCTGACGGGGACTCCGCTCGCGAAGTTCAGCAGCATCATCCTCACCACGTAGAATGCCTGAGCCATTTCATCCGGCGGGCGATGAAGCACGCTGCCACCGCCGGTGGAGAGTCCCCACTCGCTGCTGATGGGGACGAGCTGCGCGGCGGCCGGCTGGGGGCTATGAGCGAAGAGCGCGCGCAGGAGCTCCCAGTTGCGCCGCGTCTCGCGGAGCTCGGAGATGTTGAGGTACGGGTGGACGCTGACACCGTCCAGGCAGCCGGCGACGCGGCTCGCCAACAGAGTCACCAGGAGATCGGGCGCTGGCTGATTGCGCGTGGGCATCCCCGCCGCAGCCGGCGCAATGATGGTCGCGGTCGGCACCGCGCCTCGGATTGCCCGACAGGTGGCGTCCGCCAGCTCTACGTATTGGTGCGGGTCGGACCGGGGCGGCCAGAACATCTCCTGATTCGGCTCGTTCCAGATCTCGAACAAAGCATTGTCCGACGCGAAATGCCTGGCCGCCGCCCCCGCCCACCGCACGAAGGCCGCGCGGGCGTCAGCGCTCGACGGCGCCGCCGTCCTCGTCAGCTCGCGCCCGTGGTGCCGGATCGTCACACCCGCAGCGTAGATGGGGTTGGAGTAGCCGAGGATAAGCAGTGGGCGCAGCCGGCGCGTTCCCAGCGCCGCGACGGTACGGTCGTAACCGGACCAATCGTAGACACCCTTCACGCGCTCGATGTTCTCCCAGGTGAGGTCGAGGCGGACGATCCGCATCCCCGCCGCCGCGATGAGATCGAAATCGGGGTCGCTAGCGCGATGAATATTGACGCCGAAGTTGTCGCCCACGACGAGCGGCGGGAAATCCCCGCGATGCGGCGGCGCAGCGAACGCGGACGTAGCCAAGCCCATCGCCAAAGAGACGACGGCCCATAGTGGCGCCGCCCGTCTATCCGCCAGACGATTGACCATGCGCGATGCGCGCCGACGCCGGCGCGGCTCCGTAGGACCAAAGCCCCGACGCCGTGTCGGCAACCAGCGTCGGCGATCGGGTGTGCGCAGCGTTGATGATCACTCCATAGCGGGGGTTCGCGTGAACGAGTTGGTCGACATGGGCGACCGCTGCCGCGCGATCGCTGCGCCGCACCCGGATGACGCTGAAGACGGCGTCGACCGCCGAAGAGAGGCTGAAAGCGTCGCAGAGTGCGGGGAACGGTGGGGCCTCCACGATGACGACATCGTAGTTGGAACGTATGTGGCCGAGCAGCGCCTGGAACAACGAGCCCGAGAGCAGGTCGCCTCCCACCACGGACGACCCCGCGGGCAGAAAGTCGAACGAGCCGGACACGAGGGCGACGCTGACGATCGCGTCGTTCCAGCGCGCGGTGCCGGCCAGCGCCTCGCCGAGGCCGGTCGTGTTCGCGATGTCACCTCCCTCGCCCTGGCGCGGATTGCCATCAACGACCACCACGCGCCGGCCGTCGACCGCCAACATCGCAGCCAGCGCCAAGCAGGTGGTCGACTTGCCGTCGCCAGTGGAAGGCGAGGTGACCATGATGACGGCACCCCCTCGGGGGGGCATCGACCGGTATACGTTGGCCCGCAGATGGCGGAAGGCCTCTGCGAAGCCGGACCTGGGGGCGAGTTCGAGCTGAGCCAGGGCAGCGTGCGAGCCGGGACCGCGCGGAACCGACGCCGGATGGGCCGGGATCACGGCCAGGACCGGTAGATCCCCCAGCCACGATCGCAGCTGGGTCTCGCTCGTGAAAGTCGAGGCGATCAGCCTGCGCCACAAGACCATCCCGATCCCGAGGAGAATTCCGAGGAAAACGCCCGCGCTAGCCCGGATCGGAAGCGACGGCGCGTCCTCGCGGAACGGGACCCGCGGCGAGTCGAGCACATGATTCTTCGAGATGGTGGACGCCTTGGTGACCGCGGCTTGCTCCTGTTGATCCAAGAGAAACGTGTACATCTTTGAGAGGACCTCGGTGTTGCGAGTGAGCTGGCCCAGCTCCAGCTGCGCCCGCGGCAACGTCGACACCTTGTCTTCGTATTGCCGGATCATCTTGTTCAGCGATTCGAGCTGCTGTTGGGCGCGCTGATGGCGGCCCCGTACGTAGGCCCGTATCATCTTGATCTGTGTGTCGACCTGCGCCTTCTCCTCTTGCACCGCGGGCGCGTCGCCCGTGAACTTCTCCTCGTCGCGCCGGAGTTCTCGTTGGGCCTGGGCCAGGTTGCTGCTGAGCGATGACAGCACGGGGTCCTCCGTCTCGCCGACTAGATACTGTTCGAGCGGGACGTCGCGCTTCTCGAGCATCTCACGGATGCGGTCGAAGGCGCTCACCTGCATGCGCGCCGCGACCCGCTGCTCCTCGTAGCGGCCGAGCTGATCGACCATTCCGCGAGCTTCGTCGCTGAGCGCAACTACGTCGGACCCCTTCTTGAACTCGGCAAGCTTCTTTTCGGCGTCGTCGAGCGACTGTTTCATCCGGTCGATCTGGCCGGCGACAAACCGCTCCGCCGCGGACGCCTCTTCGTTGCGCCAGGACTGCCGCCGCTCGAGATACCCCCGCATGAGCGCCTCTACGAAAGACGCGGCGCGCCGCGGCGACTCGTCTGTGAGGACGACATCGACGACGTCCACCGGATCCGCGCCAACCGCCGACTTCCGGGTCGGCGCCGAGATGCTGAGCACGTGCGACAGCTCCTCGGCGACGTCGCTGACGGGCAAGACTTCCATGTCGAAGTCGGTCTCGCCGGACAGCAGCCCCTCCGCGCCCGGCCGCGCCGTCATGGTGAGTGCCTGCGTCTGCAGCTCGGAGCCGATCGCTGTCTTTCCCAGCGAGACGCCATCGCGCAGCAGCTCGTATTCGTGATTGCCCCTGACGCGAACCGTGAACGTCTGTTTGCGGCTTGCGGTCGGCGGCAGCGTCGCCTCCACGTTGAGGTGTCGCATGCCGAGGTCCAGCGCCTCGAGGTTGCGGTGCACGAGAAGCCATTTCAGATAGCGTGGCGGCCGCCAGCCGACTGGAGTGAGCGCAACGTTGAGGCCAGATTCGACGATCGCGTGTTCGATGAGAGCCTCGCTCTTCAAAATCTCCACCTCGGTGCCGACGTCGCCGCGGCGGCCGCCCAAAAAGTCAAACTCGTCGGGTACGCTGCTTTGGCGTCCGTCTCTGGATTGGACGTCACCGAGATAGAGGCTGCCCTTCACGCGGAAACGCATGTGAGAGAACAGCGCCACCATGACCGAACACGCAAGGACCAACGCAATAGACGTTCCGATCGTGCGCGCGCCGTCACGCAACATGAGGCCCAGCTCTTTGAGACCGACGACATTCGTCCAAGCTTCGTGCGCGCTCATGCTCGGTCCCTCAGTGCGTCGACAAGTACTTAATCTGCACGAAGGGCTGTAGGATGCCGGCGACCGCGCCCAAGAAAGGTATCATGGCACTGAGGGCCTGATCCCAATCGGCCAGCGCCGTTTCAGGCACGTAGACGACATCGCCCGGTTCAAGATCGAAGGAGCCGGCGGCGCCCTGCATGATCGCTTTTGCGTCTACGATGTAGAGTTCGCCGCGGCCTCCCTCGCTACGTATGACGTGCACGTCGGAGAGAACGCCTCGAAACCGCTCGCTCTGACCGAATCCCGCGCGCGCGAGTGCTTGAAGGAGCGTCAGGCGACCATTGACGAACGGGACCGCGCCACCCGCCGGATTGCTCTGCGCAACGCCACCGAAGACGAAGGCCTGCTCGTTTTGACGGTCGGGCACGACGACGACGTCGCCGGTCTTCAACCTGATGTTTTGCATCAAGTCGCCTTCGAGCAAGAGCCGTCGAAAGTCAACCGGCAGTTTCTTGCCCTTTCGTGCCACGTATGCCGTGCTAAGGCTCGCGCGCTCGAGATCGACGGAGCCACCCAAGCTTAGGGCCTCGAGTAGCCCGAGCGGTCGGTCGCTGTATTTCATGCCTGGGCTCGTAAAGTGGCCAAGCAGATAATATCGAATCGTAGCGGGGAAAATCAGTTGAACGGTGACACGCGGTACTTTGATATATTGTGAAAGCCTGTCCTCAAGGAGAATGCGAACACGATCCGTGGTCTCGCCGGCTACGTTTACGGTCCCGATGAGGGGAAGCTGAATGGTACCGTCGTTGTCCACGAGCAGCCCGACAGGCCGGCCGCTTTGTGCCGATGTTCCGACGGGTACGTAGGGCGCTATGGATAGTTCCGGGTGCTCGTAAACGGCGACGAGCAATGAGTCACCTGGCCCGAGCTGGTACGCATCTCCCTCCCGCTCCCCGACGGCGGCCGCGAGCAATGCTGGATCGAGCTGCGCAACGTGACGAGATACAACGGCGC
>DASZFS010000623.1:0-4273 GCA_035939575.1 Vicinamibacterales bacterium | reverse complement strand
CCCGCCGAGCCCGTCGAGGTCACGACCAGAGTGACGGTCGTGGTGTGGCTGAGGCTCGGGCTGCTGCTGGTTCCGGTAATGGTGACCGTGTAGGTTCCCGCCGGCGTGCTCGCGCTCGTGGTGACGCTCATCGTGCTGCTTCCCGAGCCACCGCTGATCGAAGTCGGACTGAACGTGGCGCTGGCGCCCGTGGGCAGCCCGCTCGCGCCCAGAGTCACACTGCTGGTAAGGCCTCCCGAAGGAGTCACCGTCACCGTGTAACTCGTCGAATTGCCCTGTGCGACGCTCTGTGAAGACGGAGACGCCGAGATGGAGAAGTTCGGCGAGCTCGCCGCGGTCACCACCAAAGTGACGGCCGTGGTGTGCGTGGTGGTGCTGGTTCCGGTAATCGTGACCGTATAGCTTCCGGGCGGCGTAGTCGAGCTCGTGGTGACGTTCATCGTGCTGCTTCCGGAGCCGCCGCCGATCGAACTCGGACTGAACGTCGCAGCGGCGCCCGTGGGGAGCCCGCTCGCGCTCAAACTCACGGTGCCGGTAAAACCTCCTGAAGGAGTCACCGTCACCGTGTAACTGGTCGGATTGCCCTGAACCACACTCTGCGAAGCGGGCGACGCGGAAAGCGAGAAGTCGGGCGTCGGCGTACCGCAGGCGCTGAACTTGAAGGAGGCGATGAAAGTGGCCCAATTAAACGAACCATTGCTTGGCTGGTACTGGTTTGTGTACCAGAAGGTGCAGTCGTCGCTCGGGTCGATCCGCAGGGCCGTGTAATCGCCCCAGCGATTCAAGCCGCCGGTCTGAGAGCCGGACCCTTCGAGCAGGCTCGTTTCGGCTCTCATCGTGCCCAGCGCGTCGGACGCAGTGCGGCCGGTGTGGCGGATCGCCGGAAACACGCTGCTACTGGAGGCGCTGTAGCCGATCGCGATGTCCCCCGCGCTATCCATCGCGGCGCTTCCCATCCAGCGATAGGTGGAATCCGGAGCGAACGTGCCTTGCTGATACAGCGTGAATGCGCCGTTGAGAGGGCTGCGCAACTCATACCAGCGGACTCCAGCGCTCGAACCGGCGGCGACTGAGTGGTTCACCACCAGAGCGTCGTGATCTCCGAAATTGCGGTAGGCCATGCGATACATCGGACGGTCGCCCAGGGAATCGAGCTGCTGGGAGGTTCCGGGTTGCGGGATGCAGGTTCCGCCACCGCAGGCCTCGCTGAAGGAAGCCACGCCGATGTCCACCGGTGCGCTCAAGGTGGAACTGCCCGGATTGGCGAAGTTTGGCGCCAATTGGTAGTACCTCAGGCTGCTCAGGCTCTCGAGGGTCAGGAAGTAACCTGCCGCGCCAGCAGGCGGCAGGGTCGAGCCGTCCAGGTCGGAGGGCAGGTAGCTGAAGTCGTTGGTAATGGTGAAGCAGATCGAAGTCGGACTCGCGGAGCCGCTTAGCATCGCCAAGCGGTCATACGCACAAAGCGCAGCACCGACACCGGGCCCGCCATTCGCGAACAGGTTGTACGTTGCGAGGTAGGCGCTGTTCGTGCTGGCGGGCCAGACCCCGATCTTCGGGTAATCGTTCAGATCGGTGCCGAAGCTGTAGGCGTAAAGGTTGTAGGCACCGGTGGGATCGTTGGTCTGCGAAACGGCGATGCACTCGTAGAAGGGGGCATTGAAGCTTCCCAGCTGGCTAATCAGCCATCGGTCCGCCGCCTTGTCGTACTGCACAATGGGGTCGCCGAAGTTGCCTGTGCAACTTCCGCCAAGATTGTTGAAGACAGAGCCGATGGTCTTCGGATACCCAGGGAAGATGTTCCCGCTCTTGTCGTAAACCGCGACCTCCGTGTTGACCATCTGCACGATGTGGTTCGGCCCGACCGCGAGATTGGGGTCAGGAGGCGCAGAACTGCTTGCGCCCACGCCTGGAAAGCGCGGCTTCTTTTCCTCGTCGTCAAGCTCGAGCGGCGTGCCGGGTGCCGTCTGCAGCGCCTGGTCCTGCAGGCTGGGCGCGAGCGCGCGGGCACCCGCCAGGGGCCGCGTCCGCCGCAGCGGGATGATGGTCTGGGACGGGTTGAGGGGCTGTAGCGTGGGAAAGGCGGGCCGGCTGATCTGCGACAAGGGTTCTGAGACGGCAAAACCGGCCGGATAGCTGACTGTCGGGTTGGATTGTGTACTTTGGGCTGACGCGCCTCCTGCGGCCAGGAAGCATCCCAGAGCGGCAATCAGAACCAACAACTTTCTTCGTCTCATACAGTCTCTCCCCGAGCAATTACCGTAATCGTGGTCAGTCGGATACGGGTGTGATCGAAAACGGGGCGCGTGCGGACCCGCGCGCCCCGGACAAGTGCGCAACCCTCGGCGATGCGCCCGATGGTCTTCGCCAATACCGCGAGGGTCCGGCTTTTATTCCCACGCGAACCAACCGCAATGGACGAATGGAGGAGATCGAATGGCCGGGGAGGGCTCTAGATAGGCCGGTCGGACTACGCCGCGCGCCGCGCCTGTCTCGACGGCGATTAAAGGTGGGGTTTGGGGTGAAATGCCGATTGCCGCCTGTACGGTTGGCAGGACCGTTTCAATGAACTGGGCCCGCCGCGTGGGTCGGGGCGAAGATTCTTCAGCTCTTCCGCGCACACGACCCGAAGTGGCCGTTGCGCCCCTGATAGAGCGGACACGAAGCTACCGTTCCGAGTGTTCCCCAGGTCAATAGTTGTCGGCCTCAATACGTCGGCCCGGAAGCGGCGAGGTATAAGCTACCCACTTGTCGGGCGTCTATCAACGGTTCACGGAAGGTTTCGCGACGCACGACCTTATGGTGGGGAAGCGCTTCTCGACTCGCTCGGCCAGTGACATGAGCCGGCCCGGACAGCATCGCGGCTGGAAGCTCGCCGCGGTCCTCGTCGCTTTGATCGCGGTAATGGCTCCGGCCGGCGCGGATGAACCAGCAGGCGAGCCCGAAGCCACTGCGCCAACGCTGCCTCAGGTGATTGTCGAAGCACCTGAGCCTCGCTACGTTGCGCCGACGCGGCGGGATCGGATCGGTCGCATCTGGGCTCCCGTGCTGATCAACGACCGAGGGCCGTTTCGCCTTGTGCTCGACACGGGCGCCAGCCGTTCAGCGATCAATGCCTCCGTCGCGGCCGCGCTAGGGATCGACCTGTCGAACGCGGGAACCGTCATGCTCGTAGGCGTCACTGGAGAGCTCGAGGTTTCTGCGGTCACGGTCGAGAACTTCGTCGTCGGTGACCTCGAGCTGCGTCCGGCAAAGCTTCCGATCATCGCGGACGCTTTCGGCGGTGCCGAGGGTGTTCTCGGTACCGAAGGGCTGCTCGACAAAAGGATTTTCGTCGACTTCCGGCATGACAGCATCACGATCTCGCGATCGCACGGCGAGCGCCCGCCGCAGGGCTTCGTGACGATTCCGGCGCGGATCGTAGGCGGCCTCATAATCGTCAGCGATGCGCGCTTCGGTTCGCTCCCTGTACAGGCCATCGTCGACACGGGCGGCCAAAGTTCCATTGCCAATGCCGCCCTCGGCGAGGCGCTGCGGCATCGCATGCGCCAGCGGGATCGCGGCGCATCCGAGATCATCGGCGTCACGCTCGACGTCAAGCGCGGCGATCTCGTCTCGACGCCGCCGCTTACACTCGGTGATGTGAGAGTGGGCATGACACGGATTACCGTGGCGGACACCTACATCTTTCAGCACTGGAAGATGACGTCGAGACCAGCGGTGATGATCGGCATGGACATTCTGGGTCTTCTCGATGCGCTGATCATTGACTACCCGCGTCACGAACTGCAGGTAAAGGTCCCCTGATCCAGTCGGTGCCTTCTGCCCGATGAGCTTGCCCTTGTTCCAGGGTTCCCGATGCTTGATCGTGTCGTTCTTCCGTTGTCGTCAGTTAAGCCTGCTAGTCACCGACAAGTCTGCTTCACGCAGCTCTCCCTGGTCGCGGAACATCCGGTTGTGGCGGGTCAGCGAAATTGCGGGCCGGCCGGTCGTCATCCGGGTGATGGTTTGGTAGATGCACAACACCGACTCGGTCTGCCATCGTCGAATTCCGCGTTCGCCATTCTGAAACGAGTAGCGCAAGTGCGTCAGATCGCCTTTGCATGAAATCGATGCCGTGACGGGTCATGTCGATTCGTCGCGGGTCACTTCGCGCCAATAGCATCGGATCGTTATTGACAGAATGGTCCATAACAAATAACCTCGCGCCATGGTTAGACCTAGAGAGTTCGATCGAGACGAGGCACTGGACCGCGCTACACGCGTGTTCTGGGCG
>DASZFS010000622.1:0-4704 GCA_035939575.1 Vicinamibacterales bacterium | reverse complement strand
GTCGTCCTCGATGACGAACAGCACGTCCCATTCCAGGCGGTGGCGCATGTAATTGACGAGCCCCGCGGGGACGTTGGCGTCGGCGTAGATCCGCGGCCGCGGCGACAAGCGCTCCGCGTGCGGTGCGAGCTCGGACGAGAGAGTGCCCATCCGCGTTCTACGTTATCACCGCGGCCTTCTTGTCGCGCGCCGCTTTCGCTTCCCGCGTCAACGTCGCCACCAGCTGCTCGCGCTTGTGCACGAGCTCCTTCCGCCTGCGGCGCCCGTTGGCCGACCCCACGGCGTACTCGCAGAACAGCGGAAACGCGATGGTCGAATCGCAGTACGCGACGACCGTGTCGGGCAGGACGCCGGGATTCACCTTGCCCCAGCTGACGGCCTCCGACGGCGTGGCGCCCGACAGGCCGCCCCACACGACCGAATCGGTCGTGATCTGAATGAAGTAGTCGTTGCCGCCTTTGGGGATGCCGTACACCTCCCACAACGTCGGCTGCGCCTGGAGATAGAAGTTCTTCGGCGACCCGCCGCCGAGGATGACGCAGCCGTTCTGCTTGCCGGCCAGCACGATCGCGCAGACTTCGTTGACGTCCTGGTTCGGGTCGATCATCAGGCGGCTGCCGTTCATGAGCTCGTGGTAGGCGATGTTCATGCCGATCGAGCTGTCGCCCGGCGACGACGTATAGAGCGGCACGCCGGCCTTGGCCGCACTCGCCACCACGGAGTGCTCCTCGCAGCCCGGCTGCCTCTCGATCAGGTCGCACCCGAGGCGGTAGTGGAACTCCGCGGTGGAGACGGGTTCGTTCAGGCCCGACCGCACGATGAAATCGCGGATGTACGCGTCGGTTTCGAGCAGGACGGTCGCGGGAAAGAGCACGTCGTAGATCCGGATGACGCCCTCCGCGTACAGATCGCGGTCGTCCACGAACGGCGAGCCGCGGCGGAGCGTGAAGTTCAGCGCATAGTGCAGGTCGTGATAGAGATTGGCGCCCGTCGAGATGACGAAGTCGACCAGACCGCGTTCCATCATCTCGATGACGCAACCGCCGAGCCCGGCCGGCGTCATGGCCCCGGCGATCGTCAGGCCGATCGTGGTGTCGTTGTCGGCGTCGAGCATCTTGTTCGCGAAAATCCCGCAGGCTTCCGACAGCCGGCCGGCATTGAACGCCTGAAATCCTTCGTCGATCAGGTGGCGAATCTCGGGGCTGCCCTTCGGCCGGTAGTACTTGATGGGCTTTCCCGAGAGAAAGTCCTGCCGGGAATGCCCGGATGAGCCGGGAGCTCGGTACGGCAAAGCGTTGGCCTCCTCAACTGTGAAAATAGCTTAACATTTGTTCGTGACTGACAACCGGATCTGGATGTGGCTGGCGGCGGGCGTGGCTGCGGTCGCGTTTCTCGTTCTCTGGATCATCTGGCAGAAAGGCCGTCCGTTCGCGGCAGGCGACGTCTTTCGCGCCAGCCGGCTGAGTGCGGGCAACCACCTGTTCCCCACCCAGGTGCAGATTTCGGCCACGAGCGTCGTGCAGTACAAACCGCGATGGTTCGGGCGGCAGGAAGAAGTGATCCACATGGCCCATGTGGCCTCGGTGAAAATCAATACGGGCGTGGTGCTGTCCGACATCGAGATCGAAACGAGCGGCGGCTCCGATCCCATCCGGTGCCACGGACACCTCAAGGCCGATGCCGTAAAGATGAAAGCGCTCATCGAGCAATATCAGACCGACTACTACCGAAGCAGGTCAGTGCCTCCGATAACGTAGGCGGCGAGATGGACGACCTGACCTTTAGTGCCCGGCGCGCAAGTACGGCGGCCCCGGTACAACCCCAAGAGCCCACGGAGCTCGATGCACGGTTTCGCACCCTGGTGCAATCGCCGCTGCGGGCGGGCATCCTCCGCTACCTGAGCGCGCGGCCCGACGAGTTCTTCGACGTGGAGTCGCTGATGCAGACGTTCGGACGCCTGCGGCTCGACGTTGAAAACTGCGTGCGCGAGCTCGTCGACTTCGGCGTGTCGGAGCAGGTTCCGGGCGAACCCCCGCGCTACGGCGCGAAGCGGGCGCCGGCGTTCGCAGACCTCCTCGACCAGTTTCTCGAGCGCCGCGCCACCGTCAGCAGCGAGGATCAGTCGCCGTCGGTCCAGCGGTTCCGCGAGATGATCGGGCGCGACGAGAAGATGCTGGTCGTATTCGAGTGGATTCGCACGGCCGCCAAGTCGGACATCTCGGTGCTCGTGCTCGGACCCACCGGATCGGGCAAAGAGCTCGTCGCCAGGATGATCCACGAGCTGTCGCGGCGGGCCGTCGCCAAGTTCCAGGCCGTCAACTGCGCCGCGCTTCCCGACACGCTGTTCGAATCCGAAATCTTCGGCTACGAAAAGGGCGCGTTCACGGGCGCGCACGACCGCAAGCCGGGCCGCCTCGAACTGGCGAACGACGGCACGCTGTTCCTCGACGAGATCGGCGACATGTCGCTCATCGCGCAAGCCAAGCTGCTGCGCGTGCTCGAGGAGCGGCGGTTCGAGCGCCTCGGGGGCAACAAGTCAATCGCCGTGGACTTCCGCTTGATTTCCGCGACGAACCGGCCGCTCGAACAGTTCGTGCGCGACGGACGGTTCCGCGAGGATCTCTACTATCGCGTGAACGCGTTCGCGATCCGGCTGCCGTCGCTCCGGGAGCGCCAGGTGGACATTCCGGTGCTCGGAGAGCGGTTCCTGAAGCGCTACTGCGCCGCGCAGGGCCTGCCGCTCGACAGCAAGGCGTTCTCGCGCGAAGCGATCGAGCTGCTCTGCGCGTATCACTGGCCGGGCAACATCCGCGAGCTCGAAAGCACCGTCTCGCGGGCCGCGCTCTCGTCGCCGGGCCGCACGATTCGCGCCAGCGACGTCGAGTTCCTGCACGCCTCCGTCCCGGTCGCCCCTTCTTCCGGCGATCGCCTGCCCTCCCTCGCCGACGCCGAGCGCGCGCACATCATCCGCGTCCTCGAGGCCGTGGACTGGAACAAGAAGGAGGCGGCGCGCGTGCTCGACATCAGCCGCGGCACGCTCTACCGGAAAATCGTCGAGTTCCAGCTCGAGCCCGAAGCCAAGCCGTCCCGGCGGAGCCGCGAGGCAGACGCGTGACCCCGGCGCCTCAGGCGTAGATAATGTAAAGGAATGAAACAGCTCCCCGTCGCGGCGCGGCTGTACGTCATAGCCGTGTGCGTCGCTGGCGCGCTCGTCGGCGGTTACTTCGTGCCCCACACCGTGGCACGACCGGGGCTGTTCATCGTGCTCCTGGTGTGCTCGTCGGTGGCTTCGGCCTTGAAAGTCAGCCTGCCCCTCGCGACCAGCGGATCCACCATGTCGATCTCGTACGCGGTCGATTTTGCCGCGTTGCTGCTGCTCGGCGCCGACGAGACGATGGTAGTCGCCGCGACCAGCGCGTGGAGCCAGTGCACGTTCCGGACGCAGAGCCGCGCGGCCGTCTACCGGACGCTGTTCAGCATGGCGTCGCTGGTGCTGACCGTGAAAGCCGCCGGGCTGGTGTACGTCTGGCTCGGCGGGTCGCCCCCCGACCGCATGCTGGTGCTCGCGGCCATCCCCAAGCCCCTGGTCAGCGCCGCCGGCGCCTATTTCGTGTGCAACACGGCGTTGATCGCGACGGCCATCGGACTGTCGACCAGGCAGCGGATCTTCCGCGTGTGGAACGAGAACTTCCTGTGGAGCGCGCCGAGCTACTTCGTCGGCGCGCTGGCCGCGGCGGCTGCGGCCTGGGTGGTTCAGCGAGGCGGGTACTGGACGGCGCTGCTGACGTCGGCGCCGGTGTACCTGCTCTACCGCACGTACAAGGTGTATCTCGGGCGGGTCCAGGACGAACAGCGCCACGTGCAGGAGGTGTCCGACCTGCACCTGGCGACCATCGAAGCGCTGGCGCTCGCGATCGACGCCAAGGACCAGACGGCGCAGAGCCATATCCGCCGCGTGCAGGTGTACGCGGCCGGCCTGGCGCGAGCGCTCGGCATGGCCAGCCACGAAATTCAGGGCGTCAAGACAGCGGCGCTCCTCCACGACATCGGCAAGCTCGCCGTGCCCGAGCACATCCTGTCGAAGCCCGGACCACTGACGCAGGAGGAATTCCAGAAGATCCGGATCCACCCGCAGGTCGGCGCCGAGATCATCAGCGGCGTCCCGTTCCCGTACCCGGTCGCGCCGTTGATCCTGAGCCATCACGAGCGCTGGGACGGGAAGGGCTATCCGGCCGGCGCGAAAGGCGAGGACATCCCGCTCGGCGCGCGCATCCTGTCGGTCGTCGACTACTTCGACGCGTTGATGTCCGAGCGGCCCTATCACAAGGCGATGACCTTCGACGCCGCGATCGGCCTGCTGCGGCAGGAGAGCGGCAAAGCGCTCGACCCCCGCGTCGTGTCGACGTTCATCGAGATGTATCCGGCCCTGGCGGCCGAAGCCGACGCCAGCCAGACGCTCCCGCGCAAGCTGACGCGGGTCGCGGCCCACGCGCCCGCCGCGCAGCCGGCCGTGGGTCTGGTCACGGAATCGGCGGGCCGCAAGAACGTCTTCGAGGACATCGCGCTCGCCCATCGTGAAATCTACGCGCTGTACGAAATCGCCCAGGCCATGGGCAGCAGCCTCGGCGTGGCCGATACCATGGCGCTCATCTCGTCGAAGCTGAGCAACATCGTGCCGTTCTCCTGCTGCGCGCTGTTCCTGTA
>DASZFS010000621.1:0-17514 GCA_035939575.1 Vicinamibacterales bacterium | reverse complement strand
TGCAGACGGAGAAGGTCGCCGCGAAAAAGAGCGGCACGTCGATCAGCAGCATCTCGTACCAGCCCATGTTGTAGCGGATCACCATGGCCGGAAACATCAGGATCGAGAGCACACACATCAGGATGTAGTTGAAGTTGGCGGTCAGATGAAAGAACGCTTCCGCCTTGACGCCGAGCGGCAGGCTCGACCGGAGGATCGTCGGCAGCAGCTTGCGGCAGGTCTGGATGGATCCCTTCGCCCACCGATGCTGCTGCGACTTGAACGCGTTCATCTCGACCGGCACTTCGGCCGGCGCGATGAGGTCCGGAACGAAAACGAATTGCCAGCCACGCAGCTGCGCCCGGTAGCTCAGGTCGAGGTCCTCGGTCAGCGTATCGTGCTGCCACCCGCCCGCGTCGTCGATGGCGGAGCGCCGCCAGACGCCGGCGGTGCCGTTGAAGTTGAAGAAGCGCCCGCCGCGATTGCGACCGCCGTGCTCGAGCACGAAATGGCCGTCAAGCAGAATGGCCTGGATCTTGGTCAGCAGCGAGTAGTCCTGGTTGATGTGGCCCCAGCGCGCTTGCACCATGCCGACCTTCGGGCTGTTGAAGTGCGGCATCAGTCGGGTGAGAAAGTCCGACGGAGGAATGAAATCCGCGTCGAAGATGGCGATGAATTCGCCGCGGGCCACTTTGAGGGCGGCCTCGAGCGCACCCGCCTTGTAGCCCGTGCGGTCCGTGCGGTGGATGTACTTGATGTCCACGCCTTGCTCCACGAGACGACGGACCGCGAGTTCGGCGATGCTCCGCGTTTCGTCCGTCGAGTCGTCCAGGACCTGGATCTCCAGCAGTGCGCGCGGGTAGTCGATGCCGGAGACGGCCTCGATCAGGCGATCCGCGACGTACATCTCGTTGTAGAGCGGCAGCTGGATCGTCACGACCGGAAGCGGGTCGAGTGGCGGTCCCGGCTGCGGTTCCTTGTCGCGATGCTTCATGTACAGGTACACCAGGTAGTACCGGTGCCATCCGTACACCGCGAGAATGATGAGGACGAAGAAGTAGGCAGCGAGCGTGAGCGTTTCAGCTGGCGTCATCGTTTACGGTCGCGCGATTTCCGGGCCCACGCTCCGAATGTCTCGGGGCTGACCCCAGACATTCGCGATCGACAGATGCAGGTGGCTGACCCCCAGGGCAACACTCGACGCCACAATCACTTATATTAATGTCGGGTTCGGATGACGTCAAACAAACAGCTCGAGGATCTGCTCGAGCAAGTCGCGCGTGGTGAGATCGACGTCGGCGCCGCGCACAGTCAGTTGATTCGAGCCTTCCGGTCGCAGCCCTTCGAAGACCTCGGCTTTGCGCGCGTCGACCATCATCGTCCCGTTCGCCAGGGCTTCCCCGAAGTCATCCTCGGCCTAGGCAAAACGCCTGCCCAGATTGCCGCCATCGCCGCTGAAATCGTGTCGCGCGGATCGACGCTCTTGATCACGCGCGCAAGCGCGGCCGCGTACGATGCGGTCCGACTCGTCGTCCCCGGCGTAACGTATTACGCCGATGCAGCCGTCATCACTTTGCGTCAACAGGATGTAACCAAAGGTAAAGGAACGATACTGGTCGCTTCAGCTGGAACATCGGATCTTTCCGTCGCGGAAGAGGCGGCTCACTCGGCTGACGTGATGGGCAACGACGTGGTCCGACTGTATGACGTGGGGGTGGCCGGGCTGCACCGCCTGCTGGGGGAACGCGCCGCGCTCGAGTCGGCGCGCGTCATCATCGTTGTGGCAGGCATGGAGGGCGCACTGCCCAGCGTCGTCTCCGGCCTGGTGAGCGCGCCGGTGATCGCGGTCCCGACGAGCGTCGGCTATGGCGCGAGCTTCGGCGGCGTCGCGGCACTGCTCGGCATGCTGAACAGCTGCGCGTCGGGCGTATCAGTTGTCAACATCGACAACGGTTTTGGCGCGGCCGCCATGGCGTCACTCATCAATCACTTATAGGTCCTCAGCCCTCAATTCGTACGGTATAATACGGGGTTCTTCGCTTTCTCACCCATTTCTGTCCAGTGATGCAGTCAGGCACCCTGCGTGCCCTTGAATTCGACCGGATTGTCGAAGCCGTCGCGGGTTTCGCGTTGACCCCGATGGGCGCCGAGCGTCTTGGACGTCTGTCCCCGTCCACGGACGCGCCGCGCGTGGCGCAGCTGCTGGCCGCCACGACCGAGACCGCGCGGTACCTTGCGGCCAGTGGCCAGCTCCCGCTCCGAGCGTCGAGCGACCTGCCGGACATTCTCTCCACGCTCGCCGTCGAGGGTCGGCCGCTCGAGGCCCTGCGCCTGTTGGCGCTCGCCGGGTTTCTCGACTCTGTCGACGAATCGCGGACCGCCATCCGCCGCGCGCCCGGAAGCGTGCCGATTCTGGAGGCCACGATCGCCGACGCGGCGTCATTCAAGGGCGAAACGACGAGCGTGCGTCAGAAGATCGACCCCGCCGGCGACGTCGTCGACCACGCGAGCACCGAGCTGAAGCTGATTCGCGACCGTCTGCGCAAGCAGCGCGCGCGCCTCCGGACGACGCTGGAGTCGTACTTGCGCGGCAAAGAAACGTCGAAATACCTCCAGGATCAGGTCGTCACCGAGCGAAACGGCCGCTACGTGCTCGTGGTGAAGGCCGAGCACCGCGGCTCGATTCCCGGCATCGTCCACGGCGCCTCCACGAGCGGAGCCAGCCTGTTCCTCGAGCCGCTCAGCACGGTCGAGATCAACAACGACATCGTTGCGCTCGAAGAGCAGGAGGCCGAGGAAATCCGGCGGATCCTGCTGGCGCTGACCAACGCGTTCCGGGCGCGCGCGACCGATATGCATCGAACGATCGAGGCCGCGACGGAGCTCGATGTCATGCAGGGACGCGCCCGGTACTCCGCGGCGATCGACGGCATCGAGCCGGCGCTCTCGACCGATGGCGCGTTCGAGCTGCAGGCCGCGCGGCACCCGCTCGTCAAACAGGCCGTCCCCGTGACCATCAAGATCGTCCCGCCCTCGACGGCGCTCTTGATCACCGGCCCCAACACGGGCGGCAAAACCGTCGCGTTGAAGACGGCCGGGCTCCTGGCGCTCATGGCACAGTCGGGGTTGCGGATTCCGGCCGCCGATGGCTCGCGCGTGCCGGTCTTTCGATCAATCTTCGCCGACATCGGCGACGAGCAGTCGATCGAGGCCAGCCTGAGCACGTTTTCCGCGCACATCACGAACATCGCGTCGATGGATCGCGCGCTCACCACGCCCGCGCTCGTGCTGCTTGACGAAGTAGGCTCGGGAACCGATCCGATCGAGGGCGGCGCGCTCGGCGTCGCCATCGTGGACCACTTCAAGCGCCGTGACGCGACGGTCATCGCGACCAGCCACTACGACGCGCTCAAGACATATGCATCGACGACCGGCGGCGTCACGAGCGCCGCGTTCGGCTTCGATTCGGACACCTTCGCGCCGACGTTTCAACTGCTGTACGGGTCGCCGGGCCGGAGTCTGGCGCTCGAGATGGCGGCGCGACTCGGTCTGAATGCCGTGGTCGTCGCCGCGGCGCGCGAGAACCTGAGCGCACGCGAAGCGCAGTTGGCCGAGCACCTGGCCAAGATCGATCGTGACATGCGCGCGCTCGAGCACGAGCATCGGCTCGCCAGCAGGGAGCGCGAAACGCTCGAAGCCGCGGACGCACGAATGCGCCAACGTGAGGACGTGTTGCGGCAGCGCGAGGAGACGTACCGTCGCCGGCTGAACGAGGAGCTGGACACGCAGGTGCGCCAGGCGCGTCGTCAGATCGACGATGTCATCGCGCAGCTGAAAGCGAAGACGTCTGCCATCGCCGATGCCGCCGCGCGCCCCGCGGTCACCACGGGCGACACCGGCGCGGTTCGCGCCGCAGCCCGCGCTGCGGTCGATGAGGTCGCGAAACGGTTGCTCGTCCCGGAATCTCCCGGGAGCGATCAGCAAGGCGCTCCCGGCGGCCAATCCGCCCAATCCGGCTCCGGCCAATCCGCAATCCGCAATCCGCAATCCGCAATGGCGATTGGCATGATTTCGGTAGGGGACCGGGTGGTCGTCGGGGGCCTCGGCCTCGAAGCGGTTGTGACCGGCGTGCACGACGGCACCGCGGACCTGGACGTCCGGGGGAAGCGCATGCGCGCGAGCACGCGCGACCTGCGGGTTGTCGCAGTCGCCTCGGTGGGCGCGCAGACGCCGGCGAAGGTGAGCGTACGAGTCGATCTCCAGCCGCGCGACGGGGCCGCCGTGGACCTCAACATCATTGGATGCACGGTGGACGAGGCCATCTCGCGGGCGGAGCGGTTCCTCGACGAGTCGCTGCTCACGGACCAGCGCACTATCCGGTTGATTCATGGCTACGGCACGGGCCAGCTCAAGCGGGCGCTCGCCGGATTTCTGCAGCAGCATCCGCTCGTCGCCAGGTTTGCGACCGCTCCACCCGAACAGGGTGGTGGTGGCGTGACGGTCGTGGAGCTGAAGGAATAGTGGTTATTTGGTGATGGATCGCAACAAGACGGTCGACGGGTTGAAGGCTCTGAGGGGGCGAAGACTCATGGTCGCGTGCAGTTGCCTCGCCCCAAGACGAAGATTGTCAAGGGTTATAAAGGTCGAGGGTCGTAAACACATCGTTACGAATCGAGGGCGTAGGCAACTGCACGCGACCATGAGTCTTCGCCCCGTAGGACACGCAAATAACCGGTAACCCGATTCGGATGCCCCTCTTTCCCCAGCGCTTCATCGACGACCTCCGCCTGCAGGCGAACATCGTGCAGGTCGTGCAGGAGTACGTCCAGCTGAAGCGGGTGGGCCGGACGTACAAGGGCCTCTGCCCGTTCCACTCGGAGAAGTCGCCATCTTTCCACGTCGATCCGGACAAGGGCTTCTTTCATTGCTTTGGCTGCCATGCGGGCGGGGACGTGTTCAAGTTCCTCGAGCTGCACGAGAAGCTCGGATTCCCGGATGCCGTGAAAATGCTCGCGCAGAAGTTTGGCGTTGCCCTCCCCGAGCCGACCGATGGCGGAGATGACGCAACCCGGCGCGATACGGCGCTTCGCGAGACGCTGCTGAAAGTGCATGAGGTGGCCGCCGCCTACTTCCGCGAACAGCTCGTGAATCCAATTGGCGCGCGCGCGCGTCAACAATTACAGGACCGGGGCGTCACTCCGCAGACTGTCGAGCGGCTTGGCCTCGGCTTCGCGCCGCGCGACGGCCTGAAAGCGCGTCTCCTCGCTCAGGGCTTCCCTCAGGGTCTCCTCGTTCAGAGCGGCCTGTTGGTTCAGCGCGATACGGGCGACATCGTCGACCGGTTCCGTAATCGCCTGATCGTGCCGATCTGCCGCGATACCGGATCGGTGATTGCCTTCGGCGGCCGGCAGATGGATCCAGACCAGGGCGGGCCGAAGTATCTGAACTCACCGGAGACGCCGATCTATTCGAAGAGCCGCACGTTGTACGGCTTGAGCCTGTCGAAGCAGGAGATCCGGAAGCAGGGGTTCGCCGTCCTCGTCGAGGGCTACTTCGATTTCGCGCAGATGTTTCAATCTCAGGCAGCGCCTGCGGTCGCATCGTGCGGGACGGCGCTGACCGTGCAGCAGGCGCAGCTGCTGCGCCGCTTCACCTCGAAGGTCGTGCTCAGTTTCGACCCGGACGCCGCCGGCCAGGGCGCGGCCACGCGGTCCTGCGAGTTGCTCGTCGCCGAAGGCTTCGACGTCAACGTCGTCGTTCTGGACAAGGGGGAGGACCCCGACACGTTCATTCGTCGCAAGGGGCCCGACCAGTATCGGGTCCGCCTGCGGACCTCGAGGCCGTATCTCGAGTACCTGTTGGACCAGGCTGCCTTGGAGATCGACCTTGGCCAGGACGAGGGGCGCCGCCGCTTTCTAGGGGCGATGCTGGCGGTCGCGGCACGGATTCCAGACGCTGCAGCCCGGGACCAGTTCGCCGACCGCATCGCGCACAAAGCACGCATTACAGAAGAGGTCGTCCGGTCGGAAATCCGTAAGGCCGCCGTTCACCGCCAGACCGCCGTGACGGCGCGTGAGATGCCGGCCCTCGGTCAGCTGAAACAGGCCGAAAAAGCGCTGATTTGGGGGTTAGTCCACGACAGCACGGAGGCGATAGCCGCCTTGGCCGAGCTCGATGCCGAGGACCTGGAGGAGCTGGCCGGTCGCGAAATCTTCGAGGTGGCGCGGAGCCTGCACGCGGATGGCGTGAGTCTCTTACCCTCGACACTCTTGCAGCGTCTAAGTACAGTGAACGCTCAGCTTGTCACCAGCATTGCCACTTCCGCCGTTGCTTCGGCTCCGGCCTCGGCGTGTGCACAGGCGCTCAAACGGCTGAGGTGGGAACGCGAACGGGCGGGTCTCCAGCGGGAAATCGACCGGCTCCAGGAGCTTGGGGCCACTCAACACGAACACGAGATTGATGACTTATGGCAGCGGAAAAAAAATCTACTTCATCGCATAGAGCAGCTGACGTAGCCGGCGCGGGGCACCCTGTCCAACCCGGGCAGCCTGGCCACGCAGGGCACAGTGACAAAGAACACCTCTCGATCGAGGAACGGTACGACGAGGTGCGGCAGCTCATCAGCATCGGCAAAGAGAAGGGCTACCTTCTCTACGACGAGGTCAATGAGATGCTGCCGTCGGAGATTACGTCCTCCGACGAGCTCGACGACCTGTTCAACACGTTCGGCAGCGCTGGCATCGAGGTCATCGACTCCGACCAGAAATACCTCCGCGATGACGTGAAGCCAATCGACCGGACGGGAGAGGGCTCCGAAGAGCTCGAGCTCGATCTCACCCCCGGCGCGCTCGACAAGACGAACGACCCCGTTCGCATGTACCTGCGCGAGATGGGCACCGTGCCGCTGCTCACGCGCGAGGGCGAGGTCGAGATCGCGCGGCGCATCGAGCGCGGCAAGCTCGCAGTCATCAAGTCGATCTCACGGACGCCCCTCATCGCGAAGCGCATCATTCAGCTGGGCGATCAGCTCGACAGCGGCGAGCGGACGATCCGGGAGCTCGTCATCTTCAACGACGAAGAGATCACCGACGAGCGCATCGAGCAACGCCGGCGCCAGGTGCAGAAGCAGATTGACGCGGTGCGCAGAGCGCGCGCGGCCTACGAAAAGCTCGAGCTGAAGCTCGCCGAGACGCCGCGCGGCACCACGACGCGCGAGAAGCGCAAATACCGCAAGGCCCGCATTCTCGCCATGCGCGCCCAGGTGGAGGTCTCGCAGCGCATCCGCGACATCGAGTTCACCGAGGCGGTCAAGCGCCGCCTCATCGAGGACATGAAGGACGCGGTCGAATCGGTCCGCCGCGAACAGCGCGAGATCGAGGCGTGCGAGCGGCTGCTCAACCCGAAGAACAAGAAGACCAAGCTGCGGGAAGAGGACAAGAAGAACCTGCTGCGCCAGATCAAGGACTTCAAGACCAAGATCAAGACGCTGACCGACAGCCTCGAGCAGTCGCCGGACGAGCTCAAGACGACGCTCGACACGATCATCCGCGGCGAGTACCAGGCCGAACAGGCCAAGAAGGAGCTCGTCGAGGCGAACCTGCGGCTGGTCGTCTCGATCGCGAAGAAGTACACGAACCGCGGGCTGCAGTTCCTGGATCTGATCCAGGAGGGCAACATCGGCCTCATGAAGGCCGTGGACAAATTCGAGTACCGGCGCGGCTACAAGTTCTCGACGTACGCGACGTGGTGGATCCGCCAGGCCATCACCCGCGCCATCGCCGACCAGGCGCGGACAATCCGCATCCCGGTCCACATGATCGAGACCATCAACAAGCTCATTCGCACCTCGCGCGCGCTCGTGCAGGAGCTCGGTCGCGAGCCGACGTCGGAGGAGATCGCCAAGCGGATGGATATCCCGGTGAGCAAGGTCCGCAAGGTCCTCAAGATCGCGCAGGAACCGATCTCGCTCGAGACGCCGATCGGCGAGGAGGAAGATTCGCATCTCGGCGATTTCATCGAAGATCGCCAGGTCGTCTCGCCGGCCGAAGCGGTCATCAACCTCAATCTGAAGGAACAGACCGAATCGGTCTTGAAGACGCTGACGCCGCGCGAGGAGAAGGTCATCAAGATGCGCTTCGGCGTCGGCGACGGCAGCGAGCACACGCTCGAGGAGGTCGGCCAGAGCTTCGCCGTCACGCGCGAGCGCATCCGCCAGATCGAGGCCAAGGCGCTGCGCAAGCTGCGGCATCCGTCGCGCTCGCGCAAGCTGCGGGCATTCCTGGAAGGTAGAACTTCGTAGAACTCAGAACTCAAAACTCTGAAGTCAAAACTCGGAACTTCGAAGTTCACAAAAATGAGGGCCCATAGCTCAACGGTTAGAGCCGCCGGCTCATAATCGGCTGGTTCCAGGTTCAAGTCCTGGTGGGCCCACCAAATCACGTTGAGGATTGAGGGTTGCGGAATCGTGGGCCTGACCGACTACAACCCGCAAGTGCGTTCGACTGCCGCCACAATCTCGAACCGCGACCGTCTCTACGATCTCTTCCGCCGGCGCCCGATGCCGGACGATCAGCTGCTGGTCAACCTCGGCCTCTACATCCGCGCCCCGGCGCTGGCCAGCGTGCTGTGGGTCGACGAGCTTTACCGCATGATCGTGAACGTGCCGGGCGCGATCCTGGAGTTTGGTGTCTGGTGGGGACAGACTCTGGCGCTCTGCGAGAGCTTTCGCGCCATTCACGAGCCGTATAACCACGCGCGGCGGGTCATCGGGTTCGATACGTTCGCCGGCTACCCCGAGCCGGGCGCGGCGGACGTCCCGTCGGAGACCATCAAGCGGGGCGGCTATGCCGTACCGGACGGTTACCAGGCCTATCTCGAGGCGCTCCTGGACTACCACCAACAGGAGAACGTGGTCCCGCAGATTCGGAAGTGGGAGCTCGTGCCGGGCGACGTCACGCACACGGTCGGGCCCTATCTCGAGCAGCACCAGGAGATGATCGTCGCGCTCGCGATCTTCGACCTTGCGCTCTACGAGCCGACGAAGGCGGCGCTCGAAGCCATCCGTCCGCGGCTCGTACGCGGCAGCGTGCTCGCGTTCGACGAGCTGAATTCCGCTGACTATCCGGGAGAGACACTGGCGCTTCGAGAAGTCCTCGGCCTCAGCCGCTATCCGGTCAGACGGTCGCGCTTCCTGCCCGACCGCTCCTATCTCATCGTCGACTAGCCGGCTGCTGCGGTTCAAGCCATCTCATAAACGGGCTGAAGACTGTAAGGCGGGCTGTGACTCTGAGCTGGGCTGGGCTGAAGACTCATGGTCCGCGTGCAGTTGCCTACGCCCTCGATTTCTGACCACCCTGTCCACCTGTTGAGAACCTTGATTCTTGCGGCGAGGCAACTGCACGCGGACCATGAGTCTTCAGTCCCGTTCCGTATTAGTCGAACCACTTGTGGAAGGTATAGAAAGCGTACGTGGGCTCGTACCCGAGCCTCCCGAGCGTCCGGAGCACTGGGGTGTTGGCTACGTGCACGACAGCGACGCTGCGCACAGCGCCGAGCCCTTGCGACCACTCGAGACCCTGGCGAATGAGGAGGCGGTACGCCCCTCGCCCGCGCGCCCGCGGGAGAATGCCAGACAGTACCGGCTGCCCTTCCTCCGCGCTGTTGCGCTTGAGGGTCAGAAAGCCAACGACCGTGCCCTCCTCTTCGGCCATGAAGACCGCATCAGCAACCTCCGTCGAGGCGCAAGAACGCGCCGCCCAATCGACGTAGGCTTCGTCGCATTTGGCCGGATCGAGCCGAGGATCAGCATGGTAATGGCCGAAGTAGCCGCGGAAGGATTGCGCTGCGATCGCGCGAACGGTCGGTTCATCCCCCAGCTGGAAGGGACGGATCGTCAGCGGACCGTCGTGCGGCGGAACTGGCGTCCGAGCGAGATCCCGCGTCAGAAACATGGTGGTCTCGGTCAGCAGGAATCCGAGCCGCTCCATCTGCTGGGCGGCTCCGCTCTGGTCGGCCCGCGACTTGGCGATGAGAAACCTCACATGGTTCGCCGAGCAGAAGTCGAGCACTGCGGGCAGCGACCCCGTTGTGACGAAATTGGCCGCGCGAGCGGTCCGGACGCCAAACCGCGCCTCTTCGAGCGGCGAAAGCGCGGCCGGCACCGGGCCGCCGCTCACGCGTCGTCTCCGCCGGAGCGGGCAGCGCCAGCGACGCCGGGCGGGAAGCCGACGCGGCTGCGCACGACGCTGTCGGGCCGCCCCATGCTCCGGACGTACATCCGCGCCAGATACTCGCCGATGATCCCGATCGCGAAGAGCTGAGCGCCAGAGAAGATGGCAATCGCCGACGCGAGGAACGGGAATCCGGGTACGCTGTAGCCCAGGACCAGATAGCGACCCACGACCCAGGCAAACAGCGCGATCCCGAACAGCGTGAATCCGAAGCCGACGATGCTCGCGAGCCTGAGCGGGAGCGTGCTGAAGCCGGTGAACATGTCGATCGCGTGAACGAGGAGCTTCGTCAACGTGTAGTTCGACGTCCCGAGCTCTCTCGGATCGTGCCGGACCGCCACCGCGGCGAACCGGGTCGTCGACCAGGACAGCAGCACGTCGATCGAGACGAAGCCGCTTCGGTAGCCTGCGAACCCCTCGCGCATCTGCGTTCGGAAGGCACGAAACGCGCTGGCGCGGGCGGCGGCCTCCTCCGCCATCACGTTCTTCAGGATCCAACGCGTGAGCCGCGTCGCGAGCCTGCGCCAGACGCTCGCCTGGCGGGAAGCGGCGTCGCCGTACACCACGTCGTACCCCTCGGCGAGCGTGTCGAGGAGCTTCGGGATCTCCTCGGGAGGATTCTGGAGGTCGTCATCGAGGGTGACGACGACGTCGCAGCTGGCGGAGCGGATTCCGGCGAGCAGCGCGTTGTGCTGGCCGTAATTGCGCATGAGACGAACGCCGCGCACACCCTCACGCTCGCGCGCGAGAGACTCGATCACCCTCCAGCTCCCATCGCCGCTCCCATCGTCAACGAGCACGATTTCGTGGTCTCGCGCAACGGTTGCGAGCACGCTGGAAATCCGCGCGACAAGCCGTCCGATCGTTCGCTCGCTGTTGTAGATCGGGACCACGACGGAGACCGTTGGGAGCGTCGCGGGGTCGACTCCGATCGGCGCAGAGCCGGTCATCGATGCCGGGGATGCCGCGGACTCCGGGGATTCGGGGGAGTCCAGCTCCGGACGGCGCTCACAACCGCGTCCTGATCGGCGCCGTCGAGATCGTTGAAGAACGGAAGCCGTACGAGGCAATCGCTGACGCGTTCGGTCACCGGGCAATCACCGGGACCAGCGCCGAAACGCGCCCCCATCTCGGAGAGGTGCAAAGGCACGTAGTGGAAGACGGCGACAATACCCCTGGCGCGCAGGTGGGCGAGCAACGATTGCCGGTCGTCGAGCGACGGCATGAGCAGGTAGAACATCTGATAGGGTTGCTCGCAGTGATCCGGAACGACTGGAAGACCGACACCTCTCTCTTCCGCCCAGGGCCCAAGACCCGCCGCGTAGGCCTCCCAGACCCGCTGCCGCCCGGCCTGGATGCGGGCCCGCGCCTCCAGCTGAGCGCAGAGCATGGCGGCGAGGATATCGGAAGGAAGATAGCTCGAGCCGACGTCGACCCATGTGTACCGATCGACTTCACCGCGAAAGAAGCGGCTGCGGTTGGTGCCCTTCTCGCGGAGAACCTCCGCGCGCTCGATGAGCTCCGGGGTATTGATCAGGAGCGCGCCGCCTTCACCGCACATGAAGTTCTTGGTTTCGTGAAAGCTCTGGATCGCGAGCCGGCCGAAAGTTCCCAGGTAGCGCCCGCGGAACCTGGCGAACAGGCCGTGCGCGTTGTCCTCGACGACGGCGACCCCGTGGTGTGCCGCTACGTCCATGATGGCGTCCATCTCACAACCGACGCCGGCGTAGTGTACCGGGACAATGGCCCTCGTGCGGCGTGTGACCTTGCGTGCGATCGCACCCTCGTCGAGGTTCAGCGTGTCCGGGCGGATGTCGACGAAAATCGGGCGCGCGCCGCGCAGAGTGAACGCATTGACGGTCGACACGAATGTGAACGAAGGCACGATCACTTCGTCGCCCGGCTCGATCCGGAGCAGCAGCGCCGCCAGCTCGAGCGCGTGGGTGCCGGAGGTCGTCAACAGGACCTTGGGAACGCCAAGGGCTGCCTCGAGCATCTCCGAAGCCTTTCTCGTGAAGGGGCCGTCGCCGGAAATGTGACCGTTGGCAACGGCCGCGGCCATGTAGGCGACTTCGTTGCCGGCAAAGCACGGTTTATTGAACGGGATGCGGATTGATGGGGAGCTGGAGTCGATGGTCACGGCGTAGGGCGCCACCTGCGGGGACTGAGCTCGCGCGGTCGAGACGCGCATGGTAGCACACAGGCAGCCGACAGAATTTGCGGCGCTCTTCGCCGCCGAGGACCGCCACTTCTGGTTCGCGGCGCGGAATCGCGTGATCGAGGCGGTCCTCGGGCCGCTGGTCGCCCCTCTCGAGCCGGGATATCGCGTCCTGGAGGTCGGGTGCGGTACAGGCAACGTGTTGCGAGTCCTGGAAGCGGTATGCCGTAACGGCGACGTCGTCGGGTCGGAGCTCTCCGAAGACGGGCTGCGCTACGCGCGCGGGCGCGTCCGCTGTCCGCTCGTGCAGGCCGACGCGCGGAGCCTTCCGTTCAGAGCGCGGTTCGACCTGATCGGCCTGTTCGACGTGCTCGAGCATTTGCCGGCCGATGGCGAAGTCCTCGACCGGTTGCACGCGCAGCTCGTTCCGGGCGGACGGCTGCTGTTGACGGTGCCCGCGCATTCCGCGTTGTGGAGCTACGCGGACGACTACGCCGGTCACTATCGACGCTATTCCCGCGCTTCGCTGCATGCCGCCCTCGCGCGGGCCGGTTTCCGGGTCGACATCCTCAGCTATTTCATGGCGGCGCTCCTGCCGCCGATGTGGATCCGGCGGCGACTCCTCACGACATGGTCCCGCCGCAGGTCCGACGGTGACTCCCGAGCGCAGACGCTCGACGATCTCGCCGTCGTGCCGGTGTTGAACCGGTGCCTGGCGTGGCTGCTGGCGCCGGAGGCAGGTCTCCTCGCCCGCGGTTGGCGCCTGCCGATCGGAACTTCCCTATTGGCCGTCGCAACGAAGCCGGACGTCGGTCAGCCAGTCGGCCATCATGACGCCGTACATCACTGCGCCCAGGACGAGGAACAGCGCGCCCTGGACCGCGTACATCTTCGGGGAGATCCACGGCCCATGGGTCATGAAGAGTCCCTGATCCGGGAACTCGTGAAGACGCCCAGTGAACGGGCCCGTATTGATCGTGAACCAGACCTTGGAAAGGGCAACGCTCGACAACAGCATCAGCGCGTAGGGCGCGGCGCCCCAACGTCGTGCGTCGGCCGCCTTGACGACGAAGGGCAGCAGCAGAGGAAACATGTTGATCAAGAAGCGGGATTGGCTGGTGAGGCTGAGCAGAAGCCCGAGGAACACGGCGAGCGTCACGCCCATCCCCGCGTCGTGCAGATGCCGACACGTCTCCTTCCACAGGAACATGACCAGCAGGAACATCGGCCCGAAGAACGCGATGTGCGCGACGAGGAATACCGCGGGCTCGACGACAGACGCAAAGACCGTCTGCCTGAGGACCACGCTCAGGGGCTCGAACGGCGCAGGCACGGATAGCGCGCGCTGGGCGGCCTGGAGGATAAGCGCGCCCGCGCCCACCAGCATCGCCGAGAGGACATGGCGACGAGCAAACAGCCACCGCAGGTCGTAGAGGCGGTCCCAGTCCAGCAGCGGAAACGCACCGAGACAGAGATAGGCAAGCGAGATGGCGGCGCTCAGCGGCAGCGCCGGGCGGTACGGGTCGATATACTGCGGTTCCACGAAAACGTTCTGGAGCGTGGGCGGCGTTCGAAGCACGGCGTACATCCAGACAGCCGCGGCGGCCGTAAGGACGCCGGCCGCTGCGACGGGAACGGCCCGTGGAACGGAACGAATGCCGCGCGGCGATGGGTCGGTGTGCGGGAAGATCAGCAGCAGCACGCCGACCTGCAGGCAGGCCGGCCAGTCGAACGCGCCCAACAGGATCATCACGGCGAGCGCGAGGGGACGATCACACAGGTAGGCCCATAGCATGAGCGTTCCGAGGGCGTACGCGGTCGCCTCCGTTCCGGCCGGGACGTAATACACGTACTTGAGCGCGGTATAGTTCACGAACAACCCGACGAAGCCGAGCCATTTCCCCGCCAGGCTCAGCTCCAGCTTCCGTGCAATGCCGCACCACGCCCACGCGGCGAGCGTCAACATCGCCACCGCGTAGAGACCAAACGCCCGCAGGATGGCGGCGTCGGTCCGCCGCACGCCGAGGAGCCGCATGGAGTAGTGGACGACCGCCGCAGGAAGGATGCGTTGCACGTGATAAGCGTCCACGCGCGTGACAACGACCTCTTCGTAAAAATGTCGTGCCCAGTTCCCGTAGACGACACCGTCCCATCCGAAGCCGTTGCCCACCTGGACGCGCTCGACCGTCAGGAGACACGTGAGCGTGAGGACGAGCGCCGCGCCGACGAGCACGGCGTCTCCGGCCAGGACGGAACGACTGTACAATCCCCGGGTCACGCTGGACCCATGCCCATGCAGAAGACGGGAGAAAAGCTGGTCATCGTGGGCGACGGCGAGTTCGCCGAAATTGCCTTCGAGTACTTTACCCGCGATTCACCATTCGAGGTTGCCGCCTTCAGCGTCGAAGCGCCGTTTCTCAAGCGCGACCGGCTGTTCGGGCTGCCGGTGGTTCCGTTCGAGCAGGTCCAATCGCTCTACCCTCCCGCGCAGTATCGCGCCTTCGTTGCCGTGACCCACACGCGACTGAACCGGGTCCGCAGGCGGCTGTTCCAGGCCGCCAAGGATAAGGGCTACACGCCGGTGTCCTACGTGAGCACACACGCGTTCGTGTGGCACAACGTGTCGATCGGAGAGAACTGCTTCGTGTTCGAGCACAACGTGCTCCAGTATCACGCGCGTCTCGGCGACAACGTGATCCTGTGGAGCGGCAATCACATCGGGCATCGCTCGACGATCGGCGATCATTCGTTCCTCTCGTCGCACGTGGTGATCTCGGGCTACTGCGAGATCGGCGAGAGCTGTTTCTTCGGCGTGAACAGCGCGGTCGGCAATAACGTGAAGGTCGGGCGTGACTGCGTGATCGCCGCCGGGACCGTCGTCACGCGCGATACGGTTCCCGGCAAGGTCTACAAAGCCGACCGGGAGCCGCGGCCGCGTGCCAGCAGCCGGGCGCTCTTCAAGATCAAGGCGGACGAGGAATGAAATGGCGCAAGAGGGGGCTCATCTACGCACCGTCCGGGAGCGTGCCGTGGGCCCGGCGATACGCGTTTCCGCCCACGCCGTACCAGGTCAATGACGACATCCTGCGTGTGTATGTTGCCTTCTGTGACGAGGGAACGGTGGGACGGGTGGGGTTCGTCGAAGTCGACGCGCACGACCCGTCGGTCGTCGTTCGCGTCTCGGAAACGCCGGTGCTCGACATCGGCACGCCGGGCGCGTTCGACGAAAACGGCGTCGTGCCAACGTCCATCGTCACGCGCGGCGACGAGCTGTATCTCTACTATGTCGGCTATCAGCTTGGCTACAAGGTCCGCTACTTTCAGTTCCAGGGCCTGGCGATCAGCACGGACGGCGGCGTGTCTTTTCGGCGGTCGAGCGCCGTGCCGATCATCGACCGGAGCGACGACGAGCTGCTGAACCGGACATCGGCCTTCGTGATGCAAGACGAAGGGCGATTCAGGATGTGGTATGTCGCGGGCAGCGATTGGACGACGGTCGGAGGCAAGTCCCTGCCACGTTACAATCTCCGGTATCTGGAGTCGGCGGACGGCCGAACCTGGGGCAAGCTTGGCCGCGTCTCACTCGACTTCCAGAACGCCGACGAACACGCCTTCGGACGGCCCTGGGTGCTCAAGGACGCGACACGCCATCGGATGTTCTATTCGATCCGGACGAAGTCCAAGGGCTACCGGCTGGGCTACGCTGAGTCGCGCGACGGCCTCGAATGGCAGCGGAAGGACGACCTGGTCGGCATCGACGTGTCGGAGGAGGGTTGGGATTCGGAAATGATTGCCTACTCCAGCGTCTGGCGGCACGGGGACAAGGTCTACCTCTTCTACAATGGCAACGGCTGCGGGGCGACGGGATTCGGATTCGCCGAACTGGCTCAACCATGGTGACGCAAATATATGCGCGTCGAGCAGTACACCGCGCGGGCTCGACAGACGTGGGACGAGTTTGTCGACGGCGCCAAGAACGGCAGCTTCCTGTTCCTCCGGGACTACATGGAGTACCACGCGGATCGATTCGTCGATCACTCTGTCATGTTCTTTGACGAGCGACGCCTGGTTGCCGTGATGCCGGCCAATGCCGATAGAGGGGCGCTCCATTCACACGCCGGGCTCACGTTCGGGGGCATCGTCTCGGACTGGCGGATGGGCATGGACACCATGCTCGCGCTGTTCGAGGCGCTGCTGGCACATCTGCGGGCGGAGCGAATGACCAGGCTCGTGTACAAGAGAATCCCGCACATCTATCACAGTCTGCCGGCGGACGAAGACCTGTACGCGCTGTTTCGTCATCGCGCGCTGCTCGCGCACCGCGACGTCTCGTCGACGATCCCGATGAGCGAACGCCCGCGGCCGACCAAGGGGCGCCGGTGGAGCGCGCGGCGCGCCGCAGCGAGCGGCCTGCAGGTGCGTGAGAGCAACGATTTCGACCGCTTCATGGCGATCGCGAAGGATCAGCTCCAGCGACGGCACAGCCGGGTTCCGACCCACACCGGCGAGGAGATCCGGGAGCTCGCCGCGCGGTTTCCGAAACGCATCCGGCTGTTCGGGGCGTACAGGGGTGACGACCTGCTGGGCGGGGTCATCATGTACGAGAGCCCACGCGTCGCCCACGTCCAATATATGACCGCCAGCGACGAAGGCAGGAAGCTGGCGGTCGTCGATTGCGTTCTCGACGTGCTGTTGAACCGCACGTACGCGGAGGTTCCCTACTTCGATTTCGGGATCTCCACCGAGGACCACGGCCGCCATCTGAACGCCGGCCTCGCGGCGTACAAGGAAAGCTTCGGGGCGAGGACGATTGCTTACGACACGTACGAGTTGCCGGTTCCGTCCTGAAGATGGAGGAGAGCTCACAGACGACGCGGTGCGGGCTCATCTATCTGCCCAAGGTCGAGGATCCTCGCGGAAACCTGACGTTCGTGGAGGGGTGTCGTCACGTCCCTTTCGACATCCAGCGCGTGTATTACCTGTATGACGTACCGGGCGGGGCCGATCGCGGCGGGCACGCGCACAAGCGGCTCGAGCAGCTCATCATCGCCGCGTCTGGCAGCTTCGACGTGACCATCGACGACGGCCGAGGCAAGCGGTCCTTTCACCTCGACCGGGCCTTCTGCGGGTTGTACGTCCCCCCCATGC
>DASZFS010000620.1:0-8478 GCA_035939575.1 Vicinamibacterales bacterium | reverse complement strand
CCGGGACGGCGACTGGCCGGTCCAGCGAGACGCGCTCGACGCGGTGCTTCGCCGTTGCGCGTCCGCCCGCGCGGACGAGATTCGGATCGTCGGACGGCCGCGTGTTGGGCCTGTACGCGACCCGGCGTCGCGGGTCGCGCGCACGTCCGTACCGCACCCTACTCCGGCGCATCGAGCCGCTGGACGGCAGTTGCGAGTGTCCCGATTTTCTCCGGAACTCGCTGGGGTTGTGCAAGCATCTCATCGCCGTCCTCGAGGACGTGGTCTCGAAGCGGCATCGCGTCGACATTGAGTTCGAGACGACTCCGGCGCCCTTGTACTGGGATCCCATCCGTCCGTTGACCGGCCCTGGCGACTGGCTGGCGCGCGTTCGCTGGGTCGACGGCGCACCGGGCCGCGGTCTGCGGGACTGGTTGCGTCCAGTAGACGGACACGGTTGGACGGTAGCGGTTCCCGACGCGACGCCGCAGCGGCTGGCCCTGGTGGGCCGCTTGCTCGCGGCGCTTCGCGCCGGCGACGGCGAGCCCGCACTGTACGCGCTGCTGCAGGAAGAGCGCGCGCGACTCACGCGCCAGGAGCAGAACCCGGACGGGCGGAGGCAGCTGCACCGGGCACTGCGGACCCTCAAACAATCGCTCTACGCCTATCAGCGCGAAGGCGTGGAGCGGTTCTTCGCGCGGGGTCGCCTTCTCCTGGCCGACGACATGGGTCTCGGCAAGACCGCGCAGGCGATCGCAGCCTGCCACGCCCTCTGGCACACCGGCCGTGTCCGCCGTGGCCTTCTCGTCGTTCCCGCCGCGCTCAAGCCGCAGTGGCTTCGTGAGTGGCAGGCCTTCACTGACGCTCCAGCCGGCGTCGTCGAGGGAACGCCCGCCGAGCGCCGCGTCGCGTTCGAGGCGTGTCGGCGCGGATTCCTCATGGTGAATTACGAACAGCTTATTCGTGACGTCGACGTCGTTCGCGAGTGGACGCCGGACATCGTCGTGCTTGACGAAGCCCAGCGGATCAAGAACTGGGCGACCAAGACCGCCCTGACCGTGAAGCGCCTGGAACCCGCGTTCCGTTTGGTGCTGACCGGCACACCGATGGAGAACCGGCTCGATGAGCTTGCGTCGATCGTCGAGTGGGTCGACGACTTCGCGCTGGAGCCAAAGTGGCGCCTGGCTGCGTGGCACACCACGCCGGTGGATGGAGAGACAGAGATCAGCGGCGCCCGGAACCTCGAAACGTTGCGGACCCGTCTGGCTGCCTGCATGGTCCGACGCGTGCGGCGCGAGGTGCTGTCGCAGTTGCCCGCGCGGACCGACGCGCGCATTCCCATCGAGATGACGGCCGAACAGATCGACGAGCACGACGCACTCAACCTGCCGGTCGCGCAGATCCTCGGCCGCGCGAAGCAGCGGCCGCTCGCGCAAGCGGAGTTCTTACGGCTGATGACGCTGCTCACCACGCAGCGCATCATCGCCAACGGCCTGGCCCAGTTGCGCTTCGAGCAGATCTGGCCCGACTTGTCACGGATCGAGCGGCCGACGGACTCCACACTGCGGGGGCTGGCGAGTCCGAAGCTGGTGGAACTGCGCGAGCTGATTGGCCAGCTTGCCTTGATCGAAGGGCGCAAGGTGGTGGTGTTCAGCCAGTGGCGGCGGATGCTCCGGCTCGCGCATTGGGCGACGCGCCACCAGCTTGAGCGCGAGGACGTGAGGTCGGCGTTCTTCACCGGCGCAGAGGGCCAGAAACGGCGCACGCAGAACCTGGTGGACTTCCACGACGACCCCACCTGCCGCGTTCTGTTTGCGACCGACGCGGGCGGCGTCGGCCTCAACCTGCAACGAGCCGCAAGCGCCTGCATCAACATCGAGCTTCCCTGGAATCCCGCCGTGCTCGAGCAGCGAATCGGGCGGATCCACCGACTCGGACAGCGCCGCCCGATTGACGTGTACAACCTGGTGAGCGAGCCGGGGATCGAGTCGCGGATCGCGGATCTCGTCGGGTCCAAGAAGGCATTCTTCACCGGACTGTTCGATGGGACGAGCGACGAGGTCGCCTTCGAGCGTTCCGGGAGCTTTCTCTCCCGCATCGAGCGCGTCGTTGCGCCGGCGATCTCGCCCGTTGCGGCCCGCCCCGGGGACGTTAGTGTTCCAGAGGACGATGGCACGGAGCGCGAGATCGAGGCGGTCGTGGCGGCGGCGGACGAGTCGCGCGACCCACCAGGCGCAGCCGCCGCAGGCCAGGAGTGGGTCCCATCGAACAGTGAAATCCAGCGGCTCATTTCAGGTCTGCGTGTTCAGCACATCGCCGGTGGCGGGCTGGTGATCGAGGCGCCTCCCGAAACCGCGTCGACGCTGGCAGCGCTGTTCGCGGGGATGGCGCAGCTGCTCCGAGCCGCGGCTGCGCGGCCGGCGGCAGGAGGAGGCCCGAGTGGGCCGCCATGACGATCGCCACGAGTAGCTCACCGTGGCAGACGAGTGTACGCCAGGCGAGATTTGCTCGCGGTCGAGCACGACATCATCGCCGCGGTGTACCCCAGGCGCTTCGAGAGCAGGACGGCCGGCAGTCGGGGTACGCTCCGGCATGCGCCAACGAATGGGGTCCGCGGCGTTTGTGAGAAGCCGCGTGTACGCGAAGCCTTGACGGATACACGGTATCCGTATATCGTAATGTCATGATCCAGTCGTTCGCGGACGCCACAACCGCGGACCTATGGGAAGAGCGAAACGCAAGGCCGCGCGCCGTGTGCCCCGCGACATCTGGCCGATTGTGCATCGGAAGTTGACGATGCTTGACAGCGCGCAACGACTGGATGATCTGGCGGCTGTTCCCGGCAATCGCCTTGAGGCGTTGGCTGGGGACCGGAAGGGGCAGCACAGCATTCGCGTGAACCAACAGTACCGGATCACATTCCGGTGGGAGAGGCACGATGCGCACGACGTCTGTTGCGAGGACTACCACTGAGAGCATCCCCCGTGATGCCGCGAGCTTGGGGCCGGCGGTGCACCCTGGCGAGATCCTCCTCGAGGAGTTCCTGAAGCCGCTCGAGATGACGCAGTCCGCGGCCGCCAAGACGCTGGGGATGTCCACGGTGCGCCTGAACGAGCTCGTGCGCGGCAAGCGCGGCGTGACCGCCGACACGGCGCTCCGCCTCGCGCAACTCTTCAAAACGACGCCGCAGTTCTGGATGCACATGCAGGCCAACTTCGACCTGAAGTCGGCGATAGTCCGACGGCGCGTGCTGAAGGTGGCCAATCGGCGGTAGCACGGCGAACGAGTTAGACACGAAGGCGGCCAGCGTGCGACAGCGTGCAAGGTGCGACGGCAACGCTGGCATCCACGGCAATGCCGGCAATGTGGAATCTGTAACTTACAGAATCTAAAGCGCCGTGTTGAGTTCGAATCCCACCCTCTCCGCCAACCATATCTTGTTGACCAGCCTAAAGTTGTCTTGCTCAAAGTGAGTTCGCGTACGAGTTTTCGTACGAGACCGAAGCGATCTGCCACAACCGCCGCCTGCGCTCGAAACCTCGAACATCTCGAGGTCAGCCTCGGACGAGACACCGAGGCGCCGCATCCCTAAAGTGCTACGCGGGCGGGCGAGGCGCTCTTCGCGAACCGGAGGAACGCTGAACGACACACGGTTGGCCGTCCGGTAAGTAGCCGATGGGCTTCGCTGTCTGGAAGCGGAGCGGCATCACGCCGGCTGGAAGATCACGTACTCAGCGATGCAATACGCGATCAACCGGCACGCATCGAACCACCGCGCTGTTGTGTCGGTTCGTCGACACCACAGCGCGAGAGTGCCTTACCAGAGTGTTGGAGTAATTGACAACAACCAACGACTGTTGGTATCTTGTCCAACGTGAAGGCCGAGGCGCTGGCCCAGGAGCGTCATGTCCTTGCCGAGGATGCCTTCGCAGAAATCGTCATCTGGCGCATTCCACATCCCGCGACGGGGTCGACGCATCGATTCAAATATCGTCTGGCGCTGGTAGTGGCGGGCGAATGCGTGTTGCGGTACGACAACGAAAAGGGCAAAGGTGACCACCGGCACGCGGGCGACGTCGAAACGGTCTACACCTTCAACGGATACGAGAAGCTGTTAGCGGACTTCTGGGCAGACGTGGAAGCTTGGAGAAAGCAAAGATGAGAACCGTAACGCTGGAGGTCGCCTCGAGAGGAGACGTGACGCGTCGAGCGCTCGACGCATTCAGAGGCAAGAGGCAGGCCGCCCGGATCAGCTTCTCCACGCCGGAACTGTTGTGGAGGGTGCTCACGGCCAAACGCTGGGAGCTGCTCAAGACGATGGCTGCCCAAGGACCGCTCACGATTCGGGAAATCGCGCGCCGCGTCAATCGCGATGTGAAGGCGGTTCACGGCGATGTGCACGCGCTCATCGATGCCGGCCTGCTGGACAAGACCTTGAACAACCAGGTCGTCTTCGCATTCGACACCATCCGCGTCGCCTTCACGTTGCACGCGGCGTGAGCGAATATTCCCGGCCTTCAGGCGAGTCGAGTCCCGAGGGGTCTGGGTCAGGGAAGTCCGGCGGGCGTTCGGGGACACGGCCGACGGGCCGACGTTCGTGCGGACCATACACCGGTTCGGCTATCGGTTCATTGTCGATGTGTACGAGGCAGCTGACTCATCGGTACCGAGCGAACCACAAAGTACTGGCTCGTTTGGGAGACCGGTCCTTCCGGAATTGTCGTGGGTGAAAAACCACGATCGCGACTCACGCGCTGTCCTAGGAAGCGAATGGCGGGGCCCAGCGACCCACGATCCATCCGGCCAGCGCTCCGAAGAGCGTCCCTGTGATGAAGATCGGAGCATACGCCTTCGTGATGATGGCGTCTGGCACGCTTGTGAGAATGCCAACGAGCAGGCCGGAGGTGACCGGTGACACGGGGAGCCTGACAGTTGCCGCAAAAAAGCCGAGTGCGAACCGCGCGCAGAATGCGCCCAGCAGCGCCGCGCGCTTGTCGGGGAACGACAGAGGCAGCATCATCACAACATCGGCAATGCCGATCGCCACGCCGAGCAGCACGCCCAAGGTCACGCGTGTCATGATTCGCTCCTCCACCGCTTCAGGCGGGGAATTCTTCGCGTCAGCAGCGCGGCGAGGAGCCGAGGCGTACCGGCCTCCGCCAGCTTCACGTGCACCCGTTCCTGCATTTGTTGAACGGTGATGTTGGGCATCACGAAACGACCGCGTTGGTAGCAATGTGAGCAGTACATCTCGCTTCTGGATCCGTCCACGTTGGTACCGCCTCCTCGATCGTCACGGCTCAGGGGCATCCCGCAGGACTGGCAGTTCTTAAACGCTCTGCGTCTGAGCATGCTGTGGATTGGCTTCCCTAGTTGGTTGCAGTACTATACCAATCCGGCTGCCATTTGCAACTATGCCCGTTGACTCGACCCGAACGATCCTCTTCGGGATCTTTGTGCTGGCAGGCCGCCCGCTGAGGACCGGTCAGGTCGTCGCCCTGTCAAGACCGCTCGGCATCTCACCCACCAATGTGAAGAGCCACCTCACGCGGATGGTCGCTGAGGGTGCGCTCCGTCGCTCCGGACCCCGCCGATTCGCACGTTATTGGCCTACGGCGGACCGCCAGCAAGTGATCCAGGGAATTGCTGCACGCCTGGACGCCCCGGAGGCCGGGTGGGACGGGCGCTGGCTCATGCTCACGCTGCAGATGCCATCGAGCCGATCAGGGCGCAATGTGCTTCACCAGTCGCTGTGGTTTGATGGATTCAGACCGTGGGGCTCGGACACATATATTCGTCCCGCCTGGCCAGAACGCTGGGCGCTCGACCGCGCGCGGGCGTATCTCGCCAAGGGATCCGGACTGTGTGTGCACGGGACGCCAGTGGGCGCAGTGGACCTGAAGCGAGTCCGAAAGATGTACGACCTCGACGGGCTCGATCATGAGGCCGGTCGTCTGGCCCGAGCGATCACGGCGAAGTGCGCTGGCACCCGCTCAGCAGCAGGTGCCTTCGCTGACCGGTTGGATGTGGGCGGCCGCGTCGCACGGCTCATCGCGCACGATCCGCGCCTGCCCCCGACGATCTGGGCTTCACGAACGGGACTCCGAGATCTGGTGCGAGCGTACCAGCGATTCGAAACCTGCGTTGGTTCACTTGCGCATCGATTTCTGAACGAAGTGCTCGAAGGAGCTGCGTCCGCAAACCATCGGCGCACCATGCTGAAGCGATCGGCAGCTCGCCCGTCATAGCTTGAACGGTTGCGCGGATCGTCACTCGAGTCCGGTCTGGTGACCCCTCCACGGGGCGACTGTTAATTGTCACGAGCAAGCTGACGCTTGCTGGCAGTCAACCGGCAGGGACGATCTGGGGCTGATTGCGATGACCGGACCGACGCAATACAACGCGGACAGCCAGGAGATCGTCGATGCGGGATACGAAACTCTTCGAAACAATTCTGAGGCTGGAAGCGCCGTGGCACATCAGCCGCGTGGAATTGGATACCGACGGCCAGTGCATCGAGCTGTGCGTCGAACACGGGGCCGACGTGCGATGGCCCTGTCCTGAATGCGCCGCGGAGCTCGCCTGCCGCGATCATGCAGAGGAACGCATCTGGCGGCACCTCGACACATGCCAGTTCCAGACGTTGGTGCGTGCGCGTGTGCCGCGCGTGAAGTGTCCAACGCACGGCGTCCGCCAGGTGCGTGTGCCCTGGGCCGAGGTGCGGAGCCGATTCACGCTATTGATGGAGCGGCTGGTAATCGATTTGATCCTGCAGTGCAGCACAGTGATCGGCGCCTGTCGCATCGCGAGGATCACGTGGGATGAAGCGTGGGGCGTCATGGCGCGCGCCGTCGCACGCGGTCGAGCCCGCATAGTCGCTCGGCCGGTCCCGTATGTCGGCGTCGATGAGAAGGCGTTTCGCAAGGGCCATCGGTATCACACGATCGTCTGCGATCTGGAACGGTCGACCGTCGAGTTCGTCGCCGAGGATCGGCGCACCGAGAGCTTGGCGGCGTGCTACGCGCAGCTCACCGATGACCAGCGGACGGCGTTGAAGGCGGTGGCGCTGGATATGTGGGAACCGTACATCAGCGCCACCCGGGGAGGGCCTACCCGGCGGCGGTACCAAAATCGTGTTCGATCGTTCCACATCATGCGGGAGATGACCAAGGCAGTTGACACCGTGCGGAACAGGAACACCGAGCGTTTCCCCGCGCCGGTGACGAGTCTCCGCTGACGGGCACGAAATATCTGTGGCTCGTCAGCGACGAACGCAGGCCCGAGCGTCACGCCGGATCCTTCGCCACACTCCAAGCGTTGAACCTCAAAGTCGGCCGGGCGTGGGCGATCAAGGAAGCACTCCGGACCCTCTGGACCTATCGGCAGGGCGCCGCGGTAACACGCTTCTCTTCACGGTGGTACGCCTGGGCCGTCCACTCTCGGCTCGAGCCGTTGAAACGGACGGCGTCCATGCTCAAGCGCCATCTCGAAGGCGTGCTCCGCTTTGCCAAGCACCCGATTACCAACGGCGTGGCGGAAGGCATCAATAGCAAGATCATGAGCATCAAGCGCAAGGCCGGTGGCTTTCGCAACCCGTCGAACTTCACGACGGCCATCTACTTTCATTGCGGAGGACTCGACCTTTACCCCCGCTGATCCCCGAAGAGGCGGGAGACCAAACAGGTGCCGTTGGCGGAAGGCGAGAACATTATCGGACGCGGGGTGGATGCCTCCGTGTGGATCGATGCACCAGGCATCTCCCGTCACAACGCGCGGATTGTCGTTCGAGAAGGCACCGCCACGCTCGAGGATCTCGGAAGTAAAAACGGCACGTACGTGGCGGGGCCCGCGTGGCGCGGGGTCCGCAAGGCCATGCTTCGCCACAAGTGAGAGCACCTGCCGGTCGTCATCGAACGCGACGGCAAGATCGAGTGGGTGAAGCCGGAAGATCTCGGCTACTGAACAGCGAGTCCTCACGATCGGAACGAACCTCGGCCGTGCGTGCAATGGCGTGCAAGGTGCCACGGCAACGCTGGCATTCCCGGCAACGCTGGCAATGTAGATTCTGTAACTTGCAGATTCTAAAGGGCCGGATTGGGTTCGTATCCCACCCTCTCCGCCAACCTTCGCTCGCCTGTGATGTGAGCGAGCTATGATTGGCAAGCC
Organism: Vicinamibacterales bacterium; assembly: GCA_035939575.1. Taxonomy (GTDB): domain Bacteria; phylum Acidobacteriota; class Vicinamibacteria; order Vicinamibacterales; family CAVVIG01; genus DATKHR01. Next base: position 333 of record DASZFS010000620.1, on the reverse strand, counting down.
AGCGAGCGAACTTTCCACGACGCGAAGGTTGGCTCACCGACACCATGAGATCCGCCGTAGCGGCGACTTGTCCCCTGGAGCGAAGCGCGTAGGGGGAAGCCGCGAAGGTGGACGAATCCCACCCTCTCCGCCACAATAAGTCATTTAGAATCAAGTCTTTACATTGATGAGCGTGGCCACGTGGGTGGATCTGGAACCCTCTCAGGCGTTAAGTCATTCAATCTAAACGACTTAACATGTAGCGGCATTGCGCGCCGGCGCAAGACTAGTCTTTTCAATAAGTTGCAGTCACAGTTTGTGCTGGATGTTTGTGCGGAGCGCGCGTCAGCTGTT
>DASZFS010000619.1:0-13997 GCA_035939575.1 Vicinamibacterales bacterium | reverse complement strand
ACGCCTTGCGCGTGATCACCGTCACCTTCGGCACGGTCGCCTCCGCGAACGCGAACAGCAGCTTCGCGCCGTGGCGGATGATGCCGCCGTACTCCTGCACGGTGCCCGGGAGGAATCCGGGCACGTCCTCGAAGGTGACGAGCGGGATGTTGAACGCGTCGCAGAAGCGCACGAACCGCGCGCCCTTGACCGACGCGTCGATGTCCAGCGTGCCGGCGAGCACCGCCGGCTGGTTTGCGACGATGCCCACGGAGCGCCCGTCGAGCCGCGCGAACCCGACGATGATGTTCCTGGCGTAGTGCGCGTGAACCTCGAGGAAGTTGCCGTCGTCCACGACCGTCCGGATGACGTCGAGCATGTCGTACGGCTGGTTCGGCGAGTGGGGCACCGCCCGGTCCAGCGAGTCATCCTCGCGGTCCGGCGAGTCGGTTGTCGGTCCGCGCGGCGCGTCGTCCAGGTTGTTCGAAGGCAGAAACGAGAGCAGCTCGCGCAGGAGCGCGATGCAGTCGCGGTCGTCGTCGACGGCGAAGTGAGCGACACCGCTGGTGGCGTTGTGCGTCATCGCTCCGCCGAGCGCCTCCTTGGTGACGTCCTCGTGGGTGACGGTCTTGAGGACGTCGGGACCGGTCACGAACATGTAACTGGTGTTGCGCACCATGATCGTGAAGTCGGTGATGGCGGGCGAGTAGACCGCGCCTCCCGCGCACGGCCCCATGATCGCGGAGATCTGCGGGATGACGCCCGACGCGAGCGTGTTGCGCAGGAAGATGTCCGCGTAGCCGCCGAGCGAGAGCACGCCTTCCTGAATGCGCGCGCCGCCTGAATCGTTGAGACCGACCACCGGGGCGCCAAGGTTCATCGCCAGGTCCATGATCTTGACGATCTTGGCGGCGTTGGTCTCCGACAGGGAGCCGCCGAAGACGCTGAAGTCCTGCGCGAACGCGAAGACCTGCCGGTTGTCGATCAGGCCGTGGCCGGCGACGACGCCGTCGCCCGGGATGATCTGCCGGTCCATGCCGAAATCGCGGCACCGATGTGTGACCAGCTTGTCGACTTCCTCGAAGGTGCCGGGGTCGAACAGGAGCTCGATGCGCTCGCGCGCCGTCAGCTTGCCCGCGGCGTGCTGGCGGCCGAGGCGCTCCTGGCCGCCACCGAGCTCTGCACGCTGCTCGAGGTCTGCCAGGGTGTCGAAGGGATCTGTCATCAGGCCTTGACCGTCTGGGCCTTCTCCCAGTCCTTCAGGAACTTCTCGAGCCCGATGTTGGTCAGCGGGTGGTTGAACAGCTGATCGATGACGGCCGGCGGGCAGGTCGCGATGTCGGCGCCCAGACGCGCCGCCTCGATCACATGAATCGGGTGGCGGCAGCTCGCGACGAGCACCTCGGTGCCGAAGTCGTAGTTGTCGTAGATCTGCACGATCTCGCGGATCAGATCCAGGCCGTTCGTGGCGATGTCATCCAGCCGGCCGACGAACGGGCTGATGTAGCTGGCGCCCGCCTTGGCGGCGAGGAGCGCCTGAGCGGCCGAGAAGCACAGCGTGACGTTGACCGGGATGCCTTCGCCGGACAGCGCCTTGCAGGCGCGGATGCCGTCGCGCGTGAGCGGGACCTTGACCACCATGTGCTCGTCGATCTTCGCGATGTCGTGACCCTCGCGAATCATGCCGGCAAAGTCGGTTGCCGTCACCTCTCCACTCACGGGGCCCTTCACGATGTCGCAGATCTTCTTCAGGTTCTGGCGAAAATCACCGGGCTCCTTGGCAAGCAGCGAAGGGTTCGTCGTCACGCCGTCGAGAATGCCGAGCAGCGCGATCGCTTCGATGTCCTTGATGCTTCCGGTGTCGACGAACAACTTCATAAAGACCCCCTTCGGTTCTAGCTTCTCTCATCTCCAACGGGATTCGTCAGCTCGCCCACGCCCTCGATCTTGACGGTCACCGTGTCGCCGTTGACCAGCGGACCGATGCCGGCGGGGGTGCCGGTCGAGATGATGTCGCCGGGCTCCAGGGTCATCACGAAGCTGATGAACTCGACGAGGTAGTCGATGGGGAAAATCAGATGCGTCGTGCTCGACACCTGCCGCCGCTGGCCATTGACCCAGCCCTCCACTGCGCGCGGCGCCCCGTCGAGCCCCATCGCGATGCAGGGCCCGATCGGCGCGAACGTATCGAAGCCCTTGCTCCGCGTGTATTGCGACTCCTGCTTCTGCAGATCGCGCGCCGTGACGTCGTTCACGCAGATCAGCCCGAGGACGTAGTCCCAGGCTTGCGCGCGCTTCACCCGGTGCGCGCGCCGGCCGATCACAACGCCGAGCTCGGCCTCGTGATCGACGCGTCCGACGCCCGGCGGCAGCCTGATGGTGCCGCCCGGGCCGAGAACCGCGGTCGACGGCTTGATGAAGATGAGCGGTTGCGCCGGAAGGGGCTGATTCTGCTCGGCCGCGTGGTCCTTGTAGTTCAGGCCGACGCAGACAATCTTCGTGGGCGACACGGGCGGGAGGAGCGCCAGCGAGGCGATGCCCCCTTCAATGGCGCCGCCGACGTTGCCGATGCGCCCGGCGGCACCGGCTGCGCCCGGCGAGTCGCGGCGCAGGATGTCGCCGAGGTGACTGATCTGGGTGTCGAGGGCGTACACCGCCCCATCTCGCTCGACCGCGTAGCGTGTCGAGCCGCGCTCGGCAAACCGGTAGAGGCGCTCCATGCGCGGCATTAAATCACCAAACCAACCCGGCGACCAACCCGGCGACTCATCGCGCGGTCTCCTCGACGGCGTTCGACAGCCCGCTGACGTTGCCCGCCTTGTCGACCGCCTTGATGGCGTAGACGAAGCGCACGCCGGACGCCGCATGATCGTCCCGGTAGGTCGTCGCCTGGATCGGCGCATCCGTGATCGGCGTCAGCGTCTCGGGAGACGCGCCGCGCAGCACGATGTAGCCGTCGAGATCCTTTTCCGGGCTCGGCTCCCAGATCAAGGTGATCGCGCCCTCGAGCGGTGACGACAGCAGATTGGCAGGCGGGGCCGGCGGGAACGTGTCCTTCGGCGTCGTGCACGCCGTTGGCCCCGCGACGCTTTCAATCCTCAGGTCGCTGACGATCTCGACCGCGCGCACGGCGTAACAGCGCTCTTCTCCCCAGACGACGCGGGCATCGGCGTACGTCGGCTCGTCGAGCGCCGCGCGCGTGAGTTTGGCCTGCGCCGCCCCCTGCGGCACCTCGTACAGGTTGTAGCGGACGGTCACCGCTCCTCCGCCGATCGCGGTCGACGGCAGCTCCCCGCCCGCGGGCGGCCGTTGAACCGGCGGCGGCATCGGGACCGGATCCCACTTCACCGTGATGGCCTTCTCGTCGTAGGTCATGCTCGGCTTTCCAGGTGCAGGCGGTGGTGAAAGGATTGGGATCGCCACCGGCTTCGAGTACGGACCGAGACGCTCGCGCGTCGACACCGCCACCGCGACGTAGCTGCGCGTGAGCGGCACGGCACGCGGCGCAAGCAGCGGACCGGTGGCGGCGGTCGCCTTTGCCGACCGGTTGCGGCGGTCGGCCGGTGCCTGGACCGGTTGGAGCGCGGCGCGCTCGAGGACCTCGGAGAGATGCGCGCGCGCACCCTGGTCGAGCCCCTTCCCTTCGGGTTGCGGCATGTCCGCCGCCGGCTCGTCCTCGTCGATCGTGTCGTCCGGATCGCGCGGCGCCTTGACCGCCACGCTTCCCACGCGCGTGCCGCGCTTCACGATCTGCGCCTCGGTGACCGACTCGCGCGACGTCAGGCCGTAGACATCCACGCGGCCGACGTTCGCCGGGCGAGAGTTGTCAGTGTTGGCGGCGGGCACCGTGAAGTCGAAATCCACGGTCGCGCCCCGAAGCTCCGCCGAGAACTCCGCGGGCGGCTGAGGCAGCCGGACGAGCGGCGGCAGCGGCGGGCCTTTCTTGCCGCAGTCAATGCAGACAAGGCAGGCGAGGCCAACGAGAGAGGCGAGGCTCGAGCGCCGGCTGGCCGGCCAAGAGCCCCGCGCTCCAAAGACCATCACAGGATATATCGTGACAGATCTTCGTTCTTCACGATGTCGGCGAGCATTCTCGTGACGTAGGCCTCGTCGATCCGGACGGTCTTGTTCTCCAGGTCGGGGCCCTCGAACGAGATCTCGTCGAGCAGCTTCTCCATCACGGTGTGAAGCCGGCGCGCGCCGATGTTCTCCGTGCGCTCGTTCACCAGCGTCGCGAAATCGGCGATCTTCCTGACCGCGTCGTCGGTGAAGGTCAGCGAGATGCCCTCGGTCTCCATGAGCGCGGTGTATTGCTTGACGAGCGCGCTCTTCGGCTCGGTCAGGATGCGCACGAACTCGTCCCTCCCGAGCGGTTCGAGCTCGACGCGAATCGGGAATCGGCCCTGGAGCTCGGGAATCAGGTCGGACGGCTTGGAAACGTGGAACGCGCCCGCGGCGATGAACAGGACGTGATCGGTGCGGACCATGCCGTACTTCGTGTTGACGGTCGTCCCCTCGACAATCGGGAGGATGTCCCGCTGGACGCCCTCGCGGCTGACCTCGGGGCCGTGCGCGCCCTCGCGTCCGGCGATCTTGTCGATCTCGTCGATGAAGATGATGCCGGCCTGCTCGACGCGAACCACCGCCGCCTTCGCGACGGTATCCATATCAATGAGCTTCTGCTCTTCCTCCTGCCGCAGGTACTCCAGGGCCTCCGGCACCTTGAGCTTGCGCTTTTTCGTCTTGCTCTGAAAGAGGCCCGGCAGCATGTCCTTCAGGTTGACGTCGACTTCCTCCACCGAAGACCCGGCGATGATCTCGAACGACGGGAACGATTTCTCACGCACGTCGAGCTCGACGCTGCGGGTATCGAGCCGGCCGCTCTTGAGCTGATCGCGAAAGTGCTCTCGCGTCCGGCCCGGCGCCTCGCGCCCGGCTGGATCCTCGTCGGGCGCGACGGGGCGCGGCGGCGGCAGCAGGATGTCGAGCAGGCGATCCTCGGCGTTCTGCGCAGCCTTCGCGCGTACCTCCTGGAGACGCTCCTCGCGCACCATGTCGACGCCGAGTTCAACCAGGTCCCGCACCATGGACTCGACGTCGCGGCCCACGTAGCCGACCTCGGTGAACTTGGAGGCCTCCACTTTCAAAAATGGCGACTGGGCCAGACGCGCCAGTCGTCGCGCGATCTCGGTCTTGCCAACGCCGGTCGGCCCGATCATCAGGATGTTCTTCGGCGCGATCTCCTCGGCCAGCTCCGGCGCGAGCTTCTGCCGCCGCACCCGGTTCCGCAGCGCGATCGCGACCGCGCGCTTCGCGGCGGCCTGTCCCACGACGAACTTGTCCAGCTCGCGCACGATCTCCCGCGGCGTGAGCGTTCCAGCGGACGTCTGGGTCGTTTCCGGTAGAGGGATGGCCACTGGTTCTACAGCTCTACTTCTTTCAGAGTTCCGCGTTTCTATAGTTCTATGTCTTCAGAGTTCCGCGTTTCTATAGTTCTATGTCTTCAGAGTTCTTCAATGACAACATTGGCGTTCGTATAGATGCAGATGTCGGCCGCGATGCGCATGGCTCTCTCCGCGATGTCGCGGGCGTCGAGGTCCGTGTTGGCCGCAAGCGCCTTTGCCGCAGCCAGCGCGAACGGACCGCCCGATCCGATCGCGACGATGCCATCGTCCGGCTCGATGAGATCACCGTTACCCGACAGCAGGAACGTGGAGTGCTGATCGAGCACGACCAGCATCGCTTCCAGCCGGCGCAGAACGCGATCCGTGCGCCAGTCTTTGGCAAGCTCTACGGCGGACCGCTCGAGATTGCCCCGGTACTGCTCCAGTTTCGATTCGAACCGGGCAAAGAGCGCAAAGGAATCGGCCGCCGACCCCGCAAAGCCGGCGAGGATTCGATCGTTGTAAAGGCGCCTGATTTTCCGGGCCGTCTGCTTGACGACGGTCTGACCGAAGGTCACCTGGCCGTCGCCTGCCAGGACCGATCGGTCGCGGTGTCGGATGGCCAGGATGGTCGTGCTGTGGAAGGACACCTCTTTGGGAGTCTATCGGCCGTCTCAAAACAGTGTCAAGAAAGGCCGGCAGGAGTGCTCTCCGCCGGCTGCCGTACGGCCGTATACTTAGAGAATCTTGAGGCGTACGTTCGCGGACGGTTGCTGTGTGCCTCGTGAGAGGGTTCCGTCATGAAGCGATTGCTGGCGGTTTTCGTCCTGGTCGCACTACCTGCGGCGGCGGAACAGGCCCGTGGCGGCGGTTCGAGCGGCGGCTCGAGCGGCAGCGGCGGCGGCCAGGCCAGCTCGGGTAGCACTCACAGCGGCGGCGCTGCGCCGTCTGCTCCTGCTCCATCAGGGGGCGGGACCGTTTCAAGCGGCGGTACCACGCACGCAGGGAGCTCGGGATCTGGCGGCGGCGGGGGGGCTGCGGAGCGCCACGGCGCAACCGGCGGAAGCGGCGTCGTTGTCCGCGGGGGAGGCTCCCCTGGAAGCGCTGTCGGCAGCGCAGGCGGCGGTGCGAACGGCGGCGCGCGGCGGGCCGATGGCGGCGCGGTTAACAGCACGCCAGGATCGCACGTTGCGGTCGCCGCGCCAGGTACGCAGGCAACGGCATCTGGCGCGCCGGGCGACGGCGGGCGCGCAACGCGGCGCGACGGCAGCGTGGCGAGCGGAACCGTGTCCGCCGGCACGGGCGTGGGCGTGCCGCCGCACGTACGGCCACGCCCCGGAAACGACCCGATCGTGGGGACTGCCGTGCCGCGCGGATCCGTTCCAGCGGCGCCCGGCGGCGGCGGCACGATCGTCGTGGGCGGAACGCCGCTGTATCCATGGTGGTTCGGCCTCGGCGGCGCCGGCTATTACGGCTACTACGGCGCGTCCTACTACGGTGGCTACTACGACCCGTGGTTCGGCGGATACTCTGGCGGCTACGCCGGCAACGATGGCTGGTACGAAGAGCCGCAGGGGCAGGTCTCGGGCGGCGGCGGTTCGGACGAGGGTTCGCTGCGGCTGAAGATCAAGCCCCGCGAAGCGGAGGTCTACGTCGACGGCTACTACGTCGGCATCGTCAACGACTTCGACGGCGTGTTCCAGAAGCTGCACGTCGAGAGCGGCGCGCACCGCATCGAAGTGCGCGCCCCAGGCTACGAGCCGCTCATATTCGAGGTTCGCATCACCCCGAAGCACGCGACGACGTACCAGGGTGAGCTCAAGCGGGTCCAATAGTCGTCCAGCGCCGATCGGCGTGGGGCGAGTGCCGGTCGTTGCGGCCGTGTCGGGCGTCTACGATGCGCTGGTCGGCGTCGTGATGATCGCCGGGCGGCCGCTCCTGGCCAGCCTCTTCCACGTCGCGCTCCCCGTTCCCCCTATTCACGCAGACCTGAATGGCATTTTCCTGTTGTCGGTCGCGGCCGGCTATGTGATTCCCTATCGCGATCCGGCATCGCGCGCCGGCCGGACGTATCTCTGGGTGATGGGGCCGTGCCTGAAGGGCGGCGGCGCGCTGGCGTTCGTGCTGGACTACATCGTGCGCGAGTCGCCGCGGTCGTTCCTGCTCTTCGCGGTCAGCGACGGCGCGATGGCGCTCCTGACGCTGTGGGCGCTGGTTACTTCTCGAGGAGCTGACGCTTGATCGGGTGCTCGCCCATTCGAACCCACTGAACCGATCCGTATTTGGCGAACAACTGGACCTTCGCGTCCACAAACCGGCTGTTCTTGAGCATGTCCTGGCGCGTCTCATCAGTGCCCGTGTAGCCGTTCTGCGACTTGAGGAGCAGCGTTCCCGTTGTGGCGCCCGGGGCGAGTCCTTCGGAGCCCGCTGCCGTCAGGAACGCGCTGCCCCACTCTTCGGTGTCATCGCCGTGGCGGAACAGGGAGTTGATCTGGAGCAGCACCAGCTGTTGATCCGAGCTGTTCTTGACCGTGACTCGGATGGCGGGCACGAGCTTGTTCTGGCCGTTGACGATCCCGGCGTCGAACCACCCGCTGTCGACCACGTCGATCTGCAGCGCCTTGCCGAGATCGACGTTCGGACCACAGCCCGCGGAGACAAGAGCGAGGAGGACGGCAATCAGGCGCATTCCGACATTTTAAGGTGAAGTCGCGGGATCAGATCAAAAGCTCCGAACCTCGATGCGCTCGAGCGCCTCCTCCTTGGTGATCTGCCGCGCGAGGTACGCGGTCAGATCGGCGCCGCGCAGCCGGATGATGCGGGTTCTCGAGGTCGTGTCTGCGGGCGCCAGGCGCGGCCGATCGTCGTTTCCCCGCGCCGCGATCGTCAGCCATTCGTTGGGGCCGATGCCGAGCGAGCTGCTGTGATCCAGCATGGCGTCCTTGAGCGCGCCGAGAACTTCGGCGCGATACGCCTCGCTCGGGTCCACGAGAATCGGGTCGGCGGCCGGCCGCGGCGCTGTCGCCTGGTCGGTCCCGATTGAGGCGGTCGAACCAGTGGCTTCCCGGGGGTCGGCGATCGAGTTCGACCGATCGCCGGCCGTGCGCGCCAGCGTGGCGGGCGTGACCTGCAGCTCGACGCGCTTGAGCGCCTGCGCGGCGTCCTGGCTGCCTGAGTTCTTCACCAGCGTCTGCAGCTCCTTCATCGCGCTGTCGAGCCCCAGGTCGTTCTGATCCAGCGTGCGCAGCGTCCACCATGTCGTCTCGAACGACGGGACCGTCACGTCGAAGAACACGCCGTAGCCGTCCAGCATGAAGCCGCGCGCATGGGCGTTGTCGCTGAGCAGCAGATCGGTGGGTGTCTGCGCGATCGCCTGCATGCGGTCCCGAATGATCGTGAGCCCGTGCTCGACGGCGCCCTCGAGTACCCGCTCGAGCACGCCGATCTGGTAACGCTGCTGCCGTGTTTCCGCATCGGCCCTGGCCGATGAGTCCGCTGGCCGGCCGGCGGTCTGGGCCGCCGCCGGAAGCGCCGCGAAGAGGCAGCCGCCAACAATTGCGCCGAGAACCTTCGCACTCACAACAACCCCCTACTGACGCTGAGAGACACGCTGCATGTAGTAGTCAATCATCTGCCGGTTCTTCAGCACCTCGACGCCGGTACGATCCTGAATGAGGCCGAGGCTCTGATCGATCTTGCGCAGGTCCGCCTGCCGCTGGATGTTGAGATCGCGGACCGCTTCAGCCACCCGCAGCGCCAGCTCGCGCTGCTGGCGCCGCTCGCCGTCCTCCACCAGCGCCTTTACCCGGCGCAGCAGCTCCGCGTCGTTCGGCGCCGCCGCAGGCGCCGCGGCCGGACCGGACGCCTGCGTGCTGACCTGCAGCGCGCGGAGATCGCTCCGCAATTGCCGCTCGAGCGCCGTCAGATCGGAGCGCCACGGGGAAGAAAGGTTCGCGGGGTTCGCAAGGTTCGCTTGGTTCACGGGGTTCGCCAGGTTCGGCGCCGAGGGCTTCGACCAGCCGGTGCGGACGCTCAGACCGCCCTTGTCATACCGGACGTCGAGATTGGCGACGCCGGCCGACACGCCAAGAACGAGCATGGCCGCCGCGACTTGAGTCCAGACCGGCATCTCGCGCCACCAGCGATGCGGTGCGGCGGGGGGCGGCGATGACTGGCGGCTCACGAACGCGAAGCCGGCTTCCGGTGGCGTCCACCGCGCCAGCTGGGCGCGCACGCCCTCGAGCCCGTTCAACTCGCTCCGGCACCGCGCGCATGACGCCAGGTGCCCCTCGAATGCCGCGCGGCCGTCCGGCGGCATGTCGTCGTAGAGATACGCCATCAACATGGCTTCGCGATCGCCCGAATATCCGCACAGGATGTCGTTCGTCATTTGCTGCTCACCTTGGCTCCCCTGGCCAGCTCGCGCCTCAGGACCGTGAGGCCCTGATACAGCCGCGTCTTCACCGTGCTCAACGGGCAGCCCACCAGATCCGCAATCTCCTGGAAGGTCAGCCCGTGGTACTCCTTTAACACAATCGCCGTGCGCTGCTCCTCCGGCAGCAGCGCCATCGCCCGCTCGACCGATCGCGTCAGGTCCTTTCGCGCGACGAGATCTTCGATCGATTCCGAGGGCTCCGTCGCCGCGGCCATCTCCATCAGGTCGGTATCCTCGGGCAGCTGGACGACCGGAGCGCGGCGCTCTCGGCGGATCCAGTCACGACACAGGTTGAGCGCAATCCGGTACAGCCACGACGAGAACTTCGCCTGGCCGCGGAACCCGGGCAGCGCGCGGAACGCGCGCAGGAAGGTCTCCTGGCACACGTCTCGCGCGTCCTCTTCGCGACCGATCGTCCGGTACGCGAGGGCATAGATGGGCCGTTCCCATCGCAGGATGAGCTCATTGAAGCTGTCGGCATCGCCACCGATCGATCGGGCGACGAGCTCTTCGTCCGTCCACGTCATGCGGAGCGCGGCGGGCCTCTTTTCTCTATCAGCTAAGACGCCGAGGGGCTGCGGAGAGTCGGTACGATCCACGGGAGTTCAATTATAGTGTGTAGACCGCTAACCGACTGCAGGACATCGGGTTATCCGGTGCGTTACCACCGCCGGCAGTTGGCGGGGCCGAAACGTTCGCTGTAAAATTGCCCGCGACCACCTCGGCGTCCTCCTGAACCTGATGCCCAGAGACGACAGACACACGCGACGGCCCGCGCGCGCCGGCGCTGGAGCCGAAACCGTCCAGGCGTCAGTCGTGTCCCTGCTGGCCCACGGCGCCAGGCAAAGTGACCTGCTCCCGCATCTGCACCAGCACGCCATCGACCGCGCCGGGGGGCACTGCTCGCTGCTCTTCCAGCACAACCCGCGAAACGGCGCGCTGCATGCCACCTCCGGGTTCGGGCTCGACGCGCTGCGCACCGATCCGTGGCGGCCCGGCCCTGAGGAGCTCCGAATCGTCACACGGGCGTTCGACCGCCGGGCAGCAGTCCTCGTCGCCGACGCCGACCGCCGCATGCCGGATCTCGCCGCGCGTCTCGGGACCGCGAGCGCGATTCTGCTGCCGCTGGTTAAAGGTCACGGGGGCCACCGGGGCGACAGGGGCGACGTCCGCGTCGGGCTGCTCGCCATCGGGCTGGTCACCCCGGCGTCGCCAGACCTGCCAGAGGACATCGGCGAAGTGGGTGACACGTTTCTGGCGGCGCTCGAGCTGTTCCACCTCCGGCAGAGTGACGAGCTGCAGCGCGATGTCCGCGCGCTGCTGGCGGATTTCTCGGCGAGCTTGTCGGCGACGCTGAGCCTGTCGGCCGGCCTCGACATCTTCTGTCACGGTGCGAACCTGCTGTTCGGCGCAGATCGCACGTCGGTGTGGGTCCACGATCGGCGTGCGCGGAGCCTCCTGCTGCAGGCGTCGTCCGACACGACGCATGGCTCGCGCGGCATGCGCGTGCCGTCCGACGACGGATCGGCGCCCGCGGCCGTGGCGCTGCGCCGCACGCGCGCCGAGATCATCACCGGCGCGACCGAGGTGACCGCGACCGTGACCGTACCGCTGCGCGGCACGCGCAGAGCGCTCGGGACGATCGTCTTCGACGGCGTGCGGGTGCAGCCGGGCGGCGAGCTCGACCTGCTGGATCGCGCGGACGAACTGGGCCGCCAGCTGGCAGGCGCGATCGAGAACATGCAGATGCTCGACGACCTCATCCGGTCGCGGCGCGAGCTGGAGAACACGTTCGACTCGATCACCCACCTGGTGGCCGTTGCCGACCGCCGCGGGTATCTGACGCATGTAAATCAGGCGTTTGCGGCCCGTCTCGGACGCCCCCGGGAGGACCTGCTCGACAAGCCGCTGGCCGATCACGTCGGCCCCGAGCTGGCGGCGTGGATCGGGCGGCTCGAATCGAGCGCGGCGCCGGAGAACGACACGCCCGCATCGCGGGAGATCATGGACCCGATGCTCAACGGGCCCTTCATGGTGACGGTGACGAATCTCGTCAACGCCGACCGCGAGCGCGTCGGCCGCGTCATCGTCGCTCGGGATCTGACGCCGCACACGCGGCTCGAGGCCGAGCGTGAGGAGCTCCGGAAGCGCCTCACCCAGACCGAGAAGCTTGCCGCGCTCGGGCAGTTCGTCGCCGGCATCGCGCACGAGCTCAACAACCCGTTGCAGGGCGTTCTGGGGCATATGGAGCTCCTGAGGGTGACCGGAGCGTTTCCGAAGCAGATCCGTAAGGAAGTACAGACGATCTACCGGGAGGCCGACCGCGCCGCGAAGATCGTCCGGAACCTGCTCGTCTTCGCCGGGTCGCGACGCCTCGCGCGGCGGGCCGTGAGCGTGAACGCGGTCCTGCAGAAGGTGCTCGCGCTCCGCGCGGCACCCTGCCGTGCCCTGGACATCGAACTCGTGCGACACTATGACGACAAGCTACCGCGCGTGAAGAGCGACCCGCTGCTGCTCCATCAGGTGTTCTTGAATATGGTGATGAACGCCGAGCACGCGATCGCCGCAAACGGTCGGGGCGGGCGGATCGAGATCGCCACGTCGGCAACACCCGAGCGCGACCGCGTCATCGCCACCGTGCGCGACACGGGAACGGGCATTGCTGAGGACACGCTGTCGCGGATCTTCGAACCGTTCTACACGACCAAGGAAGTCGGCAAGGGCACCGGACTGGGACTGGCCATCGCCTATGGAATCGTGCAGGAGCATGGGGGGCAAATCGTGGCTGCCAATCATCCCGACGGAGGGGCGGTATTCACCGTCGAACTGCCGACCGCGGCCTCGCCCGCGCGAGCATAGTGCATGATGGATGAAACGTTTCTGACCACAGAGGAAGTCCTCGAATACCTGCAGGTCAACCTGCGGACGGTCTACCGCCTCATCAAAGCGGGCAAGATTCCGGCGGTCCGCGTCGGCCGGCAGTGGCGGTTCCGGAAGCGCGATATCGATGCGTGGCTCGACAGCCAGCGGCCCCGCGGCGGCGGCGCCCGGCCCGCCCCGGCCGCCCCGCCGTCCACGCGCCCCGCCGCCGGCGCCACGCGCCCGCGCGTCCTGGTCGTCGACGACGAGGCGAGCATCCGGGACCTGCTCTCGAAGACGCTCGCGCTTGCGGAGTACGAGGTGGACGTCGCGCCCGACGGGCGATCGGCGCTCGACCGGATGCGCCTGTACCCCTACGACCTCCTCATTGCCGATCTCAAGATGCCGGGCATGGATGGCTTGACGGTCATTCGCGAGGCCAAGCGCTACAAGGCGGACCTCCCCGTGATCATCATCACGGGCTTCTCCACCGAGTCGAGCGCGATCGAGGCGGTCAATCTCGGGGTCGCGGGCTACCTCACCAAGCCGTTCCGCGTGCCCCAGGTGCTCGCGGCCGCCGCCAAGGCCCTCGGCGAATAACCGCAGCACATCATGGTTGATGCATCAGGGCTGACTGGCGGTCAGCCCTCAGCCATGATCCATTAGCCATTTCATGATCCAGCTCTCAGAGCTCTCCAAGTCGTTCGGCGACCGCGTCCTGTTCGATCGCGTCACCTGGCAGATCGCCGATCGCGAACGCGTGGGGTTGTGCGGCCCCAACGGCGCCGGCAAGACCACACTATTGAAGATGATGGCGGGGCTCGACGAGCCCGACGCCGGCGCTGTGCTGAAGCCCGCCGCGCTCACGGCGGGCTATCTGCCCCAGGACGGCCTGGCGCACCACGGCCGGTCGCTGTTCGACGAGGCCGCGAGCGCCTTCGAATCGCTCCTCGCGGTGAAGGCGGAGATGCACGATCTCGAAGGCCGGCTGGGCGATCCCGCGATTCCCGAGGCCGACCACGACGAGATGCTGCACCGGTACAGCGACCTCCAGGATCGATTCCGTCTGCACGACGGTTACAGCATCGAGCTCAAGACCGCGACGGTGCTGCAGGGCCTCGGGTTCAAGCCTTCCGACTTCGAGCGCGCGACGGAAACCTTTTCGGGCGGCTGGCAGATGCGCATCGCGCTGGCCAGGCTGCTGCTGCGCCAGCCCGACCTGCTGCTGCTCGACGAGCCGACAAACCATCTCGATCTCGAGGCCCGCAACTGGCTCGAGGCGTATCTGACCAGCTATCCACACGCCGTGATCCTCGTATCGCACGACCGGTTCTTCCTCG
>DASZFS010000618.1:0-2944 GCA_035939575.1 Vicinamibacterales bacterium | reverse complement strand
AGATCGTCGTCGCTGGTCACAAGAGCGTGGGGGCGGCGGATCGACCGGCGAACCTCGCGGCCAGCCAGCAGTACCTGCGTGACTTCACCACCCTCGCGAAGAAAGGCGGCACCGTGGAGGACTTGGTCCACGGCATGCTCGAGTTGCATGGCGAGCGCGACCAGCCGCACACCTTATGGATCTCGGCCCGCGCCGAAGTCGCGCGACGGGCATGAGCCGCAGCGAACGGCACGTCGCCGTACGGACTGACTATCCGACCGCTGCCCACGAGACTTCTGGAGACCGCCAGAGACTTACGACCTCCACACCACGCAGAACGCGCCGAGAATTCGCGGTTCCTCGAACTTCTTGAGTGCGCCGTTCTTCTGGCCTGAATCAATTCGGGCGGATGTCGGGTTGGCCGGCCGCGCTCTCGACTGCGGCCGGCTCAGTGAACTCATGTGTGAGTGGTCGGGAAGGCGGGAATCGAACCCGCGATCTCTCGGTCCCGAACCGAGCGCGATACCAGGCTTCGCTACTTCCCGACGTCTTGAATGTTCTACTCGATGTACGGTGCACTCGGTTCCTCGGTCCCGAACCGAGTCGCAATTTGCAGAATTACGCCAGAAAGACAGCAATTTCCCACTCAGCATAACGCCAGCATAACGGCTTCGGGGTGGGCACGGCAGGCTCCAGACGGCCTCACGGCGCTACAGCGGGCGCGAGCGCCGATGCCCATATGTCCGAATTTCCGCTGAATCGATTCTCTCGACTCAGGGCGTTAGAGCCCTTGATCGTGAGGGCCGACGTCCATAGACGCGAAGTGCGCCCACGACAGGTGCGCCCACCACTGACTCGGCGGCAGCCCGCGCGCGAACTTCTGCCGGAGCGATCTCGGGGGTCTAGCTGTCACCCGACGCGTCCTTCAAACACACGCTAGCCCCACGGCCTGTCAGTCCGATTGTCCGAACTCTGACGATGATTCGGTCTCCCCGCCGATCCAACAACACACAGGCTGCCGAAATGTCGTGAACATCGATCGACCGATCGACTTCAAGCCGGGGGTTTGACGAGCTCGACGCGGCGCGCCGCTCCGGGCGCACGCGCCAGCCGACCGTCGCACGTCAGCACCCTGGTATCGAGCACCTCGGCCAGCGCGACGTAGACGGCGTCGTACGCGCTCAGGTTGTGTCGAAGCTCCCACACCCGATCGAGAAGCGGCTCATGGGCGTGACGTTGTAGATCCAGCGCGTGGAGATCCTCAAGTGCGACGGCCGCCGCCGCCGCGTCCAGCTCTCCGTCCTTCGCGTAGCGGCGGAGTGCCTGGACGACTTCGACATCCGCCAGGTGCGGCACGTGCAGCCCCAGCGTTGGATCGGCAATCCGCGCGGCGACCGCCTGTCCTGTCGACGTGTCGAGCAGCAGCTCCACCAGGGCCGACGCGTCGAGCACGATCACCGAGCGTCCCGCTCGGCCCGGATCACATCCGCGGCGCTTCGCTTCAGGTGCCGAACGGGCCGCGCTCGAAGCCGCTCAAGCACCTCTTGGCGAGTCGGACGCTCCAGCGCCTTCCCCACTTCACGCAGAATGTAATCGGACATCGACATGCCCTCCATGGCCGCTCGAACCTTTAGTCGGCGATGAAAATCGGAGGGCACGTTCCGGATCTGAACCATGGTCTTTGACATGAACTTATGGTAGTTTCATCGCTTTATCATGTCAATATGTCCAGGCCGTCACTGTCGATGAATCCGAACAGATCGGTGACTAGCCCATTCGGTCGCTCGCTTTGAAGTAGCTCTTCGCGCGGGCGATGATCTCGCCGTCGGTGGATGATCCGCAGACTCGATGCCGACGACTTTTGATTCGAGGCGACGTTCGTGCGCGTGCACGTACTTGAAGAATTCGAGCTTCGCTGACGACGGCCCGACGATCAGGATGGCATCGACGCCGTCGAGTGTTCGCGCGACTTCGCCGAAGTATCGATGCGCATCGTCCGGGTGTTCTCTTGCCTCCCCACGTCCTTTCGGATCCGTGTGGAGATGGTGTTGCGGCGCAAGAACCGTCGTTTCGTCCGTCGCCTCAGGATGGACGTGAAAGATCCGCGCTTCCTTGTGATCGATCCAGACGACAGCGTGCGTCATGATCTGATCCTGCCTGCGTTTGAACCCTGTGCGAAACTGACGGATGCCCGCTGTTAGAGGGTCGGCGTTCTCGTCGACGCAGCGACCTCAAGGCGCTGTTCGTGCTTCAGGCAATACGGAGTCCAGGGCACGGCCTCAAGCCGGCGCTCTTCGATAGGTCCACCGTCCACGATGCACCGGCCGAACGTGCCATCGGCCACGCGGCCCAGTGCTTCGCGCACCTGTTGCAGCATGGCGGAATTGTGCTCGGCTTCGGTGAATTCCTCTGGCCACCTCGTCCGCGACGCTCGCGTCGCCAACGTCATGGGCCGCGTCGATGAATTCTCCCTGGCCTTGGTCCGCTTCATGGCCAATCCGGGCGGACAGAGTCTTTTCCAGATCGAGGAGGCGCTGCCTGTAGTGCTGAATGTTCATGAAGTATTCCCCACAACGCTGCACATGCAGTATCGATCCACCAATTACTGCTTGTACCGCTCGACGACCGAGGGCGGACGTACCTTGGCCTCATTCGGATCCTGGCCGAACTCGCGCCGCGCTTCCCGCTGGCGCAACAGATCCCAACACTGGTCGAGCTCGATCTTGACAGCTTCCAGCCGTACTTGATCGTGATCGGCCAGTTCGCCCTTCCCGTAGAGATGTTGCTCCTCGTGAACAAGACCTTCGATCTTCCTCAAGATGGAGTGATCGGTCGTCGATTCAGCCATGTCCATCACCTCGCTCACGCGTCTCGGAGAACTGCTCGGTGTCGCTGTCGGGATTCGGAACAGTGGACAGCGGATCGCTGGCGGGAAACGACTGCTCGATGGTTTCGTCGAGTGCGG
>DASZFS010000617.1:0-1937 GCA_035939575.1 Vicinamibacterales bacterium | reverse complement strand
GCTCCTACGTGAAGGGCTGGAAGGTCAGCCCGAGCCACTACGTCAACCAAGATTTGGCCAACGTGTGGCTCGACAAGTAGGGCGGATTAGCTAATCGTTGCTGCAGCAAATCTAGCCGTTATTCGATCATTTCGTCGGAGTCGCGAGCAGCGCAGCCGGCAAAGGCGCGGAAGATGATGTCGCCTTTTGGCACGACTCGGACCTCCCGGCATGTCCGCGCCATGTCCGCTGTCGCGGGAAGACCGGAAGTGATTTGCTCGATCTGAGCCTTACCGCTCATGACCCCGCGGCGGACATGGTGTTCTGTGCGGTGGCGTTGTTCATCGTGTTCGTTATGCTCTCCGGATGACTGTCGTGAGGGGGCTCGCGACGCGACGTCGCGAGCCGTTGATCTCCGGTGTCATACGAAATCCGGCTAATCAGTTCGGACCTTCACGCGGGTTTACGGCAAGGCAGAGTGGAGCTTCGCGTTTAGCAGCTCCAGCGCGATATTCAAATTCGATGGGTCGGGTTTCAGCTTGCCGAGGTAGATCCGGCGTGTTATCTCGATGAGCGTCTCGTTCGCGGGAGTCGGGATTCCGCGCTTGCGGCCCTCTTCGACGACCAAGCCGTTGATCAGGTCGACCTCGCTGAGCCGCCCCTTCATATGGTCCTGCAGCGTCGTGTTGGCGCCGCGCCCGGGGCCGATGTCGTGATTGAGTTTGTCCACCAACTTCATGAGCAGGTTGTTCGATCCTTCGATCTCCGCGGCCGTGAGGCCGAAGATTGGCACGATCGGGTGGCCCAGCGCTTCGCCGACCTTGAGCGATTCGGAGCCGAGCCGCATCATCAGCTCCTGCATGCCCTCGGGCTGCTGGTCGGACAGCTCGCCGCCCGTCATTGCGATCGTGCCGAGCGTCATCGAGTTCAGCACGAGCTTCATGTACTTCGCGGCGAGAATGTGCGGCGTGATCTCGACCTTTCCGGCGTGACACAGGATCGCAGCCACGTCCTCTTCGCGCCCGTCCGTGGAGGGGTGGAAGCTCCCAAGCGCGAACCAGGTTCTGTCTGGCGCCGTGTTTCGCTTCACGCGGCCCGGCACGAAGCAATGGGACGACAGTTCGGGAACGCAGCCGAGGGTGCGCGACGGTCCGACCACATCGGCAATGATGTTCGCCGTCATCCCGTTCTGCAGCCCGATCAGGAATCCGTCTAGCCTGAGATAGGGCTTGATGAGCTCGGCATGCCAGCGGGTGTCGTAGGCCTTCGTCACCAGGAACACGACATCGAACACCTGTCGCATCGAGGCGAGCTCGCACAGGTGATGGGCCCGTACTTTGGCATGGATTTCTCCCTGCCTGAGGGTCACATGAAGACCGTTGGCGCGCATGGCCTCGACGTGCGCCGGCCACTGGTCGACGAGGACGACGTCGAGCCCGGCATTGGTGAGGTCGGCGGCGACGCAGCTTCCGTTCGCGCCGGTCCCGAGAACTGCGATTTTCTTGTCCATCGCGTTCGATCCGCAGAGACTTCACGCATTTGATTGGCGCATATTGTCAGCTCGGGTATTTGCCGAACATGATCCAGCCGCCATTGCTGGGCGTGGTGAATGCCGCCAGCGCGGTCTCTGCCCGAACCGTGACCTGCCGGGCGCCGGCCGTGCCGCGCAGCTGCTCTATGCTGTCGGTGTACATGGCCGTCCGGGTGCGCCCGTTCCCCAAATTGCCGCCGCTCGAGCAGAACGGGTGCGGTCCCTCGACCCGGATATCGCCGGCGTAGAACGCGAAGGCATCGCCGCGTTTGACGCCGTGCCACTGGAAGGCCTCCAGGAAGAACTGCGCCATGGGTGCATAGCCGTCGTAAGGATTGAATATGTCAACGTCCTTGGGCCCAAGCCCGGCACCCTCGTACATTCTCCTGGCGGCGCGGTCGGTCCAGTCCTCGATCTCGTCCAAATC
>DASZFS010000616.1:0-31995 GCA_035939575.1 Vicinamibacterales bacterium | reverse complement strand
CAGCCGCTTGAGCTCCTGGACCGCCTTCTCCTCGACGTCCTTCGGCATCTTCGAGGTTTCGATCTTCTTCTTGAGCTCGTCGACCTCGTTGCCCTTCTCGTCCTTGCGGCCCAGCTCTTTCTGGATCGCCTTCATCTTCTCGTTGAGGTAGTACTCCTTCTGGGCCTTCTCCATCTGCTTCTTGACGCGAGACTGGATCTTGCGGTCCACCTGGAGCTTGTCGACCTCGATCTCGAGGATGCCGGCGATGCGGTTCAGGCGCTCGAGCGGGGAGATGATCTCGAGCAGGTTCTGCTTTTCATCGACGCCGATCAGCAGGTGCGCGGCGATCGTGTCGGCGAGCTTGCCCGGATCGTCCACGCGGACGGCGGCGATCATCGCGTCGTAGTGCAGGTTGTTCGAGAGCTTCACGTACTGTTCGAACAGCGTCACGACGCGGCTCATCGTCGCTTCGGCGTCGGCGTTCGGTTCGCGCTGCTTCGGCAGCACCTTCACGACGACGCGGTAGAAACCCTTGTCTTCCTTCCACTCGACCGCGCGCGCGCGCTCGACGCCCTCGACCAGCACCTTGATGTTGCCGTCGGGCAGCTTCAGGCTCTGGACCACGTTCGCGACGCAGCCCATCGTGAAGATGTCCTCGGGTCGCGGATCGTCGACCGACGCGTCGTGCTGCGCGGCGAGGAAGATCCGCTTGTCCTTCAGCAGCGCGTGCTCGAGGGCGCGCGTCGACGAAGGCCGCCCGATGACGAACGGCATCATCATGTGCGGGAAGACGACCACGTCCCGGAGCGGGACGATCGGGAGGGTCTCGTACACTTCCAATGGCGTATCCATGTAGGGCTGCTATCCGGCTTTTTCGATCAGCGTGATCGGCTTGTCCTTGGCCAGGACGACCTCGCGTGTGATCGTGACTTCGCGAACCTTCTTCTGGTTCGGCACCTGATACATCAGGTCGAGCATCAGGTCTTCGATGATCATCCGCAGGCCGCGCGCCCCGATCTTCCGCTCGAGCGCCGACTCCGCGATCGCTTCGAGCGCATCGTCGCTGAAGCGCAGCTTGACGTTCTCGTATTCGAAGAGCTTTACGTACTGCCGCGTGATGGCGTTGCGCGGCTGCGTCAGGATCTGGATGAGCGCGTGCTTGTCGAGCTCGTGGAGCGTGCCGACGACGGGTAGGCGGCCGACGAACTCGGGGATGAGGCCGTACTTGATCAGGTCCGCCGGCTCGAGCTGCTCGAGCGTCGTGCCGACGTCGCGCCGCGCGAGCGACTTGACGTCCGCCTTGAAGCCGAGCGTCTTCTTGCCGATGCGGCGATCGATCTGCTTGTCGAGGCCGACGAACGCGCCGCCGCAGACGAACAGGATGTTGCTCGTGTCGACCTGGAAGAATTCCTGGTGCGGATGCTTGCGCCCGCCCTGCGGCGGATCGTTGGCGACCGTGCCCTCGAGGATCTTCAGCAGCGCCTGCTGGACGCCTTCACCCGACACGTCGCGCGTGATCGAGGGGTTCTCGTCCTTGCGGCAGATCTTGTCGACCTCGTCGATGTAGATGATCCCCTGCTGGCACTTCTCGATGTCGCCGCCCGCGGCCTGCAGCAGCTTGAGGATGATGTTCTCGACGTCCTCGCCGACGTAGCCCGCTTCGGTCAGCGTCGTGGCGTCGACGATCGTGAAGGGGACCGAGAGGAGCTTGGCGAGCGTCTGGGCGAGCAGCGTCTTGCCCGTGCCGGTCGGACCGATGAGCAGGATGTTGCTCTTCGTCAGCTCGATGTCGTTGCGGCTGCGCGGTTGCTTCTGGATTTCAATCCGCTTGTAGTGGTTGTAGACGGCGACGGCCAGCTTCTTCTTCGTCCGCTCCTGGCCGATGACGTATTCGTCCAGGAACTTCTTGATCTCCTGGGGGGTCGGCAGCGACGACCGCGTGCCACGGTTCTCGAAGCGGTTGTCGTCCGCGATGATGTCGTTGCAGACCTCGACGCACTCGTCGCAGATGAAGACCGTCGGCCCCGCGATGAGCTTGCGGACGTCGTTCTGGTCCTTGTTGCAGAAGGAGCACCGAAGGACTTCGGTTTCCCCGGCCTTTTTCACCATATCGGCGGAACCTATGGCTCTTGGCTCCCAGCTACCGGCCGCTCTGCCCCGGCGGCTGCGGACGGCGGGCTGAAAGCGACGTGTTTACACGCGTTTGCGGATGACATCATCAATAATACCGTATTCCTTGCCCTGATCGGCCGACATGATGTAGTCCCGCTCGGTATCGTCCTGGATCCGCTTGACGGATTGACCCGTGTGGTGCACCAGAATCTCATTGATGCGCTCGCGCATGCGGAGGATTTCGCGGGCTGCAATATCAATATCGGTCGCTTGGCCCGCCAGCCCAGACATCAACGGCTGGTGGATGACAATTCTGGCATTCGGCAAGGAGAAGCGCTTTCCCTTCGCCCCCGCCGCCAGGAGCACCGCCGCCATGGAGGCGGCCTGCCCGATACAGATGGTCTGTACGTCCGGCTTGATGAACTGCATGGTGTCGTAGATGGCCATCCCTGCAGTAATCGAACCACCTGGGCTGTTGATGTACAGCTGGATGTCCTTGTCGGGATCCTCAGCCTCCAGGAACAGCATCTGCGCGATCGCCAGGTTGGCGATCCCGTCGTCGATCGGCGTGCCAATGAAGATGATGCTGTCCTTCAGCAGCCGCGAGAAGATGTCGTAGGCGCGCTCGCCCCGGTTGGTCTGCTCGACGACCATCGGGACCAACTGCATCCGCAAATCCGGCGTGTTCTGTCGCATAGTCGTGAATCTAGCTGTCTTTTATCCTACTAGTGCTGTCTGGCAAACGTCGGGGAATGTTGGCGGGGCGTGCCTGGGCTCAGTCGTTGTCAATTGTAACACGCGACATGACGAAGTCAATTGACTTCTCCCGCCTCAGGCCGGCCGCCACCCGCGACAACCCGCCTTCTTTCTCGAGGGCCGCCCGCACCGCAGCGGCGGTCCGGCCGGATCGCTCTGCATAGCGCGACACTTCGCGTTCGAGCTCCTCGTCGCTTACCGTCAATTGCTCGCGGCGCGTGATCTCGTCGAGCACGAGCGCGGCGCCGACGGCCTCCCGCGAGACGTCCCCCTGGCTGTCGCGGAACGCCGTCCAGTCGATGCCCGCCTGCCGCGGATCAATCTGCTGATCCATCAGCCGCCGCGCGAACTCCTCGACGCGGCGATCCATCTCGCGCTGCACCAGGGACTCGGGCACGTCGAACGGCAACCGCGTCGCGAGGGCCTTCATCATCTCGGCGCGGAGCTCCCGCTCGGCCGCGTGGCGCGCCTCGTGCTCCAGATCCTCGCGGACACGCTGCCTGAGCGCGTCGATCGTCTCGAACTCGCCGAGGTCCTTCGCGAACTCGTCGTCCAGCTCCGGCAACACGCGGCGCTTGATCTCCTTCACCGTCACTGTATACGAGACCGCGACGCCGGCGAGCTCCCCAATCGGGTAGTCCGGCGGATATTGGATCGTGAAGGCTCTGCTGGCGCCCACGTCGAGACCCAGGAGCTGTTCGTCGAAACCCGGCGGATTCGCTTTCGCGCCGAGCTCGACGGAGACGCCGTCATGCTTGTCGATCTTTCCGTCCGGGTCCCGCCGTGCGAGGTCGAGCGTCACCGTGTCCCCATGGTCGACGCCCCTCCCCTCGACCGCCTCGAACCGGGCCGCACGATCGCGGAGCCGCTGCAGTGCGCCGGCGACCGCTTCATCGTCGATCGCGACTTTGGGCCGGCGCAGCATCACGGTCGAGAGATCGCCCGGGTCGAACTGCGGCACGGTATCAAACGACGCCGTGAAGGTGAGCGCCTGGCCCTCCTCGATGTTCACGTCGCGGACGTCCGGCGTATCGACCGCTTCGACACCACGCTCGCGCAGCGCGTCGTCGACGGCGCGCGGCACCAGATCGTGCATCACGTCGTGCAGGATCTGCTCCTTGAAGCGCTGCTTGACGACGCGCGCGGGGGCCTTGCCGGGTCGAAACCCGGGGACACGCGCCTTCCGGGCGTAGTCTCTGGCGATCCGATCGATCTCGCCGTCTACGACGGCGCTCGGGATTTCAACGCGCACGTTCTTGCGCGTCTCGTTGACATCGACGAATTCCGTTTTCATCAGCTGATGTACCTGTCCCGCCGTAGCGCGTCGCATTCACAGCCGCGCGGAGGCGGATGCGAAAGGGGGGATTCGAACCCCCATAGCCTTTCGGCTACCGGATCCTAAGTCCGGCGCGTCTGCCAGTTCCGCCACTTTCGCGTCTTTCTCAACGGGGCCTCAAGAGGGCCTCAACGGGGGCTCAACTGGGCCCGATCCCCAGGGTAGCATTTCTACAACCCAGAACCTTTGACAACGTCGATTCCGGGGGCGAGGCCACCCTCAGAGCGCCGGGCCCCTTTCGGCCCACCACCAGATGCCAAGCGCGGTCGCCAGGAGCGCGGCAGCGCCTGCGTACAACGGCACCGAGGGAGCGATGCGCTGCACGAAGGTCACCACGCCGCGGCCGAATATGTCCACGGCGTCGTTGCTCACCACAACCAGGCCGCTCCGGTGGAGGACCATCCAGATGCCCAGGACCACCGCCAGCACGACGACCGCGATGGCGACGTTGAAGCCGGCATCGAGCACCTGCTCGGTCCGCCACCTGGCGCGGCGCACGCGCGCCAACGTCCGCGCCGTGAACTGCGCGGACGGCGCCGGCGCCGGACGCAGCTGAAGCAGCCGCTCGAGCTCGCGCGCGCTGGTCAGCGCTGCCGCGCAGTTCGGGCACGTCGTATAGTGCTCCGCCAACCGGCCATCCGGCGTCACCTCGCCGGCTGCCACGCCTTCCACCGCGTCAAGCGCTTCGTCGCAATACATTGTGGAACTCGGTATCTGGTTATCTGGTCATCTGGCTAGTTGGTTATTTGGTTATTAGACGCCGCCGACCACTGACCAGATAACCAGATGACCAAATAACCAGATAACACTGTTCTATTTCAACTCCGTTTCCAACAGTCGCCGCAGCTGCTGCTTGGCGCGGTGGAGCTGCGTCTTCACGGTGCCGAGCGGGAGCTCGAGCGCCTCGGCGAGATCCTCGTACTGCACGCCGCGCAGGTAGTGCGCCGCCACGAGGAGCCGATAGTTCGGCGGCAACCGCGCGATGGCCTTTTCCAGCCGGTCGCGCAGCTCGAGATCTCCGAACTGGCGATCCTTCGTCGAAGGCATCACGCGCGACCGTGGGGGCGACCCGTCGGAGGCGTTGAGCGCGTCGAGCGACGTCGTGCTCGGGCCGCGCCCGCGCGTCTGGGCGCACACGTTGGCGACGATACGGTAGATCCAGGTCGACAACCGCGCTTCGCCGCGAAAGTAGGGAAGGCCGCGATGCACGCGCAGGAACACATCCTGCGCGAGATCCTCGGCCCTCGACCTGTCCTGAACAGTTCGTGCAATCAACGCGAACACCAGATCCTTGTAGCGATCGACGAGCTCCTGGAAGGCGCCTTCGTCTCCGGCCCGGCAGCGCTCGATGAGCGCACGTTCCCCGGCAGCGCCAGCGACGTTGACAGGGTCCATCGACCAAGGTATTAGAGCATGCGCGTCTGGAAATTGTTTCGCCACCTCAGGTGAAACAAATCCAGAAGCGGTCCAGTCTAATCAGTCGACTATGGACTTCATCTTCTGGCCGGTCCTCATTCCGATCTGCGCCATCATCGGGGCGTTTGCCTACGGGATCGTCCGCGCGGTGTCGAACGCGCGCGTGCGGGAACTGGAGGTTCGCGAGCGGATCGCGATGATCGAGCGCGGCCTGGTGCCGCCGCCGGAGAAGGATCCAAGCGGGTTCGATCTCGCCATGAAGGTCTACGATCAACGCCGCAGCGAGCGGGAGACCTATGGCCGCCATTCGCCAGGCCGCTATCGCAGCGCAGGCGTCACGATCATGGGCGTCGGGTTCGGCTTGATGCTGCTCATAGGCGTTGCGGGCGACAGCCCCGATGCGGCGGTCGGCGTCGGCGGCTTTCTCGTGGTGATGGGCCTCGCGTTCGTCGTCAACAGCTGGCTGGGCGCACGCTACGACGGCAGAACGCAATCGCCCCCCCCTTCCATGCCTCCGGTCATACCCCCTGCGTCGAACGAGCCGCCCCGCAGCGCCTGATCACGTTCAAAGCGCTTCCCAGCCGGGCCGGCTGGAGCAGGCCGTTTTCAACGCCGATTCAACTCCGACGGCCAATCGTCCAACGACGCGAGTCTCACACCAGACACACGCCTGCTTCCGTATCGATACACGACCACCGACCGATACAAAGAGTTAGCGGCACACCGGTATCATCACGGCATTTGGGCTGTATCCAGACCGATACAATGTGACTATTAAGTCATATTGAGTCATTTTGATGCACCAAATGGTGTGACTGACGGGGCGAAGCTGTCCTACGACTACCTCACCAGCCACCCGCAACGAGCAACCAGCGTCGAGTACCGAGCACCGAGTGAACTTCAGAGATGGCTGACACATTGATGATGGCGGCGGCGCGCTACGAGCGGGCGCAGCCAACTGCACTGGAGCTGACCGGCCGGTCGCCCGCGATTACGCGCGTGCAGGAATTCATCCGGCGCGCGGCGGCGGTCGAAGGCGGCGTGCTCATCACCGCCGAGCGCGGGTGTGCCGTCGACTCGCTCGCGCGCGAGCTGCACGCACGGAGCCGCCACGCCGACGGCCCTTACGTCGTCGTCGACTGCGCAGCGGCGGATGCGGCGGCGATCGATCGCGCGCTTTTCGGCACGGGCCAGCCTGACGGGTCCGCGGAGCTCGAGTCGGTGTCGCGCGACAGCCGGATCGCCGCGGCGCGCGGCGGCGTTCTCTTCCTGCAGGATGTCGCGGAGCTCCCCGCCGGCGCTCAGGCCCGTCTGGCCCGCATCGCGAGGGACGGCGAAGTCCGCCTCGAAGGTGCGCCCGTAGATACCGGGTTCCGCCTCGTGGCCAGCGCGTCCAGCAGCCTGACGGCCGACGTGGACGGCCATCGCTTCCGTGCCGATCTCTTCCGGCGGATCTCGAACGTGCGAATCGACCTGCCGCCGCTGCGTGAGCGGCAGGAGGACGTGCCGGCCCTCGCCGCGCGGCTGCTCGACGAGTTGTGTACCGCGCGCGGGCTCGCGACGCGGACGTTCACGCACGCGGCGCTCGCGCTGATCGGCGCACTCACCTGGCCGGGCAATCTTCTCGAGCTCAAGGATGCGATCGACCGCGTTGTGTCGGACGCGCACGAGGACGTGGTCCAGATCGAGCACCTGCTGCCGGCGCTGCGCCTGCAGCGCACATCGGAAGCGTTCGTGCCGAGCGGCAGCTTGCGCGAGGCGCGGCTCCGCTTCGAGCGCGACTACATCGCCTCTGTGCTCCAGCGCCATGACTGGCGCATGGCGGAGGCGGCGCAGACACTCGGGATCCAGCGACCGAATCTCTATCGGAAGGCGCGGCAGCTCGGCATCCCGCTCACGCGCGGATCGGAATAAGCAGAACGGACGTCGAACATGAGCTTCACAACAACCTTCTTGGTCATCGCGGTCTACGTGGCCTCTCCGGGGGACTGGGTACCCGGAACTGGGTACTCGGTACCCGGTACCCGGTACTCGGGGAACGCGTGGGACACGCTACGAACGGCTCAGGCCCCAGCGCCCAAGCCGGTAGAAACGGGGCCGCAGCCCGGCGCGCAGCCAGGGACCGGGACGCAGCCCAACTACCAGATCGGCCCCCAGGACGAGCTGCGCGTCACCGTCTTCGACGCCGAGGGCCTCACCGGCGTCTATCGCGTCGACGACGACGGGTTCATTTCTTTCCCGCTCCTCGGACGCATCCCTGTCGGCGGCACGACGCTCGGCGCGACGCAGGAGAAGATCCGAACGATGCTGATGAACGGCTACATCCGCAATCCACAGGTGCGTGTGGACGTCCAGGAGTACAAGAGCCAGAGCATCTTCGTGAGCGGAGAGGTGCGCGCGCCCGCGGAGCTCCGGATGACCGGGGGAATGACGCTCCTCAAGGCGCTCGCGCAGGCTGGCTCCCCGATGTCGTCCGCAAGCAGCGAGCTGACGATTGCAAGACAGAAGAAGCCTGCGCCCGGCGCGCCGGCGCCTCCGGTCCCCGGGGGCCCTGGGAGCCCCGACGCGACTGAGATCATCCGCGTCAACTGGCGCGACTTGCAGACCGGGCGCGCGAGCGACATCGCGCTGCAGGACGGCGACGTCATCTTCATCCCCAAAGCACAGACGTTCTTCATCCAGGGCTACGTCCGCAATGGAGGCAGCTACGTCCTCGAGCCCGGTACGACGGTCGAGCAGGCGATCGCGCTCGCGGGAGGTCTCACCGAGCGCGGGACCAACCGCGGAATCAAGGCCACCCGGACCGTGAACGGCAAGCCAGTTGAGGTGTCGTTGAGCCTGTCGGACAAAGTACAGGCCGGCGATGTGATCTCGATCAAGCAGCGACTGTTCTGATGTGCGGGATCGCCGGCATCGTGTATCGCGACGGCGCGGATGGCCCAGGGGGCCCGGGAAGCAACGTCCGGGGCGATCTCGATGCGATCGCCGCTGCGCTCGACGGTGCGCTCGCGCACCGCGGCCCCGACGGCGCAGGCACCTGGCGGTCCGCCGGCGGCGATGCGCTGCTCGTGCACCGCCGTCTCGCCATCATCGACGTCGGCGCGGACGGCGCGCAGCCCATGGTGGTGGACCCCGGGGACCCCGGGGACAACGCTCAGCGCGTCATCGTCTTCAACGGGGAGATCTACAACTACCGGGAGCTGCGGCGCGAGCTCGAGGCCGCGGGTCACTGCTTTCGGACGGCAAGCGATACCGAGGTGTTGTTGCGCCTCGTTGCTTCCGCCGGGCCCGGCGCGCTTGCCCGTGTCCGCGGCATGTTCGCATTCGCGATGATGAATCCCGAGGCGCGCTCGATTCTGCTCGCGCGCGACCGGTTCGGCATCAAGCCCCTCTACGTCGCGGCCGCGCCGGCGAGGCTGGCATTTGCCTCGGAGCTTGGCGCCCTGCGCCGGGCGGCCCTTGCCGACGGTCGTCCGTCGCCTGCGGCAGTGCTTGCGTTTCTCTCGTGGGGCAGCGTGCCCGCACCGCTCGCCTGGAACCGCGGCCTCGAGGCCGTGGAGCCGGGCACATGGATCGAGTGGTGGCAGGACGGCCGCGAGCGGCGCGGCCGGTTCGCGGACGCGCGCGCGCCTTACGTCACGGCGACGGCGCCCGTACGGCCCGCGCGGGAGATGCGGCCCGCCGTCGCGCAGGCGGTCCGCGACAGCGTCCGCGCGCACCTGGTCTCCGACGTGCCGGTTGGCGTCTTTCTCTCCGGAGGCATCGACTCGGGCGCCATCGTCTCGTGTGCCATTTCCGCCGGCGCGAGCGGCCTCCAGACATTTACCGTCGCCTTCGACGACGTCACGTCCGAGTCGGAACGGGCGCGCACGGTCGCGGAACGCTTTGGGACGACGCATCACGAGCTGCACCTGGACGGGTCGCGGGTCGTCGCGGACCTCCCCGCGGTCGTTTCGCGGCTCGACCAGCCAACGGTCGACGCGGTCAACTCGTTCTACGTCTCGCAGGCGGTGGCCGCAACGGGCGTCAAGGCCGTGCTGTCGGGGGCGGGGGGCGACGAGCTCTTCGGCGGATATCCCTCGTTCGTCCGCCTGCCGCGCGCGATGGCTGCCAAGCGATTCGGCCGGCCGGTGTGGCCGGCGATTGCCGCGGCCGGCCGCGGGGTGCTGCCGTTACGCCTTCAATCACGTTGGCGTCACTTCGCCGCCTCCAACGGGAGCATCGCCGAGGCGTACCGTGTGCAGCGCGGCTTTCTTCTGCCTGACGAGGTCCGAGCGATCGCCGGCCCTGCGCTGATGGAGCTCGACGGGTCGAGCGAGCTCGAGCGAGCAGAGCGCCTGCTGCTGGACCCGATCGGCCCCGAGCGGCCCCCGGCGTCGGTGGCGCGCCTCGAGACGCGCCTGTATCTGCAGTCACAGCTTCTGCGCGATCTCGACGTGATGTCGATGGCCCACGGTCTGGAGGTTCGCGTGCCGTTCGTCGATCACGAGCTCGTGGCGGCCGTGTGGCCCGAGTTGGGGCGACATGGGGTCGCCGGTTTCAGTGGGTTGGCGGGCAAGTCGCTCCTGCATGCCGGGCTCGAGCTGCCGCTGCCCGCCGCGGTCGTGCGCCATCCGAAGCAAGGGTTCACGCTGCCCTTCGCGCGCTGGATGCGGGGAGATCTCGAGCCGTTCGTGCGGGACGGCCTGAATCTCCTGGCGCGAGACGGCTGGATCAATCGTGAGGGGCCGTCGCGCGTCTGGCGCGAATGGCTCGAAGGCCGTGTGCACTGGACCCGGCCATGGGGACTGGGCGTGCTGGGACATTTTCTCGATGTCGGTTGAGGCTGCCGTGAAGCAGCTGAGAATCGAGCCGCCGCACTCGTGGCGCATGCTCGACTTCTCCGAGCTGTGGCAGTATCGGGAGCTGCTGTACTTCTTTGTCTGGCGCGACATCAAGGTCCGCTACAAGCAGACGGTCCTCGGCGCGATGTGGGCGATCATCCAGCCGCTGTCGACGACGTTTCTGTTCACGATTGTGTTCGGCTGGCTTGGCGGGATGTCGAAGCAGGTGAACGGCCCGTACGCGCTCTATGTCTTTGCCGGGTTGTTGCCGTGGACGTTCTTCTCCAACGCCGTCAGCCAGGCGGCCAGCAGCCTGGTCGGCAGCAGTCATCTGATCAGCAAGGTGTATTTTCCGCGGATTCTCGTCCCGATCGCCTCGATCGCATCGGGCCTTCTGGACTTCGTCATCTCGTTCGTCGCGCTGCTCGTGCTGATGGCCGTCTACGGCGTCTTCCCTTCGTGGGGATTCGTGATGCTGCCTGCGTTTCTGCTCGGGACGTTCGCCGCCGCGGCTGGAGCCGGCCTGCTCTTCGCCGCGCTGACGGTGACGTATCGCGACTTTCGCTACGTCATCACGTTCGTCGTTCAGCTCTGGCTGTACGCGACCCCCGTGCTCTACGGGATCGAGATCGTGCCGGCGGCGTGGCGCCTGCCCTATGCGGTCAATCCCATGGTGGGCATGATCAGCGGCTTCCGTACGGGTGTGCTCGGGGGCTCCTTGTCGTGGGCGGTCGTCGCGATGTCCGTCGCGAGCGCCGCGGCGCTCCTCGCGGCGGGCACGTCGTACTTTCTCCAGGTCGAGCGCCGATTCGCCGATGTCATCTAGCACCGCCATCGGTATCGAAGGCCTGGGGAAGCGCTACACGATCGGCGCGCCCATCGGCACGTCGACGTTCAGGGAGTCGCTCGTATCGACGCTGGCTGCGCCGTGGCGGCGATTTCAGCGGCTGGCCGGCAACGGCGACGCGCCGCAGTTCTGGGCGCTGCGCGGCGTCAGCTTCGACGTCGGCGTCGGCGAGGTCATCGGCATTGTCGGGCCGAACGGCGCGGGGAAGAGCACGCTGCTGAAGGTTCTCTCCCGCATCACCCCGCCGACCGAAGGCTTCGTCGATCTACGCGGGCGGGTGTCGAGCCTGCTCGAGGTCGGCACGGGATTTCATCCCGAGCTGACGGGACGCGAGAACATCTTTCTCAACGGCGCAATCCTCGGCATGTTTCGCGCGGAGATCCGCCGCAAGTTCGACGCGATCGTCGAGTTCGCGGAGCTCGATCGCTTCATCGACACGCCGGTGAAGCACTACTCGAGCGGTATGTTCGTGCGCCTTGCCTTCTCGGTTGCGGCGCATCTCGAGCCGGAGATCCTCATCGTGGATGAGGTGCTGTCGGTGGGTGACCTGCACTTCCGCAACCGGTGCCTCGGGCGGATGCAGGACCTGCGCGACGAAGGTCGCACGGTCCTCTTCGTCAGCCACGATCTGACCAGCGTACGCCAGCTGTGCACCCGCGCCGTGATGCTCAACGGCGGCCGCGTGGTCGATGACGGCGCGCCGGAGGCCGTGACACGCCGGTACGAGCGCATGCACCAGGACGCGGACGCGAGCGACACGGGCGCCGCCGACCGCACCAACCCGCCCCCCGAATATCATCTCCGCCGCGTCGAGCTGCGCGGCGCGAGCGGGGCGGTGACAAGCCGCTTCGACGCGGGTGAGACGATGGACATCCATCTCTGGTCGAGCGGGCGCGCGCCAGAGAACTCGTATACCGTCGAATTCAAGCTGTCCAACAGCCGGGATCAGGTCGTCAGCTTCGGCGCGGCGAACCCGGTTCGGGCGACCTACTACCTCGCGGACCAGACGCACTTCGTCTGCCGGCTCGGCCCGCTGCCGCTGACCGAAGGCAGCTACAGCTTCAGCTTTACCGTCAGGGTGTGGAACGCCGATCGCTGGGACTACTGGGACAAGGCGATCGGGTTCGACATCGTGCGGTGCGACCTCTTCAAGACGGGGCACGGCATCTCGAATGTTCACGACGGCGACTTCGTCATCCCGCAGGAATGGTCGGCCGGTGACTGAAGCGACCGCTCCGCTGGTGTCCATCAACGTGCCCTGTTACCACCAGCTCGACCTCGCGCGGCGCTGCGTGGACTCGATCCTCGCCCAGTCGTTCGAGCGCTTCGAGCTCACGCTTCTGGACGACGGCGCCTCCGGCGCCTATCAGGAATACGTCGCGTCGATCGGCGACGCGCGCGTGCGCTATCAGCGGAATCCTGTCCGCCTGGGCTCGATGCGGAACATGTTCGGCGCGATGACGCTCGGCCGAGGCAAGTACGTGCTGGCGTTCCACGAGGACGACCTGCTCGGGCCGCGGTACGTCGAGGCCGCGGTTGACTGGCTCGAGGGCCACCCGGCCTGCGGGTTCGTGGCCAGCAGCATCCGCGAGTTTCACGGCGCGCCACAGGTCGAGGGCGCGGCGACGGACGAGCCTGTCTACGAGGCCTTTGCGGGCGCCGCTGATTTCCTCCGCGGGATCTTCCGGGGCGTGGATCCCATGTTCGGATCCATCGTGTATCGACGCTGCGCGCTGGAGGGCGTCGAGCCGCAGCACGACGCGTTCGCGTCGCTCGTGGATCGCCCGTTTCTGCTGTCGATTCTCGAACGATGGTCGTGCGCGGTCATCACGGCGCCGCCGATGGCGTGGTACCGGCGCCACGGCGAGGGCGACGACCGCCACCTCGCCATGACGACCGATCACGTTCTGAGACTGTTCGAGCGCTATCGCGCGACGCTGCCCCAGCCGCTCAGCCCGGAGGACGAATCGCTCTTCTATGCGTTTACCGGATACTGGCTCCTGGCGCTCTTCGAGCTGGTGCCGCCGGCCAAGCGCGCTCCGATCCGGCAGTTCCTGCTCACGGCATTCAGGAAGCGGCTCTACACCTCGGTGTCGGCCCGGCGTTCCGGACGCAAGCGTCTTCTTCGCGGGTTGATCTTCAACCGCCTTCAGGTCGCGAAGTGAGAATCATCGCGCTGCTGCCGGTCAGGAACGAAGCCTGGGTCCTTGCCCAGTCGCTCGCGTGTCTGGCGGGCTTCTGCGACGCGGTCCTGGTCAGCGACGAGGGCTCGGAGGATGCGTCGCGCGACGTCTGCGGGCGGTTTCCAAACGTCGTTCTGCTCCAGTCACGCGACCGGCGCATCTGCGAGCAAGCGCGGTGGGCGCTGCTCGATGCCGCCCGCGGCTACGACGGCAACAATCTGATCTGGTGCACGGACGCCGACGAGCTCCTCTCGGCGCGTCTCGCGCGGCGGGTTCTGGTCGAGTCGGCCGATCGGCTGGTCCCCGGCACCGCGATTCAGTGCCCCTTCTATCACCTCTGGGACGGCATCGACCGCTACCGCGACGACTACTCGCTCTATCGTCCCCAGCAGAAGCTCCTCGCATTTGTCGACGATCGGCGGTCCGACTACGATCGATCGCCGGCCCTTCCGCTGCACCAGCTCCGCGTGCCGGCCGGACCGGAGAGCCCCATCGTCCACTCGGACATTCCTGTGTTTCATCTGCAATGGCTACTCACGAATCGCAACCAGATGAAACAGGCCTGGTATCGCTGCCGGGAGTGGATGAACGGGGGGCGGACCGCGGCAGACATCAACGCGCAGTACGCGATCACGCTGCTTCCCGCCCGCGTCAAGACGACGCACGTGCCACCCGCCTGGGTCGAGGGCGTGACGTTTCCCGATCTGGCGATCGACCGGGAGCCCTGCTGGCAGGAGCGCGACGTGCTCGCCTGGCTCGAGCAACGCGGGCCGGGGTTCTTCGAGCCGCTCGAGATCTGGCACCTTCCGACGCTGAGACAGGCATTCCGGCGTCGGATGGGCCGCTCGCCGAGATGCGATCGCTCGTACTTGCCGCCGCTGACGGCGCGCGTCGGACAATTCGCCAGGCGGGTCGTGAGTGCTGGACGCCGCCGCATCGCACTCTGAATCGTGGCGGCGCCGTTCCTCACCGTGCTCGCGACGCCGATTGCCGGCGCCGCGCGGCGGCTCTATCAGGGCATGCGCAGCGCGCTTCGTCCGCTCGTCAAGCCTGGTGTGCCGCTGCCGTTCTCGTCTCCCTACCCCGGACACTATGCCGTGACCCGCAGCGTCGTCGAAGGGCTCCGTGCGAACGGCGCGGACTTCAACTTCAACCCGCGCGCCTTCAGGCAGCTCGCGCACGTGGTGTACGCGCCCGCAAACGAGGCGTTGCGCCAGGCGGCGTTACTGAAAAGGGAGGGGCGGATCGACTTTCTGGCCGCGGGTCCGACCAATGCGCTGTTTCCCAGCGAGTGCGACAGCATTCTCCTGATGCCCGAGATCGACCTTCTGATCGTCGCGTCCGACTGGGTCGCGGATCTCCTGCGCGAAGAAGCGCCAGCTCTCGCGCTCAAGACGCGAGTCTCCCCGTCCGGTGTGGATGCCGCCTATTGGTCGCCCTCGCCGCGGCGGACGCGTGCAGAGGCAGTGGTGTATTGGAAGAGTGGCGACGAAGCGTTTTGCGGCGAAATCGAGCGCCATCTGGCGCGACACGGCCTCGTGCCCCGGCGCGTCCGGTACGGGTCCTATACGGCCGAGCAGTTCAAGACGGCGCTCGACACCGCGGCCCTCGCCGTCTTCGTGAGCCAGTTCGAAACGCAGGGTCTGGCGCTCGCCGAGGCCTGGTCGATGGACGTGCCTACCGTTGTCTGGGACCCGCGCGGGCCCGTCGAGTGGCGCGGTCGGACGTTCCGCAAGGGATCCTCGGCGCCGTATCTGACACCGGAAACGGGCGTGGCGTGGCGCACGCTCGACGAGTTGGGCGCGGCGATTGCTGACGTGCGTTCGAGTCGCGCGGGCCTTCGGCCGCGGCAATGGGTACTCGAGCACATGACCGACGCGATCCGCGCCCGCGCGTTCTTTCGCGTCATGACCGAGGCCACCGAGGCCGCGGTGGGCTCGTGAAAGCGACGCTGCAACGGGCTCGCCGCACGGCCGGCGCCATCCGCCGCCGGCTGCGGCGGCCCCCGGAGCTGGCCGCCTTGCGCCACGCGCAGTCCCTGGCGGACACGACGCCGCGATTCACGCCCGGCCGCATCCGGATGATGAACTACGAGCTCCGGTATTCCGACCTTCTGACCTTCTGTCCACAGTGGGACGACATCTTCGTCAAGCGATCGCTCGAGTTTCGCGCAACCACCGAAACGCCGCGCATTCTCGACTGCGGCGCGAATGTCGGGCTGGCGACGCTCTATTTCAAGCGGACCTGCCCGCGCGCGCGGATCACGGCGTTCGAGGCCGACCCGTCGATCGCGAAGATGCTGCGGGGCAACCTGGACGCAAACGCCGCGGCCGACGTCGACGTCGTGGCCGCGGCCGTCTGGACGGCGTCGGGCTCGGTGAGATTCGCAGCCGACGGGGCTGACGCCGGCGCGATTTCCGGCGGCGGCAGCCGACCCGATCGCGTGCTGATTGACGTGCCGGCGGTGCGGCTCAAGGATTACCTGACCGCGGACACGGTCGATCTCCTGAAGCTCGACATCGAGGGCGCCGAAGCGGCGGTCCTCGCCGACTGCACCGATGCCCTGCAACGTGTCGAGGCGGCGCTCATCGAGGTGCACGAATTCGATCGGCGCCGTCGAGCCACTCCGGAAGTGCTTCGCCTGCTTGCAGACGCCGGCTTCGCGTACGCCGTGACGCATATCACGCCGATTGCGGACGATCCTTCCTGGAACACCGGGCCGTTTCCGGCGCGGTCGATGAGGTGGGTGGCGGCCGTCGCAGCCTGGCGGAACGGCGTCCGATGAGCGAGCGCCCTGACGTCTGCTGGGTCTTTCCGGACAAGATGGGCGGCGTGGCGAGCCTGGCGGCCAATCTGCTGCAGTATCGCGACCGCGACGAGTTCACCTACAGCGCCGTCCTGACACACGGAACGCTCGACAACGCGTCGCGCTCGTCGGCGCCCCTGCGTGTCGATCGTTCGAGCGTGTTCGAGCACTCGCTGCCGCTCGAGAACCTGCATGCCGTGCTGCGCCGGCTCGCACGGGCCATCGGCTCCGCACCCGGCGTGCTCGTGTGCAACGACGCGCTCGAGCTGATGCTGGTCTCGTCACTGGACGTCCGCCGAACAGTCGTCCAGGTTGTCCACGGCGACTACGACTATTACTACAACCTTGCCGCCGATCACGAGCCGTACGTCCACGCGTTCGTGGCAATCAGTCGAACGGTGTACGACGGGCTGCGTCAACGTCTGCCGCACCGATTGGACTCCATCTTCTGGCTGCCGTACGGAGTTCCGCTGCCCGCGCGCATCCGCCAGCCAAGCGCAGGCCCCCTGCGGTTGCTGTTCGTGGGTCGGTTGGACGAGCCGAAAGGCGTCCTCGAGCTTCCGCAGATGGACGCGCTCCTGCGCGCGCGAGACGTCAGCGTCACGTGGACCGTCGTCGGGGACGGACCGGTCCGCGAACGTTTGAAACGCGAATGGGGCGGCGGCGCCGATAGCGTTCGCTGGGTCCACCGCGCGACGCCAGCCGATGTGCTCGCCATCTGCGCGGAACACGATGTGTTCGTTCTGCCAAGCCGCGCGGAGGGTCTGCCGGTCGCCATGATTGAGGCCATGACCGCCGGGGTCGTCCCCCTGGTCTCGGATCTCCCGAGCCTGATCGAGGTCGTGGACAACCGGACGACCGGCCTGCGCGTGCAGGGCGGCGCCGATGCGTTCGTCCTGGCCATTGAAACCCTCGCCCGGGAGCGTGCGCAGCTCGAGTCGATGAGCGCGGCCGCCTGCCGACTCGCGCGGGATCGCTTCGATATCCGCCGCCGAGCCGCCGACTATCAAGGGCTCTGGGCACGATGGCGGGACCTGTTCCGGCCACGACCGGTGGCCCCAACCCGGGTCTATGGCAGCCGGCTCGATCGACCGTGGTTTCCAAATCCGCTCGTCCGCCTCGTACGCACGGCGCTGGCGACGCGCCGGTCATGACGACGCCCGCTGTCAGCGTGCTGATGACGTCCTACAACCGCGAAGACTATATCGCCGAGTCCATTGAAAGCGTCCTCGGTCAGACCTACACCGATTTCGAGCTGATCGTCTGCGACGACGCCTCGCGTGACCGGACGGTCGAGATCGCGCAGTGCTACGCCCGCCGCGACACGCGGATCCGCGTGATCGTCAACGACCGCAACCTCGGTGACTACCCGAACCGGAACCATGCGGCGCGCTTCGTCCGCGGCCAGTACATGAAGTTTCATGACTCGGACGATGTGATGTATCCGCATTGCCTCGAGCTGATGGTCTCGGCGCTCGACGCCGAGCCGCGCGCCGACTTTGCGCTCTCGGCCCACCGGGCGTGGTCGGGGGGGGCAAGCCCGATGCTCCTGACACCGTCGCTGGCCTATGAGCGCGAGTTTCTCGGCACCGGCCTGTTTCATCTCGGACCCGCGTCCGCGCTCTTCCGGTCCGCGTTCTTTCACGATCGGGGCGGCTTCGGCCTGGCCGGCGCCGCGTCCGACTACCTGTTCTGGCTGAGGGCTTGCGCCCGCGTCAACGTGGTGCTGGTGCAGACCGACCTCTTCTACTACCGCGTCCACGACGGTCAGGAGCTCTCCAGTCCGGTCAGCGCTCTGGACTACGCCCGGTCAAAAGCCCAGACCTGGGCGATGCTCAACTCGGACGAGTGCCCGTTGGCCGGCGCTCGACTGGAGCAGGCCAAGCGCAATTTCGTCTTCACCATCGTCAGGGACGCGTATTACCACGCGCGGCGTAGTCGCTATCGCGAGGCGGTGGCCGTGCTGCGCGAGGCCGCGATTGGACCGAGTGGCTGGATACACTACCTCCGGCGGCCGAGTCGCACGACGACGGCCGGGACGCCGGCGCCCGGGCGATGAAGGTCATTCACCTGCTCGGCTGGTATTTTCCGGAAAGCGTCGGCGGCACGGAGATCTACGTCGCAGGGCTCTGCCGGCGGCTGCGCGCGGCGGACCATGAAGTCGCTGTCGCGGCACCGATCGCGCAAGGGCGCACGGCGCACGCCGCCACGCGCCACTACGTCCACGACGACGTTCCCGTCTACCGCTACGCGATTCCGGACGCGCCGCTGCGCAACGAAGCGTACCACCGCGTCCCGGTCCGCGGCGCGGACGAGTTGTACGCCTGGCTTGCGGAACAGCGACCCGACTGGCTGCACGTGCACAGCTTCACGACCGGCGTTGGCCTGCCGGAGATTCGCGAGGCGCGCCGGCTGGGCATCCGCGTTGTTGCCACGTGTCACCTGCCGGGTCTCGGATATATGTGCCGGACGGGAGAGCTCATGCAGTGGGGACGCACGCCTTGCGACGGCGTGGTGTGGCCACGCAAGTGCTCGGCGTGCAACCTCACCCGGCTTGGGATGTCGGCGCCGCTCGCGTCGCTGACCGCGGCGCTTCCCGTGCCGCTGAGCGCGGGGCTCGGCGCGGTTCCCGGACGCGTGGGCACCGCGCTCGGGATGAGCGCGTCGGTTGCCGAATCCACCGAGCGTCAACGCGAGCTCTTCGATCTCATCGAGGCGTTCGTCGTCTTGAACGAGACCGCGCGCGCGATGCTGACGGCGAACGGCTCGCCGGCCCCGAAGATCGTCGTCAACCGACTCGGTGTCGGCCAGGCGGGTCTCACGCGAAAGCCGGGCCCCGATGCCCGACCCACGGCGGCCGCGCCGCGCATTGGCTACGTCGGCCGGCTGCACGCGACCAAGGGACTGGTGGAGCTCGTGCGCGCCGTCATGCGGATTCCACGCGAAGTGTCGATGTCGTTGGAGATTCGCGGACCCGAGTCCGACGTCGCCGCGCAACGGTTCGCCGCCGACCTGCGCGCGCTGGCCGCCGGTGACCCGCGCATCCAGTTCGCGCCGGCCGTGTCCCCGGAGGAGGTGCCGCGCGTCCTCGCCGCGCTCGACGCGCTCGCGTGTCCCTCGATCTGTTTCGAGAACGGGCCGACAGTGGCGCTCGAGGCGAATGCGGTGGGCACGCCCGTGATCGCCAGCCGCGTCGGGAACCTTCAGGAGCTCGTCGACGACGGCGTCAACGGACGGCTCCTCCCGCCAGGCGACGTCGCGGCCTGGTCCGACGCGATCGCCGATGTCGCGCGGCGACCGGGTCAGATCGACGAATGGCGCCGCCGGATTTCCGAGCCACGGACGATGGACGACGTCGCGCGGGACTATTTGAGGTTGTACGCCGCGTGAGCAGCACAGCTCGCGCGGCTCGACGCGTCACCGTGCTGACATCCGGACATCTCTCGACGTGCCCGCGCATGCTGAAGGCCGCCGACGCGCTCGCGGCAGACGGGTACGCCGTCCGCATGGTGGCCACGTGCCACGAGCCGTGGGCGGTCGAGGCGGACGTCGACGTTCGGTCACGCCGCGCGTGGCGGGTGACCGCGGTCGACTACAGGCGCGGCCCGAGCGGCGCGACCTACTGGCGTTCCGGCCTCCGGTATCGGGCCGCACGCGCCGCCGCGCAAGCGGTCGGCCCGGCCCGTGCGCCATTCCCGGTCGTCGCCCGCGCGTTCGGTCGCGTGCACACGGAGCTCGTGGACGCGGCCACGTCGGAGGCCGCCGATCTGATCTACGGCGGCACGACCGGCGGCCTCGCAGCCGTCGCGGAAGCCGCGCGCCGTCTTGGCGTGCCGTACGGGATTGACCTCGAGGACCTGCATCACGGCGAAACGGCGGAGCCCGATGCGCCGTTTGTCCACGCGCTCGCGGCGCGGATCGAGGACGCGGTGCTGCGACGCGCGGCGTTCGTCACGACGTCCAGCGACGAGATGGGCGACGCGTACCGCCGGCGGTACGGCGTCCACGCGCACACGATCCACAACGCGTTTCCGCTGCCCGCTTTCGCGCCGGACTTCCGCCGATCCGATCCCTCGCGGCTGCGCGTGTACTGGTTCAGTCAGACGATTGGCCCCGGACGCGGCCTGGAGGACGCGATCGAGGCGCTCGGGCGAATCGGCGTCCGCAGCGAGCTGACGTTGCGGGGACGGCCCCGGCAGTCATACTTCGACGAGCTCGTGGCATTGGCGGCCCGGAAGGCCCCCTGCCTTCGGGTCGTGCACCAGCCGCCCGCGCCGCCCGACTCGATGGTCGATCTCGCGCGCGGCTACGACATCGGCCTCGCCACCGAAGCGTCGACGCCACCCAATCGGCAGGTATGCATCCCGAACAAGGCGTTTACGTACATTCTCGCCGGCGTCGCGGTCGTCATGAGCGACACGCCTGGCATGCGACACCTAGGCCTGGATCTGGGTGAAGGCGCCGCGCTCGTCCGTCCCGACGACGTCGACGCGCTCGCGGCGGCGCTGGGTCGATGGGCGAATGACCCGCACCGCCTTGAATGCGCGAAGCGAATGGCCTGGAGCGCGGCGGTTCGGCGCTGGCGCTGGGATCACGAGCTGGAACGCGGCCGATTGTGCACGCTCGTGCGCGAGGCGATGGCATGAGGGTTCTGCTGGTCATGGACCCGTTCATCCGCGTGCCGCCCGCCCATTACGGCGGCATCGAGCGGGTCGTCGCCGATCTCGCGGACGGGCTGGCGCGACAGGGACACGAGATCACGCTGTGGGCGGCGCCCGGCTCGCGCATCCAGGGGCGCATCGAACCATTCGGCGAGGAGGGCGAATGGACGCGGTGGAGCAACGCGCGAAACACGGCCACGCTGGCGGGCCGGTTTCTCGCGGGCGTCCACCGGTTCGACGTCGTGCACAACTTCGGGCGGCTTGCGTATCTGGCCCCCATCCTCGCGCGCGACATCGCGAAGGTCCAGACGTACATGCGGACCGTCAATCCGACGAACATGACGACGGCGCGCCGGCTTGGCGCGCGACGCCTGCGCTACACCGCCGTCAGCGCCGCCATTCGAGACACCGGATCCCCGGGTGGCGGAGAGTGGTCGGTCATTTACAACTGCGCCGCGCCGGATCGCTATCCATTCAATCCCCACGTCGACGCGACGACCGCGCCGCTGGTGTTTCTCGGCCGCCTCGATCGGTGCAAGGGCGTCCATCACGCGATCACCGTAGCGGAGCGGCTTGGCCGGCCGCTCGTCATCGCAGGCAACATCTCGCCGCTGCCGCACGAGCGCGAGTACTTCGACCGTGAGGTCGCGCCGCGCGTCGACGGCTCCCTCGTGACCTACATCGGCCCGGTGAACGACGCCGAGAAGCAGACGCTGCTCGGGGGCGCCGCGGCGATGCTGATGCCAATCGAGTGGGACGAGCCATTTCCTGTCGTGCTGCCCGAATCCATGCTGTGCGGCACGCCGCTCATCGCGTTTCGGCGCGGCGGCGTTCCCGAGGGGATTGATCACGGGCGGACCGGCTTTCTCTGCGACACCGTCGACGACATGACCGCGCTCGTAGCGCGCCTGGGCGAGATCGATCGCCGGGCGGTTCGCGCCGAGGCCGAGCGACGGTTCAGCGACGGCGCAGTGGTCGGCGAGTACGAGCGGCTGTACCGCGCGCTGTGCGGATGATGGCGATGCGCCGGGTGCTGATGGTCACGCCGCACTTTCCACCGGACAGCAGCGCGGCGTCCCATCGTGTCCGGCTGCTCGCGCCTCATCTGCCCGCCGCCGGCTGGCGGCCAACGGTTGTGACAGTGGAGCGGACAGGCTACGAAGGGCGGCTCGACCCGGATCTCGAAGCCCTGGTGCCGGTGTCGCTCGACGTGGTGCGCGCTGGCGCCTGGCCCGCGCGCTGGACGCGGCGAATCGGGTTGGGCGACCTGGGACTCCGCGCGTTCGCGGGACTCGGTCGCGCGTGCCGCGCGTGCCTGGCCCGCGAGCGGTTCGATGCGCTCTTCATCACGGTCTATCCGGTCTATCCGGCGCTCCTCGGCCCGCGGCTGAAAGCGGAGTTCGGCGTGCCGTTCGTGCTCGACTATCAGGATCCGTGGGTTGGCGAGTGGGGACGATCGGTCGGCGGCGGCGCCAATGGCGCACCCGATTGGAAGAGCCGCGCCTCGCGTCGACTGGGGTGCTGGCTCGAGCCAAGGGTCGTGCGCGCCGCAGACGCGCTCGTCGCGGTGTCGCAGGGCACGATCGACGGGATCGTCGATCGGATTCCCGCGGCCTCGCGCGTGCCGCACAGCGTCATTCCCCTGGGCTTCGAGCCCTGCGACTTCGAGCAGGTGCGATCGCGCACGCCGCGCGTGACGGCGTTCACACCCGACGACGGGCTCGTCCATTTGTGCTACGTCGGCACGGTGTTGCCGACAGGCCTCGAGACGCTGGAGCTGCTCCTGCGCGGCCTGGCGCGCGCGCGCGCGCAGGATGACGGAGCACGCCGGATTCGCCTGCACTTCTTCGGCACGAGCAATCAGTCGACGGCCGACCGCATGCGTGTGCTGCCGGTGGCCAGCGCCTGCGGAGTGGCCGACATCGTCACCGAATCGCCGGCGCGTCTCGGCTACATCGACGCGCTGTCGGTGTTGACGCTGGCCTCGGGCATCCTGCTCCTCGGCAGCTCCGAGCCGCACTACACGGCCAGCAAGCTGTACCCGGCGCTGATCGCCCAGCGACCGCTGCTCGCATTGTTCCACGCAGACAGCAGCGTCGTGTCGATTCTCGCGGCTGCGGCGCGCGAGCCGTCCGTCCGCGTGGTCGTGTACCGGGATGACCTTCTGACGGATGCGCGCATCGGGGAAGTCGCGCGCCATTTCGTGGCGATCGGCCGCGCCCAGGCTTTCAATTCGTTCGACGTCTCGTTGGACGTTGACGCTGCGCGCGTGGATGAGTGGTCGGCGCGGCGGCTCGCCGGCCGGCTCGGCGCGCTTCTCGATCGGGTGGCCGCATGACGCCGATCAGGCTGACGGCCGTCCTGACCCATCCCATTCAGTACTATGCGCCATGGTTCCGGCAGGTGACGGCCGCGGCGCCGGAGCTGAGCCTGACCGTTGTCCATGCCGTGACCCCGACGCCTGAACAACAGGGTGTCGGCTTCGGTCGAGCATTCACGTGGGACGTCCCCCTTACGGACGGCTACCGGTCGGTCACGGTCCGATCGACGCGCGCGGGCGAACGGATCGACAGCCAGCGGTTCACCGGCGTCGACGTGCCGGAAATCGGGGCGGCGGTGGCGAGCACGAAGCCCGACGTCGTCCTGATCACCGGCTGGTACTCGATCACGCTGGTGCGTGCTCTGTTTGCGTGCCGGCGCCTGAGAATTCCCACGCTCTACCGGGGCGACTCGCACCTGCTCGCAGCCCCCGGGGGCTGGCGGCGCCCGCTGTGGGTCGCGAAGACGTGGTGGCTCCTGCGGCAGTTCGATGGGTTCCTGTCTCCGGGCATTCGCGTGCACGACTACCTGCGATCGTTCGGCGTGCTCGATGATCGGATTTTCGCGGTCCCGCACGGGATCGACAACGACATGTTCGCGGCCGCGGCCGCGCGGTTCCAGCGACCGGACGATCGCGCCGTGGCCCGCGGGCAATGGGACATCGCGGCCGACGCCTTCGTGCCCTTGTTCGTCGGGAAGCTCGTTACCTCGAAACGGCCGCTCAGCCTCGTTCGCGCGGCGGCCAGGCTGGGCGCAGGCGTCACCGTTGTCATTGCCGGGACCGGTGCACTGGAGCCTGACCTGCGGAAGGAGGCCAGCCGCCTCGGCGTCGACGTCCGCTTCGTCGGCTTCCTCAACCAGACGGAGCTTGGCAAGGCGTACGCGGTGGCCGACTGCCTGACGCTGCCCAGTGACTTCCCTGAAACGTGGGGTCTTGTCGTCAACGAAGCGCTGGCCTGCGGCCTGCCGGCGGTTGTCAGCGACGCGG
Source organism: Vicinamibacterales bacterium (assembly GCA_035939575.1). Lineage (GTDB taxonomy): Bacteria > Acidobacteriota > Vicinamibacteria > Vicinamibacterales > CAVVIG01 > DATKHR01. The sequence continues at coordinate 7,766 of DASZFS010000616.1, read as the reverse complement.
TCGGTTGCGGGCCCGACCTGATTCGCAATGGTGAGACGGGCTTCACATTTCCCCTCGACAACGTGGCCGCGCTCGCCGAACGACTCGGGACCGTCCGTGACCGCAAAGCGAGAGGCCATGATTGGAGCCCCGCCTGTCGCGCAACCGTGGGGCGGTTCAGCTATCCGATCATGACCGAGGGGCTCGTGCGCGCCTGCCAGTCGGTGTTGCCTCCGCCGGTTGGCGTTCAGCAGCAGTGGCAGGAATCGTCGTGAGCCCGCGCATCTCGCTTTCATCTGCGTTGGCTGGCGTCGCCGTCTGCGCGGCGCTGGCGCTCTTCGCGGGCGATTGGCTGCTGGGCGTCGCCGTTCTCGTGCTGCTCGCCGGCGTACAGCTTGTCTGGACGGATGACGGCCTGTTCGTCCTCCCGGCCGCGTACGCGTTTCATTGGGTAGAAACGAGCATCGGGTTGGTCTACAAGGGCGTGTTCGACCGCGACGTGCCCGCGCTGTCCTTGAGCGACTACCGCCCGATGGTGCTCATCAGTCTCGGGTGTTGCCTTGCAATGGCGATCGGCGTACGGCTCGGGCTGAGCTTGATCAAGGACCGGGATCCGTCCGGGCTGCGACCGGAATTCGCGTTTCCGCTCGGCGAGCTGGTCGTCGCGTATCTCGTCACCACGTCGTTCGAAGGCACATTGGTGTCGGTTGCCGCCGAGTATCCGACGATCCGCCAGATTCTCGTCACGGCTGACACCGCCCGCCTTGGCATTCTGTTTCTCCTGCTTCGGCGTCTGCTCAGGCCCGCCCCCCGATGGGCGCCGATCACGGGCATCCTGGTCCTGGAAGTCGGACTCGGGCTCACGGGCTTCTTCGCGGGCTTCCGCGAGCCGCTGGTGCTCGCCGGGCTGGCACTCCTCGAGATCTTCGACAGGCGAAGCGTCCGGCACTGGGTGGCGCTGGCGATTGCCGGGGTCGCCGCAGTCGGGTTCGGGCTGTTGTGGATGGGAGTTCGCGGGGAGTATCGCCGCAACTATGTCCAGCTCGACACATTCGAGAAGTCGCGGTCCGCGCGCCTGGAGAGCATGGAGACCCTCGCTCTCGATTTCTTCAAGGGCGACCTTGAATCGACCTGGCAAACCGCGGACAACCTGGTCGATCGCATGTGGCCGATCTACTATCCCGCGCTCGCCGTTGCTCGCGTGCCCAGCCAGCTGCCGCATACCAATGGCGAGATTCTCTCGGCCGCTCTCGTCCACATCGTCACGCCGCGCGTCCTGTTTCCTGACAAGCCGGGGCTTCAGTCGGACAGCGACAAGGTCCGAAAGTACTCGGGCGTCATGGTTGCCGGCGTCGAGTCGAACACGACCATCGCATTTGGCTACGCTGCCGAGGCGTACATCGATTTCGGCGTTCCCATGATGTTCCTGCCGGTCCTCGGCTTTGGCATCGCGATCGGCGCGCTCTACTCGCTCTTCGGTCAGCTGATCCGCCATCACGACATTCACGTCGCGTTCGCGACCGTCGCGTTCTGGCTGTCGATGTACCTGTTCGAGCGGTCGTGGGCGACCATGCTCGGCGTCACCCTCGGGCTGATGGTCTACCTCGGCGCGCCGGTCGTGCTGCTCGACCGCTTTCTTCTGCGCCGATCGCTTCGACAGCAGGAGCTGCTCGACGCTCCCTTGAGCGACGGGCGGACATCCGGAGCGTATTGAAGACCGTGCGCGTGCTCCACGTCTCGCCGTATTTCGCGCCGGCCTTCGTCTACGGCGGACCGCCGCGCAGCATTCTCGGCCTGTGCCGCGGATTGCAGGCGCAGGGCATCGACGTCCAGGTCATCACGACGACGGCCGCCGGCGCCGATCGCGAGCTGCCGCCCGCGACGCGCGAGCCGGTGGTGTATGAGGGGGTATCCGCGCGGTATTTTCCGCTGGCCGAGCCGCGCCGGTTCTGGAACGCGCCGGGCATCCGGAGGATGCTGGCGCGCGAGATTGCGTCCTACGATGTCGTGCACATCCACGGCCTGTGGCACCTGCCCGGGTGGGATGCCGCGCGCTTCGCGCGGAGAGCCGGCGTGCCGTACGTGATCTCGCCGCGGGGCATGCTCGAGCCAGAAGCGCTCGCCATCGGCCGAGGCCGGAAGCGGATTGCTCTCGGGCTGATCGAGGGGCGGAACCTGCGGTCGGCCGCCTGCCTGCACGCCACGTCCTCGCGCGAGGTCGAGACGCTCGAAGCCGCGAACTTCGGCCCACGGGTCGTCTATGCGCCGAACGGCATCGACGTGGATCCGCTGCGCTCAACCGACGCCGCCCCGACGCTTCGACGGTTTGCCATCGATGGATCGAGCCCATTCGTCCTGTTCCTGGGCCGTGTGCACGCGATCAAGCGCCTCGACCTGATCGCGGATGCGATGGCGCGCCTGCGTACGGGCGGCGTGCGCGTGGTCGTCGCCGGGCCGGACGACAAGGGGCACCGGTCCGCCATCGCGCCGCGGTTCGCCGCCGCCGGCGTATCAGTGACGTGGACGGGCCCAGTGGAAGGTCGCGAGAAGGCGGATCTGCTCTCGGCCGCGTCGGCGCTCGTGATGTGCTCTGACTCGGAAAGCTTCGGGCTTTCGGCGGCAGAGGCCATGGCGGTCGGGACGCCTGTCGTCGTGACGCGAACGTGTCCGTGGTCCGAGGCACAGGAGGAGGGTGCCGGCCGGTGGGTCGAGCAGAACGCCGCGTCAATTGCCGCCGCGCTCGATGAGATCCTCGGCGACCGGGCGCTTGCCAGCCGGATGGGGGAGTGCGGTCGGGCGCTGATTGCGCGGCGCTACACGTGGCCTGCGGCGGCGACGGCCGTGGCCGAGGCGTACCGATCGATTGCAGCGAGCCGCGTGAGCCGTGCAAGCCGGCAGACGGCGGCGGCGTCCTCATGAACGCGAAGGTCAACGGGGCGACGGCCGCGCGCTTCCTGGTCCTGACCCCGGCGATCGACGGTGCCGACGGCATCTCCGAGCTCAGCCGGCAGGTCGTCGGTAGTCTCGTGCGCGGCGCCGGCGCCGGGCACGTGGACGTCTGGGCGCTCGACGGTGGTCCGCCTCGCGGACTGGCGGCGGCGTCATTCTGGACCGCCAGCGGGAGTCGTTTCCGCTTCGTCCGCCGGGCGATGGCGCGCGCGGCGCGCGGCTGCGAGGATCTCGACGTGATCGTGCTGCACGCGCACCTTGCGCCGCTTGCGCATGTCATGGGTCGGCGTGGCGCTCGCGTGGCCGCGTTTCTCATCGGCGTGGAGGTCTGGAAACCGTTGCGGGCCCGCGAGCGGCGCGCCATCGGGCACGCGAATCGCCTGATTGCCATTTCCGAGTTCACCGCGCGCGGCTTTCGCGACGCCAATCCAACGCTGGCAGCGCGGCGCGTGACGGTGTGTGCGCCCGGCATTGGCGCGGCGCCCGCAACCCACCCCGCGACGACAGACGGGGGATTCGCGCTCATCGTCGGTCGCCTGTCGTCGGACGAGCGCTATAAAGGCCACGACGCGCTCATCGACATATGGCCCGCCGTCCGGGCCGCCGTCCCGGCGGCGCGGCTCGTCGTGGCCGGCGACGGCGACGACCGCGGTCGCCTGGAAGCGCTGGTCGCCTCTCGCGGGCTGAGCGATGCCATCTCATTCACGGGGCGCGTGGACGATACGGCGTTGGCGTCGCTCTACGCGGGGTCGGCGTTCTTCGTGATGCCGAGCGCGCGCGAAGGCTTCGGCCTGGTCTATCTCGAAGCCATGCGGGCGGGAAAGCCGTGTGTCGCCGTTCATGGCTCCGCGGACGAGATCATCCGGCACGGCATCGACGGGTTGATCGTCGATCGCGACTCACCGGCCCAGCTCGCTGCGGCGATCGTTCACTTGTACTCGGACGGCGATCGCCGGAAGCGAATGGGCGCTTCCGCATGCGCGAGAGTTCTCGACGCGTTCGCCGAAGAGGTGTTCGACCGCCGTTTTCTCGAGGCAATCGGCGCGCCGGTGCTGGCCAGCGCCACAACTCCGTAACACCACCCGATGAATATCCTGGGGCTCAACGCGTATCACGGCGACGTATCGGCCGCTCTCGTCCGCGACGGCCAGCTCGTCGTCGCCGTCGAAGAGGAGCGCTTCCGCCGCGTGAAGCACATCGCCGGATTCCCGGCGCTGGCCATCGGGGAGTGTCTGCGAATCGGGGGCCTTGCGGCGTCCGACATCGACCTCTTCGCCGTATCGCGCGACCCGCGCGCGCACTTGTGGCGGAAAGCGCTGTTTCTCGCGCGCCACCGGCCGAAAGGCACGCTGAGCGACCGCGCGCGGAACGCCGTCCGGCTCGGAGCGCTGCCGCGGACAATCGCCGAGCGCCTCGGACTGAACGAGCGGCTCGTCAGGCAACGCACGCGGTTCGTGGAGCATCATCCGGCGCACCTTGCGAGCGCCGCATTCGTGAGCCCGTTCGAGCGGGCGGCGGTTTGCGCGATCGACGGCTTCGGCGACTTCGTGAGCACATCGTGGGGCCGGGCCGAGGGGCCCGCGTTGCATGTCGACAGCCGCATCTTTTTCCCCCATTCGCTCGGCCTGCTGTATCTGGCCGTCACGCAGTTTCTCGGGTTTCCAAAATACGGTGACGAGTTCAAGGTCATGGGCCTCGCGCCGTACGGGGAGCCTCGTTACGTGCGCGATCTCCACTCGCTCCTGCGATTGAAAGAAGCCGGGCGGTTCGCGCTCGACCTGTCGTACTTCAGCCACTGGTCCGACGGCGTGCAGATGACCTGGGACGACGGGGAGCCGGCGATTGGCCGGGTCTACACCCCAAAGCTGGAGGCGCTGCTTGGTCCGGCGCGCCGACCCGACGCCGCACTCGATGCGCGGCACGAGGCGATCGCCGCCTCACTGCAGGTGGTCTTCGAGGACGCGGCCATGCACGTCTTGAATCACGTGCAGCGGTCAACGCGCGAGACGCGGCTCTGCCTGGCGGGCGGATGTGCGATGAACAGCGTCGCCAACGGGAAGATCCGCGAGCGCACGGGCTTCCGCGAGGTCTTCATCCAACCGGCCGCCGGCGACAACGGCACGGCGCTCGGCGCCGCCTTTCACGCGTGGCACGCCGAGACGGGAAAGCCCCGTGACTTCGTCATGCGGCACGGCTACTGGGGCCCGCTGTTCGACTCAGGGGCCATCACCGGCGCTCTCGACGCGCGCGCGGCCGACGTCGCCGCCCAGGGCTGCTGCCGTCAGTCGTGGACAGACGACGACGCGCTCGACCAATGGGCGGCGGCGCACATTGCCGCCGGCCGCGTCGTGGGCTGGTACCAGGGACCGATGGAATGGGGCGCCAGGGCGCTCGGGAACCGCAGCATCCTGGCCGATCCGCGGCGCGCCGACATGCGCGAGATCATCAACACGCGCATCAAGTTCCGGGAGCGCTTCCGGCCGTTCGCGCCATCGATTCTCGAGAGCGCCGTGGACGAGTATTTCGTCGGCGCGATGACCGATCCGTTCATGCTGCAGGTTTACCCCATTCGCGCCGACAAACGGAAGGTGGTCCCTGCCGTGACGCACGTCGATGGATCGGGCCGGCTCCAGACCGTCAGCCCGGAGACCAACCTGCGGTATTGGAAGTTGATCAAGGCGTTCGAGCGGGTGAGCGGGGTGCCGATGCTCCTGAACACCTCGTTCAACGAGAACGAACCGATCGTCCTGAGGCCCGAAGAGGCGCTCGATTGCTTCCTGCGCACGCACATGGACGTGCTCGTGATGGGCCGGCACACGCTCGAGCGGCGGGGGACGCCTGCGGCCCTGCCGGGCAGTTGACGTCATGATGGACTTGAGTGGCAAGTGCATCGTCGTAACGGGCGGGAGCGGGTTCCTGGGGCGCCACGTCGTGGCGGCGTTCGAGAGCCGCGGGTGCCGAGACGTGCGGGTGCCGCGAAAGGCCGTCTACGACCTCACGCGCGAGGCCGATGTCGTGCGGATGTACGACGCCATGCGCCCGGATGTCGTCGTGCATCTCGCCGCCGTGGTGGGTGGCATCGGCGCCAACCGCGAGTCGCCCGGCCGCTTCTTCTACGACAACGTGATGATGGGGGCGATGGTGCTCGAGCAGGCGCGACGCGCCGGCGTCGAGAAGTTCGTGGGGGTCGGCACCATCTGCGCGTATCCGAAACTGGCCCCCGTTCCGTTCGTTGAAGCCGATCTCTGGAACGGGTACCCCGAAGAGACCAACGCGCCCTACGGCATCGCCAAGAAGATGCTGCTGGTGCAGGGGCAGGCTTACCGGGCCCAGTACGGGTTCAACGCGATCCACCTGTTGCCGGTCAACCTGTACGGCCCCCACGACAACTTCGATCCGGCGTCGTCGCACGTGATTCCGGCCATCATCCGCAAGTGTGTGGACGCCGTGGACTCCGGCGCGACGGAGATCCTCTGCTGGGGCACCGGCAACGCCACGCGCGAATTTCTCTACGTGCAGGACTGCGCCGACGCGATTGTCGCCGCGACCGAGCGCTACGACGCCGGTGAGCCGGTGAATGTCGGGGCGGGGTTCGAGATCAGCATTCGCGCGCTGGCCGAGCTCGTCGCGGAGCTGACCGGGTTCGGCGGACGCCTGGTCTTCGATCCGTCGAAGCCCGACGGCCAGCCGCGGCGATCGCTCGATGTCAGCCGGGCGCGCCGGGCGTTCGGCTTCGAAGCCGTCACCGATTTTCGCGACGGTCTGCGCCGCACGATTGATTGGTACCGGGGGGTAGGGGCCCCCGGAGTGGAAACGTCCCGGGGGGGAGGCCCCCCCGGAGTGGAAACGTCCCGGGGGGGAGGCCCTCCCGGAGTGGAAACGCCCCGGGGGGTAGGGGCCCCCCAAGTGAGCCCGTGCACATCTGCTTCTTCAACCGTTCATACTGGCCCGACCAGGCGGCAACAGGCCAGCTCCTGACCGAGCTCGCCGAAGATCTGGTCTCGCGCCACGGGTGTGCCGTCACCGTCGTCGCCGGGCGCGCGCTGAACGCGGCGGGCACCGCACCCGTTCCGCCTCCGGGAACCGTGAGCACCCCGCGAACCCATCGAACCTTGAGCACCCTGCGAACCCCGCGAACCTATCTTCCTTTTCGCAGCTCCCGAATGATCCCCTCGAGCGCGTCGATGACTTCGTCCTTCGAGGCGCGCGCCTTGTTGAAGCTGATCTTCAGGTTGAACGCCTTCGTGGGTGCCTTGTAGGCAAACACAAATTGCCGCGGACGCCCTGGCTTCGTCTTCGCCACCGCGTCCCGCAGCCGCTGCCGGGTCGCGCCGCCCTGGCTGGCGATCCGCTCGACCAGCGCGGTCATTTTCTCGGGGGTATTCTGTCTAACCACCTGTAACAGCAATGATTTAGACGAAATGTCGGCCAGCCGACACAGGTTTCTCACCTCTTCCGACATGGCGTTCAGCGCCAGCGACTCGGTCACTGACGTCCGCGACTTCCCGAGCCGCCGCGCCAGGTCCTCGTGCGTGTACCCGCACTGATCCGCCAGGCCCTGAAGCGCTTCGGATTCCTCGAACGCCGTCAGATCCTTGCGCTGCAGGTTCTCGATGAGCGCGAGCTCGAGCATCTCGGTCTCGTCGACGTCCCGGATGACGACCGGGAGCTCCCGCAGTCCGACCTGCACGGCCGCCTGGTAGCGGCGCTCGCCCGCCACGATCTGAAACCGGTCGCGGCGCTGCCGTACGACCAGCGGCTCGATGATCCCTTTCTCGGCGATCGACGCGATGAGCTCCGACAGGTCGCCCATGACCTGCCGCGGCTGGTTGGGATTC
>DASZFS010000615.1:0-3018 GCA_035939575.1 Vicinamibacterales bacterium | reverse complement strand
TCCAGGAGCGAGCGCTGTTCGGACGCGCCTCGTGTAGCACGCGCCTGGGCGATGAAGCGGGCGCGCGCGCCGATCTGTTCCGGTTCCTGGACCAGTTCCCAGCGTCGCCGCGCGCCGCCGACGTGCGGGAGACGCTGGCCCGCTGATCGTGCGCGCGCGTGTTTTCGGGGCCGTTGCCGTCGTCTTCCTAGCGCCCGTTGCGGCTTCGGCGGCTTTGCCTGCGGCTCCCGTCACGGTCGAAGGGGACGCCATCTGTCCCGGCCCCGTCCTGGTGGCGGCCCGTGTGGCGACGTTGCTGCCAGGCGACGCGCCCGTCAGCTCGCCGCCGGTGGCGCGCGTCGATCGGGCGGGCAGGGACGTGAGAGTCCGACTGGCCGATCCCGGCGGCGCGATCGTCGCCGAACGCATCCTCCCGGCCGACGGCGATTGCGGCGAGCTAGCAGACATGGTGGCCGTCACGATCACCACCTGGATGACCGAGCTGCGCCCCGAATGGCTACCCGCGCCCCGACTTCCGCCGGTCGCGATCATGGTCAGCCCGCCGGCGCCGACCGCGCGCCTCACCGGCGAAGGAGGAGTGGGCGCCGGCGTGTCGGTGGGTGAAGGGGGCGTGGCCGAAGCCGCCAGCCTGCTGCTGTCACTCCACGGCCGTTCGAGCGGCCTGGGAGCCATGACCCGGGCCACCGGGACCACGGGACGCGACGTGAGCGTAGGCGCCCACACGGCGACGTGGCGACGTTGGGAGATCGCCGTCGGACCGTCCTATCAATCCCCCCCCATCGGTGCCTTGCGTCTGACCGGCAGCCTCGGCTTCGCCGCGGGTTGGCTGTCGGCCTCAGGGCAGGACTTTCCGACCAACCGGACCGCGAGCCGCTTCTCGCCCGGCGCAGCTGCGCTCATCCGTGTCGCCCGCGCGCGCGGTCTCTGGTCGCCCTGGTTCGCGTTGGGCGTGTCCGTCGCCTTCTTCGAGCAGTCGCTCACAGTCGGCGGCAGCGCCGACCGCCGTGCCCTGCGCGCCGTCACTCTCGATGCGCTCGTCGGGATCTCGATCGGGCGGTATCCCTCGCCCAAATGACGCTCGCCGATGCGGGCGGAGTCCCGACGCGGCGGTGTCAGGTTTCAGCCACCGCGGACCGCCGTCGCCCGTTGATCCTGGTCCTGTATCCGTGGAACAGGATTAGCCCGCATTTCTCACCAAAAAGGTATCGCCACGCGATCCGCTGCTGTAAGTGGAGCTTATCGAAGGCATTCCACAGCAGAAGGAGACCAGCGTGGCGACGACAGACTGTAGCCCGGAACAGATCGAATTTCTGAGCTTTGGCGGGAGGCGAGTAGAGGCGGCGCCGACGGCTGGCCGGACGAGCACGGACGGCGGCGCACTGCTTCTGCGGGAGGTGGCCCAGCGGCTGGGGCTGTTCCGGAAGCTGGCGGCGTGCTTCACAGACTACCGGGACCCCAAACGGATCGAGCACACGGTGGAGGAGATGGTGTCTCAACGGGTGCTGGGACTGGCGTGCGGCTACGAGGACCTGAATGACCACGATTCACTGCGGGACGACGTGGTGTTTGCGGTCGCGGTGGGCAAGGAGGACCTGCTTGGCGAGCATCGGGAGCGCGCGCGGGATCGCGGCCACGCGCTGTCGGGGAAGAGCACGCTGAACCGTCTGGAACTGACGCCGGCAGGCGCGGATGCGGATGCCCGGTACAAGAAGGTGACTTACAACGCAGCGTCGTTTGATGCGTTGATGGTCGACCTGTTTCTCGATGCGCACAGGCAGGCGCCGGAGTCGATCGTGCTCGACCTAGACTCGACCGACGACCCGATCCACGGGACGCAGGAAGGTCGCTTCTTCCACGGATACTACGGCGGATATTGCTATCTGCCGCTCTACATCACGTGCGGCGACTTCCTTTTGTGCTCGCGTCTGCGCGAGGCGAACATCGATGGGTCGTCGGGCTCGATCGAGGAGCTCACGCGAATCGTGAAGCAGCTTCGGACGCGCTGGCCTGCGGTTGAGATCACGATTCGTGCGGACAGCGGCTTCGCCCGCGAGGCGATCATGGCTTGGTGCGAAGCCAACGGCGTCCACTACGTGCTTGGGCTCGCCAAGAATGGACGCCTCGGCCGGGCGATCGGCGGTGACATGGAAGAGGCACGAAAACAACATCTCGCGACGGAGAAGCCAGCGCGGATCTTTCGCGAGCTGACCTATCGGACCCGAACCAGCTGGAGCCGTGAACGCCGGGTGGTGGCGAAGGCTGAGCACATCGCGGGTAAGGCGAATCCGCGCTTCGTGGTGACGTCCTGGCCTATCGAGCGTGCCGACGCCGCGACGCTGTACGAGAAGGTGTACTGCGCGCGCGGTGACATGGAGAACCGCATCAAGGAACAGCAACTCCACCTCTTCGCTGATCGGACGAGCGCGCACACCATGCGCGCCAACCAGCTGCGTCTGTTTTTCAGCTCGATGGCTTACATCCTGCTCAACGAGCTGCGCAGAGTGGGTCTTGAAGGCACGAAGCTCGAGCGCGCGTACGTCGGCACCATCCGCTTGCGCTTGCTCAAGGTCGCGGCCGTCGTGACCGTCAGCGCGCGTCGCATTCGCCTCGCCTTCAGCAGTGCCTTCCCGATGTGGCCGGTCTTTCGCCAGGCCCTCGAGAAGGTCAGACGCGGTTTCCCCCTGGCCGCCTGACCGACGAACCCGCGCGCAACCCCGCCAAGCCACACGTGCGTCCGCGCCGCGTATTCTGGCCTCTGAGCCCCTTCAAAACCGCGTCGCAATCCACTCCGGAGCCCACCGCCGGGCCACCTCCGGTGCGCCAGCGCAGCCGGCCGGGTCTCAAACCGCTCGTCTTCAGCGGTGGTGAGAAATACGGGTTAGTTCCAACCAAACGCGAGCGTCGGCGCCCAAGAACCCGCGCGACTCGCGGAAGACGCACCATTTCTCTGGCGGCACACGGCCTGCAACAATGCGTACTGTGCGACGTCTTTCATGCCTCATCCTGCTCCTCGCATCT
>DASZFS010000614.1:0-4657 GCA_035939575.1 Vicinamibacterales bacterium | reverse complement strand
TAGGCAACTGCACGCGGCCATGAGTCTTCAGCCCGTTTGTGACTTGATTCCAGCCCTAGGACTTGTCCCGTCTAGAAGAGCGGATGGACCGTCGTGAACAGCGCGAGGCCGAGCACATAGAACATGGCAAAGACAACCACGATAGCGGTGCCCAGCGCGCGCGATCGCAGGGACGCCAGCCAGATGAAGCATGGGAACAGGACCGAGCAGTAGCGTCCAACGCCTTCGAAGACGCCCGAGGAGAGCGGCAGGAGCAGGTTCAGCAGCATGAACAGACCGTATCCAGCCCCAAAGCGCATCCAGACGAACGGCACGGCGGCCAGGAACAGAATGCCCGTGATGCCGTAGAGCGTTTCGTACAAGGCCATCCGCTCGCCCGCGAGATACGCGTAGGGATGGGTCGCCAGGTGCCCCACCAGCCGCGCGGGAGCGGTCCAGGGCGCGCGGCCCACCTCGTAGTTCCACCGTTGCAGGGTCGCCGCCCATTCGAACGGATTCCCGCTTTCCGCGTACACGAACGCGCAGTACCAGGCGAAGCCCGCCACGGAAAGGACGAGCGCAACCGCCGCAAGCGCGCGGTCGCGTCGTTCCTCCCCGGCCGGCCCTGCGTGCGTCCACGCAATCAAGGCGAGCCCGGGCCACATCAGCACACCGGTGACGCGCGTCGCGATGGCCAGCGCCGCGGCTGAGCCGCCAGTTATCCAGCGCCGCGTGCGAAACAGATAGAACGCCAGCACCGTGAAGAGCAGAAACGTGCTCTCGCTGTAGACAACGCCGAAGAAGAACGCAAACGGAAAGATCGCGGTCAGCAGCACGGCGCGGACGGCGCGGCGGCGCGGCAGATCCAACCGCGCGAGGTAGTACAGCGCCACCATCGCCAACACGAACGACGTCCACGAGACGATGATCCCGCCCAGGTAGAACGCGGCGTGGTAGCGGCCGAGCAGCCGCCCGACGTACCGCATGAGCATCGGGTAGACCGGGAAGTAGGCGATGTTGCTGCGTCCGCCTTCCGCGTACGCGTAGCCGTTGCGCGCGATGCCCTCGTACCAGCCACTGTCGTAGCGCGCAAAGGCGTCCCAGAACGTGCTGGGCGTCGCAAACACGGTCATCTGCAGCGGGGCGTCGAGCGGAAACGCGATGTTGACGAGCATCGCGAGGACGGCCGAGAACAGACGGAATACGAGGGCACACGCGGCGATGCGAAACGCCGTCCGGCGATCAATTGGGCTGGACAAGAGCTTTCGGCAGACGCATCGCTTCGGCGTCGGCAAGCGCCTGGTTCAGATCGGCGAGCGCGTACGTACGCGCGCCGATGGCGCGCCACGGAATCGACGCGTGGTACCGGTCGAGCACCCGCAGCGCGCGGACGAAGTGGCCGACCTCGCTGCCCCAGCAGCCCCGGATCTCGAGGTGTTTTCGGTTGATCTGCCGGTGCGCGTTGATCGAGCTGTCCCCGCCGTCGGTATAGTGCCCCGCGATGACGTAGCGTCCGCCGTCCCGAACGAGATCGAGCGCTTCCTCAACGGCGCGCGCCGAACCCGCCGCTTCGATCGCGACATCCACGCCAAGTCCGTCCGTGAGCTCGCGTACTCGCACCCGTCGCTCGTCCACCGTCGTCTCGTTGACGTCGACGACGAGGTCGGCGCCCATGCGGATGGCCAGCGCCAGCCGATCGGCGGGCGCCCCGAATGCGATGACGCGCGTCGCGCCGGCGAGCTTCGCCAGCGCAGTCACGCTCAAGCCGACCGCGCCGGCCCCTTGAACCAGCACCGTGTCCCCGAGCGTCAGAGACGCGCGATCGATGGCGTGGACCGCGGTGATGAGGCCGCAGCCCCCGCTGATGTAGGTTTCGGGGGGCACGCCCTGCGGGAGCGGCGCGATCGCGACGCCAGGCTCGAGGTAGATGGCCTGGGACCAGCCGCCGAACAGCCCCTCAGCCGCCGGGTCGGTAATGCCGTAGACCCGGCGCGACTCGCAGCGTGTCGGCGTCCGTGTGACCGCGCAGGCGCGACACCGGCCGCACGTGCGGTGGACGTCGAAGAAGGCCAGACGGTCGCCTTCCGACAGCCGGCGGCCGTCGACGCCGCGCACGTGGCCGCGGATCTTCGCTGCGACGCCCACGGACACGTGGCCCGGGATGATCGGATACGGCACGCCCGACAGCCGGCCGTGCCAGATATGCACGTCGGTGCCACAGACCTCCGAGTACAGCGTGCGCAGCAGCACCGAGCCATCTTCGAGAGCCGGCTCCGGGAATTCGCGAAGCTCCACCGGTGTGTGCGGAGCGAGCATGACGGCAGCGACGACGGACACGCGATAGAATACCTCATGCCTCTTTTTGAGTTCGAATGCCGCGGCTGCGGCCAACACTTCGAGTACCTGACCCGCGACGGCCAGTCGCCGACCTGCCCGTCCTGCAAGGGCGCGGATCTGCAGAAACTCCTGTCGGTGTTCGCCGTGGCGGGGGGAAGCGACGCCAGGATGTCGTCGACGTCCTCAATGGGTGCGTGCGGGCATTGCGGCGACCCGCGCGGTCCGGGCTCCTGCTCGATGAACTAGCGGGTCGTCCACTAGTGGCCCGTCGCGCCGCTCGGTCGTTCCCCGCCCGATCCAACGTTCTCCGCGCCTTTCGCCACCGCAACTACCAGCTGTTCTTCAGCGGCCAGCTCATCTCGCTGACCGGCACGTGGATGCAATCGGTGGCCGAGTCCTGGCTGGTCTTCCGGTTGACCGGCTCGTCGGCGCTGCTGGGTGTGTCAGCCTTCGCCAGCCAGATCGGCGTGCTCCTCTTCGCGACGATCGGCGGCGCGGTCGCGGATCGATACGACCGCCGGCGCATTCTCATCGCCACCCAGTCGGTGTCGATGGTGCTGCCATTCATCCTCGCCGTCCTCACGCTGTCGCATCGCGTGCGGGTCTGGCAGGTCTTCGTGCTCGCTGCCTGCCTCGGCATCGTCAACGCGTTCGACATTCCCGCGCGCCAGGCCTTCATCGTGGACATGGTGGGACGCGAGGATCTCGTGAGCGCCATCGCGCTGAACTCGTCGATGGTCAACGGCGCGCGCGTCGTCGGGCCATCGGTTGCGGGCCTGCTGGTGGCGGCGGTCGGAGAAGGCTGGTGTTTTCTGATCAATGCGATCAGCTACACCGCCGTCATCGCGGGGCTGATCCTCATGCGAGTCGACCGGCGGCCCGTGACGCGCGCGCGGCACTCGGCGTGGCGCGACGTCGTCGAAGGGTTCACGTTCGTGGGGCGCACTGCCCCCGTGCGCGCGCTGCTGCTGCTCCTCGGCGCGGTCAGCTTCGCCGGCATGCCGTACGTGGTCCTCATGCCGGTGTTTGCGCGATCGATTCTCCACGGCGGCGCGCGGGAGCTCGGCCTGCTCATGGGCGCGTCGGGGCTGGGCGCGCTCATCGGCGCGCTGACGCTCGCTACGCGCGGGAGCGTGCGCGGGCTCGGCCGCTGGGTGATGGTGGCCGCGGCATCGTTCGGCGTGACGCTCGTGCTCTTCTCCCTGTCGCGGACGCTCTGGCTGTCGGCGCTGCTGCTCGTGCCCGTCGGGGGCTCGATGATGGTCCAGATGGCCGCCTCGAACACGCTCATCCAGTCGATGGTTCCCGACGCGCTGCGAGGCCGCGTCATGGCGGTGTATTCGATGATGTTCATGGGCATGGCCCCGTTCGGCGCGCTCTGGGCGGGGGCGGTGGCCGAGCGGATCGGAGCGCCGGCAACCGTTGTGATTGGAGGGGTCGTCTGCCTCGTAGCCGCAGCCGTCTTCGGTCTCCGGCTCCCCGCCCTCAGGGGCGAAGCGAGGGAACTGATTATCGCGCAAGGGCTTGCCGGCGGAGTGCCTCCGGCGGCCGTCACCGGTCAGCCGACTGTTGATTGATAGCGACGTATTAATTGATTTATTCAAGTCTAGACTTGATTTAATTAATATATTGTGCGACAGTGATCAATATGTCGCATGACTGGCCCGCATTGACTGCGCTGACGGCCGGAGCGCCGGTCGTTGTCGAGCGCGTGAGAGTCCTCGAAACAGGAGTGCGGATCGAAGGCGATTTTGGCCTCCCTCCCCTCGCGCAGCTGGCATCGGAAGACCAGGTGTTCGTGGCCACTTTCGTACGGTGCCACGGATCCATCAAGGAGATGGAGAAGGTCTTCGGCGTCAGCTATCCCACAATCAAGAACCGTTTGAACCGGATCGCCGGCCAGCTGCCGTTTGCGGAGGTGGACGCCGCGCCGCCGGCGTCGACATCGGATCTGCTCTCCCAACTCGAACGCGGCGAACTTTCCGCGCGAGACGTGCTCGCGCAACTGAGGCCCGAGCATGGTCACGACCGAGACTGACAACACGCGGCGGATTCTCGATCTGCTCGCGCAGGGCAAGATCACGGTCGACGAAGCAGACCAGCTGCTCCGCGCCGTCGGCGGGCCTGAGGCGGGCCAGGCTCGTCAGCGTGCCCAGGGTTCAGAGGGTTCGCAGGGTGGACAACGTCCCCAGGGTCCCCAGGGTCCCCAGGGTGCACAACGTCCCCAGGGTCCCCAAGCCCAGACGCGATCGGACGCGCGATGGATGCGCGTCACGATCGACAAGGCCGCGCGGGACGGACGCCCAGCCAAGCAGGTGAGCATCCGTGTGCCGATGGCGCT
>DASZFS010000613.1:0-3255 GCA_035939575.1 Vicinamibacterales bacterium | reverse complement strand
ATGCTGGATGTGACGGATGTTCACGAATTGATGCTCCAGCTTCGACATGCGGTACCAACTGAAACCGCTCTCCGCGCTGTCGAGATCGAGCGCGTCCACCGCGTCATCGACGATGCGATCGCAGAAAGACCAGTACTCGAGCACCTGCGCCTGTGTATATGGGTCGCCCTCGACACCGTCATCGTGGCCTCGATGCTGCGCCCACCGCTGAAACGCCGCTTCGTCTCGCTGCAAATATAAGTGCGTAAAGAACAGCGTGTGATACGCCAGCTGCCAGAACGCGTTCTTGTGATCGGCATTCGACCATTCGTCTGCGGGACAGCGCTCGACGGCCTCACGCAGCATCGCGAGCGCAGCATGGTACTGGCTCTTGAGAACGGATCGGAACCTGACATCCGTCATGGCGCTCACATGCTACATCGGACGCCATTGCGTGACACCCGCAATCAGGCCACCCCGGTCCCGATTCGCACGTTTCTGATCGGCCACACCGTGCACGACCGCGCAAGAGCACTGGGACACGCTGCAGAACGGCGACCTCTTGACCGTGGGTCGGAAGCCGGTCGACGTCCGCCCGGCGCTCGTTAGACGAGCAGTTTACGCATTTTGACTGCCGCCATTCTTACCCCAGGCGTGAGGAGATGTTCTCCTCGTTCTTCGACGACGTATCCCATCGCCGCGTAGAACCGTTCGGCAGCGACAGACGATTCCAACTGCAAGTAGGCGAGGCCATGTGTGCGCGCGAGCCGTTCGATTTCGCCAACGATGGCGGCAAGAGACGGCCTCGTCGGTGATCGGCAGGCGTGCCCACGTTTCGATGACCTGAATCGGGTAATCCTTTGCTGCAAGACCCCGAACAGACTCGTGGTGAATTTCGAGAAAACGACGAGCCTCGTCCGGCTGCATTGGGCGAATCGACACGCGGACCATGCCCGAATCAAAGGGTGTCGCACGATTTGTAACGGCTTGGCCAGGAGAACCGGCCGACTCGGCGGTCGAGGGTTGCCGAGTGTCCAGCCGAGCAGCCGACCGCGAACGGCCTGGAGAAGTCAGACGGCACGCTCGCGCTCCCTGGCATTCACGGACCGACGCACGTATCATCATTGCCTCGAGCGCTTTGTCTGCGGCGAGGGCTCGAGGATCGGATTCAGGGTTGACCCGGCAGCGCGGTTTTACAACCGAATGGAGCGCGCCATGATGCTGAAGTACGCGTCCTTGTTTGTGAGCGCCGCGACCCTCCTGGGTGTCGTTGAGATCGCGGCACAACAACCTGAGTGGAAGCCGGCGCCTGCCGGACCATCAATGGAGTGTTCGGCGTTGAAGGGACGGACCTTCGACGACACCACCTCCATCGTTGACTCGACGCTCGTCACAAGCGGCTCCCTCCGAATCTCAGACGCCGTCACCGTCCTCAATCTTCCGGCATTTTGTCGCGTGCTGGGCGTGAGCAAGCCGTCCGCCGACTCGGACATTCGCTTCGAGGTCTGGCTGCCGCAGCCGGCCGGGTGGAACCGCAAGTTCCTGTCGACGGGCGAAGGCGGCTTCGCGGGACAGTTGACCTACCAGAGAAACGGCCTGGACAGCGCCATGGATGAACTCCTGCGGCGGGGCTATGCGACCGCGTCCACCGACACCGGTCACCTGTCCACGGACCAGTGGTGGGGGATCGGCCATCCGGAGAAGGTGACCGACTATCTCTACCGCGCGAAGCATGTGACGACGGTTGCGGCTAAGGCGATCATTGCGGCGTACTACGGTCAGGCGCCGTCGCATTCATATTTCAGTTCCTGCTCGAACGGCGGCCGCCAAGGTCTCATCGAGGCACAGCGCTATCCAGACGATTTCGACGGCCTGATCATCGGCGCACCCTGGAATCTCCAGTCGCATTCGAATGCCGGCTTCATCTGGGATGCGCAGGCGCTCGCGGCCCCGGGCGCTGCCATTCCCGCCGAGAAGCTGCCCGCGATCACTGCCGCGGTGGTTGCGGCCTGTGACAAGAACGATGGCCTCGCCGACGGCGTCATCGCGGATCCGCGACGCTGCACGTTCGATCCGCGCTCACTCACCTGCAATGGCGCGGACAGCAACAGCTGTCTTACGCCGGCGCAGGTTGAGGCGCTGCAGAAGATCTACGACGGTCCCAGGAATCCGCGAACCGGCGAATCGATCTTCCCGGGCTTCGCGAGAGGCTCCGAAGCGGGTTGGACGGGCATGGTCCGGCCGACAACGGCCGCCTCCGGTCTGCTCGTGTACTTCTCCAATCTCGTGTACCAGAACCGGGAATGGGATCTCCGGTCTTTCAACTTCGACAGCGACATGGAGCATACCGACCAGACGATCGGGCGGCTTGGGAACGCCACGTCCACCGACTACGCGGCGGCGATTCGACGCGGCGTCAAGATCATCCAATATCACGGCTGGAACGATCAGACGCTCCAGCCGGAATACAGTCCCAAGTACTACGAGCAGCTCGCGAAGGCGAACGGCGGCCTCGAGCAGACGCAGAGCTTCTATCGACTGTTCATGGTGCCTGGCATGAATCACTGCAGCGGCGGGATCGGCGCATCGAATTTTGGCGGCATCGGGCAGCAGATACCGCCAGTGCGCGACGCGGCGCACGATCTGCAGACCGCGCTGGAGACTTGGACTGAACACGGGACCGCGCCGACGCAATTGATCGGGACCAAGTTCACCGACAACCAGGCCGCCACGAGGACCGTCCAGTACACCCGTCCGGTGTGTCTCTATCCAACCGCACCTCGCTACAAGGGGACAGGCGATCCGAATGACGCCGCAAACTTCGCGTGCGTTCGCTAGATGACGACCACGGCGAGGAGTCCCGCGCGGACGATAACGCCGCATCGGTAAACGGACGTCGTCGGGGAGGAATCACATCTCACTCCCGGCACGCGCCTCGGTCAATGCTTCTCCGAGGGAGCGACTGTGCCGTTCGACCACTTCCCTACGGGAATCAGAAAGACGATCTGCCGTTCCGCCGGAAGTTCGACTCCCAGGATGGGTGAGTCTGGCAGACCCGCGCCCCAACTCCTGGTGGTCATCTCATTTCTGCCTCCTTCGTCGAGCTTTCTTCTGAGAAGTCCGTCGGCTCCTTGTGCCATGCTCTTGCGCCGCGTCACGCAGGCGTTCCAAGGCGGCGGACCAATACTGCTCGTACTTCGCGATCCACGGGGTCAGGCTTGCGACTAAGGCGTCCGGCTCGAGCCGATAAATCTGCTGTCGCCCGCGACGTGCGGC
>DASZFS010000612.1:0-5706 GCA_035939575.1 Vicinamibacterales bacterium | reverse complement strand
GTGAGCGACGGGCGGTGTTGCGCGGGGAACGGCGGATTCGCTAGTATAAAGGTTCGGCTTTCGCGCGACCCGCCCCACGTTCCTCAGTAGCTCAATGGCAGAGCATCCGGCTGTTAACCGGAGGGTTGTTGGTTCGAATCCAACCTGAGGAGCCATTTCGAATCAACGAGTTACAGGTAAGTCCTAGTCGACACTGCCCACAATGGTGGGGGAATGGTGGGGACCCTCAGGAAACGTGAACGCCGGCTCCCTGGTGCTCGCTCGAGCAGGCTTAATGAAATTGCGCGTCGCGGTTGTGCGAGACGCGAATCCTGAAGACGCCCTCCGAACGTCACCTACCATCCTGTGGACGCCTTGCGCCATCCAATGTTGATCGGACCGCGGAGTTGAAGACGACGTCGCAAAGCCATAACCTTGCCTCGTGCTGGACGTACGAGTGGCACTGCGGCCTGCGCCGGTTTTCGCCGCGACAGCCATCATGACCATGTTCGGCCGTTGCTCATGTTGAGCGTCCTAATTGAGTACGCATCCTCTTTATTGCGGCGAGCGTACTTGTATATTGGACGTCGATATCTGGATCAACAGGTGTTTGCAGTTTCTGACGCATCTTGAGAACCCCCTGCAGCAGGGGTTGGTCTTTATCGTTGGCCAGTTCGTCAAGACCGGGGTTCGGGAATAGATAATTTAGTTCCTGGTTCGCAACGGCTTTCGACTTGGGAGATGCCGTTGAGATTGAAGTGGCCTCCGGCGTATCCAAGACTTCGACATTGGTCCGTATCAGATCAATGGCAGCGCGGTCCAGACGGTTATCAAGGAAGATGCGGCAGCCCTTCCCGCCGCGCATCTCAGCGAGCGTCGCACGAACAACGCCGGTCCCATAGAAGACGGCGCGGGTGATAGTGAGCGACCTCACGGTATCGAAAGAAAACCGTTGAACGTGCCAGGTGCCGAGCGCCATTCCCATGCGTACAGGCACTTCCATCGTCAAGAAGGCTCGCATTAAGGTTACGGCCGACATCGCTGCTACGAGAGGATTGTCGTAAACAAGAAATGCACAATCCGAGAAAGCCATCAAATGGGAGGGCGTTACCGGGGCGAGTGGATCCCATTGAACAGAATTGAGTACATGTTGAAAGCGATTGAGCTGACGTGCAGATTCGGTCGTGCCAGAGGCTACGATGGCGTCGTCTTCGTTAAAATCGAAAAACTCTTCGTCTGGGTGATCCTCAGTCAACGCGCTGAATCCGAGCATATCTAGGTACAGGACCGAGCGTGGAGGTGGCACGTGACGCTCAAGCTCACGGCGGACTAGTACATTCTTAAGCTTGTCAACAGGTTCCATGATGGCAAATCCTACCTGTACATCTTAAGGTCGCTTGGAAGTAGTAGCGGAGGCAAGGGCCTGATCGCGCCTCCACAGGAACGGAGATCCGGCGCCGCTCAAGGTGCAAATCCCGTCGTCGGCTGCTGACGACTTCTTGCGACGATCAGCACCAGCTGTGACATGACGCAGACAGTGCGTTGCGTGCTTGCGGGCCTGGCGTTATGCTGCGAATGACCGCGTCGGTGTGAGCTTTTGTCATCAGTGGCAGGACATGCCCCACGATATTCGTTACGCGCTCCGCCTGATGCGAAAGAGTCCGAGCGCGACGGTGATCGCGGTCCTCACCATGGCGATCGGCGTCGGTGCCAACACCGCGATCTTTAGCCTCATTCGAGCGGTGCTGTTGAAACCCCTGCCCTATGCCGATGCCTCGCGCCTGGTCCTGCTCGGCGAGCGATGGCCGACCCTCCCCGGTCCGAGGATCATTTCCAGACTGAATTATCGCGATTGGACCGAGCAGAATACCGTCTTCGAGCGCATGGCCGCCGTCACATGGGGGAACGTGACGGTCAGCGGCGGGAACCCGCCCGTCCACGTCGAAGGGGCCCTGGTGACTCCTGGGTATTTCGACGTTTTCGGGCTGCGGGCCGCCTCGGGGCGCACATTCGCACCCAATGAAGATCAACCGGGCCGCGACCATGTCGTCGTGCTCAGCCATCGTTTGTGGAGCTCGCGTTTTGGAAGGGACCCGGCTATCCTCGGCACGTCGATCCGCCTTGACGGGGAGCTGTACATGATCATCGGCGTCATGCCAGCCGGCACGAGCGTCGAGTTCGGTTTTAACCTATCCGATCCACAGCTCTGGAGACCGCTGTCCGCTGAGGCTCCTCCGCCCCGCGGTGCTCATGACCTCCGATCGGCGGCCGCGAAGATGAAAGCGGGTGTCACACTCGAGCAAGCGCGTGCACAGATGGACGCGATCGGCGACCGCCTGGCTCGCCAGTATCCGGACACTAACAAGGGTTATGGCGTGGTCGTGCAGCCATTCCCTCGTCCGGTCGGCCTTCACGTTGAATCGTCTTTATACCTCCTCTTTGGCGCAGCGGCGGTCGTTCTGCTTCTCGCCTGTGTGAATCTCGCGAACCTCGCGATCGCCCGCGGCGCCGCGATGGCGCGCGAGGCGGCGATTCGGACAGCGCTCGGTGCCGGACGCGCGCACATTAATCGCCAGATCTTGACCGAGCATCTGCTGGTTGCAGCGGCCGGCGGCCTCTGCGGCGTCATGGCCGGATATGGCATGCTCGCCATGCTGAAGACGGGCATGCCGACGCGCGGCGTTCGGGTCGCGTTCCCCGCCGATACGAGCATCAGCGTCGACGCGTGGGTGTGGCTCTTCGCCTTCGGGCTCACCGCGCTCAGCGGCGTCGTGTCCGGGCTCCTGCCGACCATCGGGATGGCATCACGGCCGCTCGTTGCCGACCTCCGAGAGGGCAGCGCTGGCGGCGGGACCGGCCGGGCGAGCCGGCGCCTCCAGCGAGCGCTCGTCGTCGCTGAAGTAGCGCTCGCCTTCACGCTTCTCACCGGAGCTGGGCTCCTGATTCAAAGCCTGTTCGTGCTGACCCATCGCATCGACGCCGGGTTCGATTCGACAAACCTCTTGACGGCGCGGCTACCGATCCCGGAGACACGGTTCGCGTCGGGCATTGCCTACAATGCGTATCTGGACCAGCTCGCGAGCCGCCTGCAGTCTCTGCCGACGATTCGGGGCGTGGCCTTCGCGGATGCATTGCCGACGGAGGGCAATCCCTTCGGCAAGTTGTTTCAGATTGTCGGTCAACCGACCGTGCCCTACGTCAGTCGGCCGCTGTGTGGCTTCAAGGTCGTCAGCCCCTCGTATTTTTCGGCGGTCGGTCTTCGTCTGATCGAAGGACGAGGGCTTGAGGACCGCGATCGCGACGACGCACCGCTCGTCGTCGTCATCAACCAAGCGATGGCGCGCACGTATTTTCGCGGTGTCGATCCGCTCGCTCAGCGGATGCTCATGAGGCGGAACCCCGTTCGCGGGCTGCCTGGCACCGTCGATCTCGAGTGGACCGTCGTCGGATTAGTCGCCGACGAAGGCGTCTCGCCGGAAAACGACCGCACGACGCAGCCAGCGGTCTACGTCACCCGTGAGCAGTACCCGCGGCTCGATCTCGCGCTTGTGGTGCGGACGATGCGAGATCCCGCTCACATGGAGGACACGATTCGTGCGGCGATCGCTGCTGTCGACTCGACCCAGGCCGTGGGGGATGTCAAGACCGTGGCCCAACTCGAAGCGGACGATATGGCGTCCGATCGCCTGCGCTCGATCCTGCTGTCTGCATTTGCCGCCGTCGCGGTCGTGCTCGCGACAGTGGGGCTCTACGGTGTCATGGCGTACTCCGTCGTGCAACGGACGCGCGAGATCGGGATTCGCGCCGCGTTGGGGGCGAGCACCGCGAGTCTGCGCGGACTCGTGATGCGTCAAGGGACCGCGATGATCGGATGGGGACTTGGCGCCGGACTCGTCATCAGCGTCGTCACGACCCGCCTCCTCAAGACGTTCTTGTTTGGCGTCGGACCGTCCGATCCGGCGACCATGATCGTTGTCGCTGGTGCCCTGAGCTGCGTTGCCCTGGCCGCATGCTATGTGCCCGCGCACCGCGCGACGGCGGTCGATCCGCTCATCGTGCTCAAGTCCGAATAGCCGGTGTCATCAGCCGGCCATCACGTAAGCGCAACTGGTCGCGCGGCGCGGAAGCGCCGTCAAGGCCCGAAGGCCGCGGAACGCGCGGTCGAAGCGACTCGAGCGCACGCTCGTGCGAGCGCGAATCGCGCGGAGAGCCTTGACGGCGCTGAGGACCACGCGAGCATCAAACCAGTGATGGCCGGGCCGCACGCAGCCGCGTGGGGGGGCGCCTCGCCTCAGTTCGCGAGTGATTTCAAATAGGCCTCAACCGCCTGAGAGCACTGACCGCCGTCCCCGGAGACAAGGGCGTCAATTGGTCCGATCTCAATCCGATGATTGGACGCCGTCCCGGGCGAGTAGAAAGGCCTCTTGGCGGCGGCGAATCTCGCGGCATACACAACAATCAGCGCCGGCTCAGGCTGCTTGAAGTAGATTGCCGCGTACGCCTCTTCCACGCCATCTGCAAGCAGTAGGCGATAGCGCGAAGCCTCTCTCGGCTCAAGAGGCGGACCGTCCGGTATGAGTGGCGAAGGCTGCATACGCTCGCGAATCGCGGCAACGATCGGGCGATCGTCCCCGTCCAAGGGTTCGTCGGAATCGGAAGGCCGGCCCACGACCCTCCACGGACGCGATTGCCGTCAAGGTGGACCGTGTCGCTCGCCGACAGGATGCATCCGGGGGGCAGGCGGTCCTCAGGAACCGTCAGATCCTTCATTGAGACGGGGCGCGGAGAAACGCTCTGCACCACGCCTGTCAGAATGGCGATCGTCATCGCCAAGGTGACCATTGTGGCCACGGTGACACCTCGAAGCTTCTTATCCGTCATCCTAAGCGCCTTTCGTTAGGCGATGTCGAAAAGTTCGCCTCTCGTGACAGCATTTGGTCGTCGACCGATACACGTCGAGCGCTGGCAGCGACATCGGCTGTCGAGCGCGCCAAACGAGCTCAAGATTGATACCAACGCGGCGCGGTGAACTCAATCGCCTGTGGGTGGAGCATCTCGAGAGTCGGGGACCGTCCATGTTCGTGTGGAGCTTCGGACGGTGTAGAGGCGCAGCACGCCGAGCACGAGCGATGGGGCACGTGAGTGATAGCGTTGTGCTGCTATTCAGCCTCCAGACTCTCTAGCAGCGGCTCAACTTCCGATCGCAGTTGCGGGACTCGCCGCTCGAGCAGGCCCCAGACGGTACGATGGTCAACGGCACTGTAGGCGTGCGTCAGCTGGTTCCTGAACGCAATAATGGCGGGGACGTCGGTAATCTGTGTGGCGAGCTCAGGCCGATGCTGCACCGCGACGCGGAGGGCCTCGCCGACGATTTCGAGTTGCCGTTCAACGGCGGAGCGCAGGAGGGCATCGGCGGCGTAGTCTTCGAAGGTTTTCCCCTTCGTGAAGTCCGCCAACAAGTCGCAGGCTGCGAGAATGTCCGACAACCACGCTCGTGGGTTACGCGGCATACAACAGTTGCCGCGACGCCTCGATGCCCTGACGAAGATACGGATTACGAAGAGCGCCGACTTCCACGAGGTCGACGTGACGGCCAAGTAATGCTTCGGCTTCCGTGAGGAGGCCCAGATAGGCATCGGCCCGATCAGGGAATGGCATTTCCTCGAAATCAACCAGCAAGTCGATGTCACTCGACTGTTCGTCGAAATCGTCACGCGCCGCGGAGCC
>DASZFS010000611.1:0-26004 GCA_035939575.1 Vicinamibacterales bacterium | reverse complement strand
AAGATCGTCACCGCGGGTGGCATCGACGTGCACGTGCACTTCATCTGCCCGCAGCAGATCGACGAGGCGCTCTACGCCGGCATCACGACACTGATGGGCGGCGGTACCGGTCCGGCAACCGGAACGAATGCGACGACGTGCACACCTGGCCCCTGGCACATTCAGCGAATGCTGCAGTCCGCCGACGGTTTTCCGGTGAATCTCGGCTTTTTTGCGAAGGGCAACGCGAGCGCGGCCGCCGGCCTTGTCGAGCAGATTGAAGCGGGCGCCTGCGGTTTCAAACTCCACGAAGACTGGGGCACCACGCCCTCAGCGATCGATTGCTGCTTGTCGGTCGCCGATGACATGGACGTCCAGGTGCTGATTCACACCGATTCGCTCAATGAGAGCGGCTTCGTCGACAACACGATCGCCGCGTTCAAGAACAGGACGATTCACACGTTTCACACGGAAGGCGCCGGTGGCGGGCATGCGCCCGACATCATCAAGGTCTGCGGCGAGCTGAACGTCATCCCGTCGTCGACGACTCCAACGCGGCCCTACACGGTCAACACGGTCGACGAGGCTCTGGACATGGTGATGGTGACGCATCATCTCGACCGGCGCATACCCGAGGACGTGGCATTCGCGGAGAGCCGAATCCGCAAGGAAACGATCGCCGCGGAAGACATCCTGCACGACGTCGGCGCGCTGTCCATCATGTCGTCCGACAGCCAGGCGATGGGCCGCATCGGCGAAGTGATCATCCGGACGTGGCAGACCGCTCACAAGATGAAGCAGCAGTTCGGCCGACTGGCCGAGGAGCGTGGAGACAACGACAACCTCAGGGTTCGACGTTTCGTGGCGAAATACACGATCAACCCTGCCATCGCTCAGGGCATCTCGCCGCACGTCGGGTCCATCGAGATTGGGAAGCTTGCGGATCTGTGCATCTGGGACCCGGCTTTCTTCGGCGTGAAGCCGGAGCTAGTGCTGAAGTCCGGTGTCATCGCCGCTGCGCTCATGGGCGATCCGAATGCCTCCATTCCGACGCCGCAGCCGGAATACAGCAGGCCCATGTTCGGGGCCTTCGGCCGGCTGCTCACCGAAAGCTCGGTGACCTTCGTGAGCCAGGCAGGGTTGCACAGGTGCCAGTCACTTGGACTCGCGAAGCGGCTCGTGCCCGTCGTGAACACGCGCCGAATCAACAAGCAGTCCATGATCCTGAACGGTGCGACGCCGCGCATGGAAGTCGATCCGGAGACCTACGAGGTACGAGCCGACGGCCGTCTTCTCACGTGCGAGCCGGCGTCAGTCCTTCCGATGGCACAACGCTACTTCCTGTACTGATATGACGACTGAGATCACACCTCATCCCGACGCCACGCAGCGAGCCGTCCTTCACCGGAGGTCCGGCAAATGGCCGGAGGAGCTCGCGGTCGGCTCGCTCACCCTCGATTTCGCGGATCGCCACCGTCGTCGCATCTGTCTGGTCACAGATCAGGGCGACGAGGTGCTCCTCCACCTGAACACCGCGACCGCCATGCGCGATGGAGACGGACTGCAGATCGAGGACGGCCGCTGGTTCGTCGTTCGCGCGGCGGCGGAATCGGTCGTCGATGTCATTCACAAGGATCCACGTCAGCTCGTGCGGCTCGCGTGGCATCTGGGGAATCGGCATGTGCCGACAGAGCTGCGCAGTGAGGCTCTTCGCGTGCAACCGGATCATGTCATCGAAGACATGCTCCGCGGTTTGGGAGCCACGCTCGTCAAGCTGCAGGGCGCATTTCAGCCGGAAGGCGGCGCGTACGGCGGCCATCGTCATGGTGACCACCATGATTGAGCCGCGGTCGCTCCTCCGGCTTCAAAGCTGGCTCTCGCCTGCCTTCCCAAGCGGGTCTTACAGCTACTCGCATGGCCTCGAGGCGGCGGTCGAATCGACACGGATCCACGACCGCCAAAGCCTGGTCGACTGGCTGGACGCCGATCTCCGCTATGGAACTGCGCGCAATGACGCGATTGTCTTCGTGGAGGCGTGGCACTGCGTTGTGGACAATCGTCACGCGCGACTTGTCGAGATTGCGGAGCTCTCCGCGGCGTTCCGCGGAACGTCGGAATTCGCCCTGGAGGCGTCGCAGCAGGGTACCTCATCTCTCGCCACGCTCCGCGAGGTGTGGCCCGATCGGGCGATCGACTCGCTCGCGGAACGGCTTCGGCATCGGCGTGTCCAGCCAGTGCTTCCCGTTGTCGTCGCGGTCCGCTCGGCGGCGGAGGGCATTCCCGTCGAGGTGGCACTGCGTGCGTTCCTGCACGGGTTCGTGAGCAATCTGGTCACCGCGGGTGTCCGGCTCATTCCTCTTGGTCAGACCGATGGGCAGCGTGCGATCGCCGAGCTCGAGGACGCGGTGCTGGACGCAAGCGAGGACGCCATGACAGCCAGCATCGACGATCTCGGGTCCGCTGCTGTCATGGTCGATCTCGCGTCCATGTCACATGAAACCCAATACACGAGGCTGTTTCGATCATGACGACTCCGTTGCGCGTCGGCATTGGCGGTCCGGTTGGCTCCGGGAAGACTGCCCTCGTCGAGGCGCTTTGCAAACGCCTGCGCGACGAGTATGACATCTTCGTGATCACGAACGACATCTATACAAAGGAAGATCAACTGATTCTCACACGCGCCGAGGCGCTCGCGGCCGAGCGCATCATGGGCGTCGAGACTGGCGGATGTCCTCACACCGCGATTCGCGAGGACGCGTCGATGAATCTCGCGGCCATCGACGAAATGAGCGACCGGTTTCCAGATGCCGACCTCTGTTTCATCGAGTCGGGAGGCGACAACCTCGCCGCGACGTTCAGCCCGGAACTGGCAGACCTCACGATTTACGTGATCGACGTGGCCGAAGGAGAGAAGATTCCGCGCAAGGGTGGCCCCGGAATCACGCGCTCCGATCTGCTCGTCATCAACAAAATCGACCTGGCGCCGATGGTCGGCGCCGATCTACGCATCATGGCAGAGGACGCGCTGCGAATGCGTCACACGCGACCGTTTGTCTTCAGCAACCTGAAGAGTGGTGACGGTGTGGAACACATCGCGCGGTTCATCGTTGACAGGGGCGGATTGTGCACCCCATGACGCCTCGCGATCATGAGCCGCTCAGTCCACATACTGGCCACGGCATGTCGGCGGCCCACGCAGGTCACGACGGACACGCGGGACATTCCGCCGCCATGTTTCGCGACAAGTTCTGGTTGAGCTTTGTTCTCACCATTCCCGCGGTCTTCTGGTCGACTGATGTCGAACGCTGGCTTGGGTACACCGCACCCTCCTTCCCCGGCTCTAAGCTCATCCCCGCCGTCCTCGGAACGGTCGTCCTCATTTATGGCGGGCTGGTCTTCATCCGCGGGGCATGGGGCGAACTGGCCGATCACAGGCCGGGCATGATGACTCTCATCAGCCTCGCGATCATCGTCGCCTTTGGCACCTCGCTAGCGACGACTCTGGGCATTTTCGAAGTCGAGGTCTGGTGGGAGCTTGCGTCTCTAATCACCATCATGCTCCTCGGCCATTGGCTGGAGATGCGAGCTGTGTCCCAGGCTCGTGGCGCGCTCGATGCACTCGCGGCGGTGCTCCCAGACACTGCCGAGCGCATAAAGGGTACGGAGACTGAAACCGTTCCGGTCTCTGAGTTGCTGGTGGGGGACATCGTCCTCGTGCGGCCAGGAACGCGCATCCCAGCCGATGGCACAGTCGTCGAGGGGACTGCCGACGTTGACGAATCGCTGATTACCGGCGAGTCGCGAACTGTGTCGAAGAGTACTGGGGCTGCCGTTATCGCGGGCACGGTCTCCAGCGGCGGCAGTCTGCGAGTCCGCGTCACGGCGGTCGGGGAGCAGACCGCTTTGTCCGGAATCATGCGTTTGGTTGCGGCAGCGCAAGCGTCCGGGTCTCGCGCGCAGGCCCTTGCCGACCGAGCGGCAGCAATCCTTTTCTACGTGGCAGTCGCTTCAGGTGGGATCACGTTTGGTTACTGGTGGTTGTCGGGCGATAGAGAACATGCGCTGATCAGAACGGCAACCGTCCTCATCATTGCTTGCCCACACGCCCTGGGACTGGCAATTCCGCTCGTGATTGCAATCTCGACCGCGCTCGGAGCTCAGAACGGGTTTCTCATCAAGGACAGACTCGCGCTTGAACGCGCCCGGAATGTAGACGTGGTGATGTTCGACAAGACCGGCACGCTTACACGAGGATCCCCTGCATTGTCGGGGATCACAGTTGCGCCTGGCAACAACGAAAGGCATCTGCTTGCCCTTGCTGCGGCCGTCGAGGCCAACTCCGAGCACCCGCTCGCGAAAGCGATTGTCGCCGAAGCCAGGCGGCAGAACCTGCCCACATTGCATGCTGCGCAATTCGAAGCGTTAGCTGGTCGAGGAGTACAGGCGCGCGTAGATGGCAGGAGCTTCATTATCGGCGGACCGCGTCCGCTCACCGAAAGCAAGGCAACGGTACCACCCGAAATCGAAAAGGTGACGGGCGGATGGGAATCAGAAGGAAAGACGGTTGTTTATGTCGTCGCCGAAGGGCAACTGGTCGGCGCCCTCGCGGTTGAAGACGAGATTCGTCCTGAATCAAAGGAGGCGGTCACGGAGCTTCATCGGCTTGGTATCCGAGTCGCAATGATCACCGGTGACTCGAAAGCCGTGGCCGACTCGGTCGCCCGCCGCCTCGGCATAGATGACGTCGCTGCCGAGGTGCTTCCAGTCGACAAGGCTTCCGAGATAACGCGCCTTCAATCGGGTGGCAAAAAGGTCGCAATGGTCGGTGACGGCGTGAATGATGCGCCCGCACTAGCGACCGCAGATGTCGGGATCGCGATTGGCGCCGGAACCGACGTGGCCATTGAATCGGCCGGAATCGTGCTAGTGCGCAGCGATCCGCGCGATGTTGTTGGAGCGATCGAGTTGTCTCGCGCTACCTACCGAAAGATGATTCAAAACCTCGTGTGGGCGACCGCTTATAACGTGGTCGCCATCCCCGTCGCAGGAGGCCTTCTCGTCCGGTGGGGAGTTGATCTGCCCATGAGCATCGGTGCGCTCGCCATGAGCGTTTCCACCATGATCGTGGCTGTGAACGCGCAGTTGCTTCGGCGACTGAAGTTGCAGCGTGTTCCTCATTCTGTCGTCTCTGTCGCCACTAGCTGAACTGGCCTAGTCGCATGCCGCGAGCCGATGAGCTCCAGCTGCTCAAGCCTGTTCGCCGCGTCGATATTTCGACAGTGAGGCGACCGTTCGACGGGCGCTCCCGTCAGAGAGCGAAAGACGCGGGAAGACAACGGGAGATCACGGCACTCCTCTTGCCCTGATACCGACCGGGCCTTCTGCTGTGACCGTACGTCGCTGAGGGAGCTGTGGACATGAGCGAGGACGCATCGGACTCTTCTTCGTCATGCGGTCGAAACGGCTGTCGCGTCGATTTGTCGGGGACGCATCGGCATCGCTATTCTCGCAGCCGGGCAATCGCGCAGAATGGGGCGCCCGAAGCATGGTCGTCATTGGGGCCCACGCAGAACTCGTGGGCCTCGAGCTGCAGTCTCTGCCGGTACTGGTTGCTTACAATCCTGAATGGGCAACCGGCATCAGATCATCGCTGCGCCTCGCGATCCAGACGTTGGGTGCCATCGACGCCCTAGACGGCGTCGTGATCACGTTGTCCGACCAGCCGCTGGTGACCGCCAAGGCCGTGAACCGGATCGTGGAGGCACACTATCAGACCGGCAAAGATATCGTCGCATCTGAATATGCGGACACGCACGGAGTGCCTCTCTCTATTGGTAGGCGATTCTTTGATGAAATGTCGGCGTTGGCCGGAACGGAAGGCGCCAAACGCGTGATAGACCGCCACCTCGAAGAGATGACGACGGTGCCGCTCCTCGAGGCTGCGTTCGATGTCGACACACCAGGCGAGTGCGAGCGGCTCATAGGTTCGAATCGGACGTGAGCGGCCGGGCGCCTGGGTCGAAGTATCGACACGATGTCGATCAATTGACGGCATGGCGTGTTTGACCGTTGTTTCTTTCGGCTTGTGCCAGCGGGTGCTGGCTTGCAGATTGCGACCAAACGCGGGGGAGCCGTACATGGGCCGATTGGCGGGGAAAGTGGCTGTCGTGACCGGTGCCTCCAAGGGAATCGGCAGCGGAATTGCACAGGGACTCGCTGCGGCTGGCGCGCGCGTCGTTGTGAACTATTCGAGCGACAGAAACGGCGCCGAACGGGTCGCTCAAGAGATCACCCACGGCGGAGGCGAAGCGATTGTCGTTGGTGCCGACGTGTCAAACACCGCGGACGTGGCGCGCCTGTTTACAGCGGTCGATGCGGCGTTCGGCCGAGTCGACGTTCTCGTCAACAACGCAGGCATTTTCCGCTTCGGCGCCTTCGTGGACATCACTGAGGAGGACTTCCACGCGCATTACAACATCAATGTGCTCGGATCGATGTTGACCGTGCAGGAAGCCGTCAAGCGATTCGGTTCGGACGGCGGCAGCATCATCAACATCAGTTCTATCGTCGCGTCGCACCCGATCGGCGGAGTCGTGCTCTACGCGTCAACGAAGGGCGCCATCGAGACGTTGACGAAAGGTCTGGCACTCGAATTAGCACCGCGCAAGATCCGGGTCAACGCCATTTCGCCCGGGCATACCGAGACCGAAGGCACTGCCACGGCTGGCATCTTCGACGGCGCGGCCGGCTCCGCACTGGCAGAGAAGACTCCCCTCGGGCGACTGGGACGCGTCACCGATATCGCGCCGCTGGCAGTGTTTCTGGCGTCCGACGAATCGGCGTGGATCACCGGCGAGATCGTTCGCGCGGCAGGTGGAGTCGTGGTCGCGGGTTGAGGCGCCAGCGGGCGAAAGGAATGGCCACGCGTTGCCAGGAGATACGAATGACAGCGATTCAACCGGACTATTTCACGGCGTATAGCAGTCTGAAGCTGACCCGGGACGCACGCGGCGTACTCGTCGCGGAGTTCCACACGAAAGGCGGACCGCTGACGTTCACCGCACGAGACCACACCGACTTTGTCGACGCGTTCTACCGCATCGGGCAGGATCGCACGAACACGGTGGTCATCTTCACGGGAACCGGAGGCCACTTCATTGCGGGCGTCGACTTCTCGACATTCGGCAACGTCGCCGACCCAGGAGTGTGGAGTCAGGCCCACGACGAGGGTGTGCAGATTCTGGAGAATCTGCTGAACATCCGCGTGCCTGTGATCGCGGCGGTAGAAGGGCGACTGGACGTCCATTCCGAGTACGCGCTGCTCGCCAACGTCATCGTCGCCGGCGAGAGCGCCACATTCAATGACTTGCCGCATTTCGCTAGTGGCATCGTGCCCGGCGATGGCATTTTTACCGCATGGAGCTATCGAGCCGGCGCTGGACGCGCGGAGGCGTTTCTGCTTCATCCACGGGCGCTGAGTGCGCGGACAGCCTACGAGTGGGGCGTGGTCACCGAAGTTGTGCGAGACGGTGAGGCGCTGTCTCGTGCGATCGAGCTCGCGTACTCGTATCTCAAGGTCCCCGAGATCACGCGTCGCAATACACGCGTGCATTTCACGCAGCCGCTGAAGGAACGCATTGTCCGGGAGGTCGGCTACGGACTGTCCCTTGAGGGCGCGTCGGCGGCGGACCTCGTCAAGTCGATGCAGGCGATGACGAAGACTTGATGATCTCGAGGCTCGGTCGCGCGACGGCATTGGTATGGGCATCGCGGGGCGTTACGTGCTGGTGCTGACATGACTGAAGTACGACAAGAATCAGACAGCCTCGGTGTCGTTGACGTACCGGCCGACAAGCTCTGGGGCGCTCAGACGCAACGTTCGCTCGAGCATTTCAGCATCGGTCATGACCTGATTCCACGCGAGATGATCACGGCATACGCCACCCTGAAGAGGGCCGCTGCGATCGCGAACCACGCCAGCGCACGTCTCGATGCGGCGCGCTCCAAGCTGATCGTTCAGACGTGTGATGAAATCCTCGCGGGACAGCATCACGACATGTTTCCATTGCACGTCTGGATGACCGGCAGCGGCACGCAGTTCAACATGAACGTGAACGAGGTGATCTCCAATCGCTGTTGCCAGCTTGCGGGAACACCTCTGGGCAGCAAGGCGCCCGTGCATCCGAATGACCACGTCAACATGGCGCAGTCGTCGAATGACTCGTTTCCATCCGCGATGTACATTGCGGCGGCTGTCAACGTGAAGCAGCGCCTGATTCCGTCGGTGACGGCGCTGGAGCAGGCCGTTGGCGTCAAGGCCAAGGCGTGGAGCGACATCGTCAAGATCGGCCGGACCCACATGCAGGACGCCACGCCGCTGACGTTGGGGCAAGAATGGTCTGGTTACGCCGGCATGCTGTCCGATGATCTCGAGCGGATCGAGGCCGCGCTGGCCGGCGTGTACCGCCTCGCGCTTGGTGGGACGGCCGTCGGGACCGGCGTCAACTCAGCGCCCGGATTTGCCGAGGCGGCGGCGGCCGAAATCGCAAAGCTGACAGGGCTTCCGTTTGTAACGGCACCGAACAAGTTCACCGTCCAGGGCGCTCACGACGCACTCGTGCAGCTCTCCGGAACGTTGCGCACGCTGGCCGTCTCCCTATACAAGATTGCCAACGACGTTCGCCTCATGTCGTGCGGACCGCGCGCTGGATTTGCCGAGCTGGCGATCCCAGAAAACGAGCCAGGCTCCTCCATCATGCCCGGCAAGGTCAACCCAACTCAATGTGAAGCCCTCACGATGATCGCCGTGCAGGTGATGGCAGACGATATCGCAGTCGGGTTTGGCGGCGCGGGCGGCTATCTCGAAATGAACGTGTACAAGCCACTGATGATCTTCAACATCACGCACGCGATCACGATCATGACCGATGGCTGCGCCAACTTCCGCAAGTTCCTGATCGAGGGAACGAGGCCCAACCTGAAAAAGATCAACGAGTATGTCGAGCGGTCGCTGATGCTGATCACGGCGCTTGCACCAGTGATCGGGTACGACAAGGCGTCGAAGATCGCGCATCACGCCATGGATCAGGATCTCCCGCTGAAAGCCGCCGCGTTGCAGCTGGGCTTCGTCACGGAGACCGAGTTCGATCGGATCGTCGACCCACGAAAGATGGTGCATCCCTACGTGGCATCTGCAACCTGATGGATTCAGACGAGGCGTGTGCTCAAGATGTCGATGCCCACGACGTCCATCATGGGATCCTTCGCCAGGGGTCAAAGCACCGCGAAAGGAAGGAAGCAGAATGGTGAACAGGAACAAGCGCGGAATTGACGTGCTGCGCGACCCATCGCTCAACAAGTCGACTGCCTATACGGAGGCGGAAAAGGATGCGCTCGGCATTACCGGACTTGTGCCTGATGTCGCGGAGACCGAGGACGTGCAGCTGCGCCGCGTGATGATGCAGCTTGGCCATAAGGACACGGACCTCGATCGGTACATCTACCTGATCAACCTGCTCGACCACAACGAGACGCTCTTCTACCGAGCCGTCATGTCCGACCCGACTCGCTTTCTCCCCATTGTCTACGATCCAACCATTGGCGAGGCCTGTCTTAAGTTCGGCCACATCTACCGGCAGCCGCGCGGGATGTACCTCTCGATGACGCGCCGTGGCAAGGTCAAAGAGGTTCTGAGAAATTGGCCGCAGAAAGACGTTCGGGTCATTTGCGTCACTGACGGCGGCCGGATTCTCGGCCTTGGTGACCTTGGGGCGAATGGCGCGGGCATTCCGATCGGTAAACTGCAGCTCTACACCGCCTGTGCCGGCGTGCCACCGCAGTACCTGCTCCCTCTGTACTTGGATGCGGGCACCAACAACGACCAGTACCTGAACGATCCCCTGTATCTGGGGATGCGCAAGACACGTCCGCCGACGGCGGATCTGTATACGTTCGTCGACGAGTTCGTCGAGGCAGTGCAGGAGGTATTCCCGACGTGCTGCATTCACTTCGAAGACTGGACTGGAACGGACGCCATCCACCTGCTCCAGCGCTACCGCGACAGCTACTGCGTCTATAACGACGACGTGCAGGGCACCGCGGGCATCGTGCTGACGGGTATGATCAATGCGGCCAGGCTGAAGGGGACGTCACTAAAGGACGAAAGGTACCTGTTCCTAGGCGCGGGATCGGCCGGCATCGGCCTCGCCAACCTGCTCTGTTCCGCGCTCGTGGCGCAAGGCGTCACGCTGAAGGACGCACAGTCACGGATCTACTTCTTCGACATTAACGGCCTGCTCGAGACGACCCGCAGGGATCTCGTCGATTTTCAGATGCCGTACGCACACCAGCATGCCCCCACGCGGGATTTCGTCGCGGCGATCGAGAGCATCAAGCCGACCACGATCATCGGGGTGAGCACGGTGGGCGGCGCCTTCACCCAGAAGGTGGTCGAAAGCATGGCGAGACTCAACAAGCGCCCCGTGATCCTGGCGCTCTCGAACCCGACCGACCATGCCGAATGCACGCCCGAGCAGGCCTACCGCTGGTCAAAGGGCACGGCGATCTACGCCGCTGGCGTGCAGTTCGCGCCGGTCCGCTACGATGGTCGGACGTTTCTGCCCGGACAGGCGAATAACTTTTACATATTCCCGGCGGTCGGCATGGCGGTTTTCGCCACGAAGGCCAGGCGTGTCACAGACGAAATGTTCATCGAGGCCGGGCAGGCCGTGGCCGATCAGGTGCCGTTCGAATTACTCGAACAGGGCCTCCTGTATCCGCTGCAGGCGAACGTGCTCGAGACTGAGACCCAGACGGCCGCGCGGGTGGCGAACGTCATCTTCAACGCCGGCCTGGCGAGGGTCGCGCGTCCGGCTGACGTGGTTGGGTTTATCCGCGATCACGTCTACAAGCCGCAGTACGTGGACGAAGGGGCAGCACTGGCGAAGGCTTGAACTTGCGAACGTGAAGCAGTCCATTGACGAAT
Organism: Vicinamibacterales bacterium; assembly: GCA_035939575.1. Taxonomy (GTDB): domain Bacteria; phylum Acidobacteriota; class Vicinamibacteria; order Vicinamibacterales; family CAVVIG01; genus DATKHR01. Next base: position 15,041 of record DASZFS010000611.1, on the reverse strand, counting down.
TGGCGGGTTCGCCGGGCTGAGCATCGCTCATCATCGGCGGATGCCCCTTCCATTCGTTCGAATCGACGCCTTCACAAGCGAAGCGTTTGCCGGAAACCCCGCGGTCGTGTGCGTCCTGCTCGACGATCGTGACGCGGCGTGGATGCAGCTCGTCGCCCGGGAGATGAATGCCGGCGCGACGGCGTTTCTGCGCAGGCGCCACGACGGCTACGACCTGCGGTGGTTCGCACCGACGACGGAGCTCAAGCTGTGCGGACATGGGACGCTCGCAAGCGCGCACGCCCTCTGGGAGGGCGGCCACCTCATGCCCTCGTCGCCCGCGCACTTCCATACGCCGGCCGGGCTGCTGACGGCGGTGCAGCGTGGTGACTGGATCGAACTGGACTTCCCCGCGACACCCGACCAGACAGCCGAACCGCCCGCCGGCCTCGCGCACGCGCTGGGCGCGACGCTGAAATACGTCGGGCGGAGCCGGCTCGACCACATCGTTGAGCTCGAGGATGAGGACACAGTCCGCAACCTCCGGCCCGATCACGCACGTCTCGCGTCGATGCCCGGCCGGGGCTTCATCGTCACCAGCCGCTCCGCGTCGCCTGGCGCCGACTTCGTCTCGCGGTTTTTCGCACCAAGCGTGGGCATTGCGGAAGACCCGGTGACGGGGTCCGCGCACTGCACCCTCGGCCCGTTCTGGAGCGCGCGTCTTGGAAAGGCGGATCTCATTGGACACCAGGTGTCCAGCCGGGGCGGAATCGTGAGGGTCTCGACCGCCGGCGATCGGGTGCGGCTCGGCGGCCAGGCAGTAACGGTCCTGCGCGGCGAACTGCTCTCGTAGCGCGCTAGTCCTTCGCGTGGATGGCCCGTTCGGGTCATTTCGAGCACTTCCTCAAGAATGACCCGAACCAGTGAAGCGGCGCCCTTCGGCGCCTTGCTAGACTGCTCTTCATGAGAGACGCTCGTCTGATGTGCGTGCTGGCGCATCCCGACGATGAATCGCTGGGAACGGGTGGCGCGTTGGCGCAGTGCGCGGCCGATGGCGTGGCGACCTTTCTGGTGACGGCGACCAGAGGCGAGCGCGGCCGGTTCGGAGACGCCGAACACTCGCCTGGGCCCGATGTCGTCGGGCGGGTGCGTGAGGCCGAGTTGCTGGCAGCGGCCAGAGAGCTCGGCATCGCCGACGTCCGGTTCCTCGACTATCCGGACGGCGGGCTCGACCAGGTCGATCCGGCTGAGGCGATCGGCAAAATCGCCGGACACCTTCGACGGGTCAAGCCGCAGGTCGTGGTTACGTTCGGTCCGGACGGTGCGTACGGCCATCCGGATCACATCGCCATCAGCCAGATGACGACGGCGGCGATCGTGTGCGCGGCCGATCCGTCATTCGGACTCGGGACGGCAACCGGCGAGCCTCACGGCGTCTCCAAGTTGTACTTCATCGCGTGGACTGCGAAGCGCTGGAGCGCCTATCAGGCGGCGCTTCGCCGGCTCGCGATCAACGTCGACGGCGAGGAGCGGCAGGCCGTTCCGTGGGCGGAGTGGGCGATCACCACCGTCATCGACACGAGCCGGGTCTGGCCGGCGGTGTGGCGGGCGGTGTCGTGTCACAAGACGCAGATGTCGATCTACCGGAAGCTCGAGGATCTGCCGGCGGAGCATCAGCGGTCGCTGTGGGGCACGCAGGAGTTCTACCGCGCCTTCAGCACCGTCAACGGCGGCCGCGGGCGGGAAGCGGATCTGTTCGAGGGATTGCGATGAGCATGGGGCCGGAGATCGAAGCGCTCAGACAGCGGAATGCGCCGTTGGCAATGCAGCCAGGCGAGTTTCGAGAGATCGGGCACCGTCTCGTCGATCACATCGCCGATCGGCTGGCGACGCTACCGGATGGACCGGTCACGCACGCGGAGTCGCCGGTGGACCTGCGCAGGATCCTTGGCGTGGAGCAGGCGCTTCCGGTGTCCGGCACCGACGCCGGCACGCTGCTGACCGACGCGACCCGGCGGCTGTTCGATCACTCGCTGTTCAACGGTCATCCGCGTTTCTTCGGGTACATCACGTCGAGCCCTGCGCCGATCGGGATGTTCGGGGACTTCCTGGCGGCCGCGCTCAATCAGAACGTCGGGGCGTGGCAGCTCTCCCCGCTCGCAACCGAGATCGAAGGGCAGACCGTCCGCTGGATTGCCGAGCTGATCGGGTATCCCCAGGACTGCGGCGGCCTGCTGGTCAGCGGCGGCAACATGGCGAACTATGTCGGCTTCCTCGCCGCGCGCGCGGCCAGGGCGCCCGGGGACACGCGAAAGGCGGGGCTGTCGCGCGACGGAGGGTTTCTTGTGGCGTACACGTCGGCGGAAACCCACGGGTGGATCAAGAAAGCCGCCGACCTGTTCGGGCTCGGCACCGATGCCATCCGCTGGATTGCGACCGACGATGAGCGACGCATGGACCCGTCTGCGCTTCGACTCCGGGTTGAGGAGGATCGCCGGCTCGGCCACCACCCGTTTCTCGCCATCGGCACCGCGGGCACGGTGGGCACGGGCGCGGTCGATCCGCTCCCGGAGATCGCCGCTGTCTGCCGTGAACACGGGTTGTGGTTTCACGTGGACGGCGCCTACGGGGCGCTGGCCGCGCAGGTGGCTGGGTCGCCCGCGAGCCTCCTGGCGTTGAGCGACGCCGATTCGATCGCAGTCGATCCCCACAAGTGGCTCTACGCGCCGCTGGAAGCAGGCTGCGTGCTGGTGCGCGACGCGGAGAACCTCCGCCGTGCCTTCTCGCATCACGCGAGCTACTACCACTTCGACGATGACGTGGTGAATTACTTCGATTGCGGCCTGCAGAATTCGCGGGGCTTTCGGGCGCTGAAAGTGTGGCTGGCGCTCCGCCATGTGGGGCGGGCCGGGTACCTGAAGATGATCGGCGACGACATGCTGCTGGCGAGGCATCTGCACGCGCTTGTGGCGCGCCATCCGGACTTGGAAGCGACGAGCCAGAGCCTCAGCATCACGACGTTTCGATACGTGCCAGCTGACCTCCGGCCGCAACTCGGATCAGAGGAGGTCGAGACCTATCTCGACGAGTTGAACCGGCGCGTGTTGACGGCGGTGGAGCAGTGCGGCGACGCGTTTCTGTCGAACGCGGCAATCGGCGGCCGGTTCGTGTTGAGAGCCTGCATTGTGAACTTCCACACGTCTCTCGGAGACATCGAGGCCCTGCCTCCCCTGATCTCACGGCTGGGACAAGAGGCCGATACCGCGTTGAGGCACCCGTCGTCTATGCATCGTGCAAGCAGGGGTGTCCCTGACACCAACGCCGACGCCACTGGATGGTAAGGAGAGAGCGATGGCTGTGCACGTATGAAGTTCGCCCGCGTGGTCTTCTTCGTCGCCGGCGCGTGGGGAGTCCTGGTTCTCACGCCGCTGTACTTCCTGGTCGATCTGACCGGCCGGGCGTACCCGCCGCCGGTCAGCTACCCGCATTTTTTCTACGGGTTCCTGTCGGTGGCGATGGCGTGGCAGTTCGCGTTCTTCGTGATCGCATCGAACCCGGCGCGGTACCGCGTGATGATGATTCCCTGCATAGTCGAAAAGCTCGGATATGTCGTCGGCACGACCGCGCTCTACCTCCGGGCACGCATCGCCGCGGCGGAGATGACGACGGCCGTGCCCGATTTCGTTCTGTGCGTCCTGTTCGCGGTCGCGTTCCTGCGGACAAGCGATTCGGGCGCGCCTGACACGAGGCGGCGCTGACCGGTGCGTAACTATGCCGCTCTTGACGATAGTCGCGTCGAGGTGGGATTGGTCGTCCGCGACGACCAGGAGGCTCAGGCAAGAGTCTCAGCGGTGAATTCGCCCGCGATGCCGGTCCACCAGTATGCGAACAGCCCATTCCGATCAACGCGATCAGACCGCCTCTCATTCGGATCTGACGTGGCTGCGTCGGTCCCGTGAAAACCGCGACTCGTGCCACGTGATGCGGTTAGGATGCCGTGGATGAGACAGCGCCACGTGTGGGTCGTCGCGGCGTGGGTTGTGAGTGCCGGGCTGGCCTCCCAGGGACAAGTGCTGAACCCGCCTCCGCGGGACATGATCATCCAGTCTCGGGCCTTGATGGATGCCGAGGTGGCCGCGGTCTTGGAGGCCGCACGCCGCGCGGTGGAGGGGCGTATTTTCCGGCTGTCGTACACACCGACTGGCCCCGGAATCGACATTCAAATGGGTCCAGCCGGCAGACCTCGGTACATCCGGATGCTCGGTGGACAAGAAGGCCACGCCGACACCGTGACGTTTCTCCACTACACGGGGACGGCGGCCCGTGGGTGTGATGGGGTGGCCCGCGCCGGCGAACTCGTGCTGGAGTACGAGCACAAGGGCTCGACGTGGACCGTCAAAGCGCGTACGCGTTCGGGGGTCGAACTCAACGATGCCGCGTTCGGCATGCTCCAGGGCCGCCAGCCGCTCACGAGTGGCCCGGTCGAACGAGTCGGCGATGCGATGGTCGTTGAAGCTCCCCGCTTCAGCGGAACAGGGCATCCCAGCTGGCGCGCCCGATTTCGTCGTGTGGTTCACGTATCTGGACGGACTCGATTTGGAGCCACCGGCCGGCGTCCCAGCGCCCGCTTGTATTTCTTGACACGCACGATGGATCAATGCCCCACAATCGTGAAGCTGATGTTCACGACGTCCTTTACGGAGACGACGCCACCGACGCTCACGGGCTTCATCCCGTACTCGGTTTGTTTGACGGGGAAGCGCCCAGTGGCGGTCAGCGTGCTGCCTTCCATCCTGACGCTGACAGGCACGGTCATCTCGTGGGCGACGCCTCGAATCGTCAGTTGACCGGTGACCATGACATCCAACGTGGCGCCTGTGTGAGTCTTAATCGACACGCTCGTGCTCGCAAACGCGATCGTCGGGTACCGCTGCACATCCAATACCTGCGTGCCTGCCATCGTCTCCTGGACCTTCGGCACATCACGGGCTGATTCACCCTTACCGGTCACTTTCAGGGCGGATGCGTCGATCGTCACGCGGACGCTTGAATGGGCGGGATCGTCGAGATCAAGGACGATCGTGCCGGTCATTGCAGGGGCGAGGACTTCATGCGTGTGCCCGGCCGCGAAGCTGAAGGCACCGGACTTGCCGACCTCGATCGTCGCGCTGCTCCGGCTGGCATCGATGGTGTACGGGCGCGTGGCGGCGCCGCGGGCGGCGGCGGCGGCGACGGCGACGCCTACAACAAGCACGGTCAGGGCCGCTCCCTGGCGTGTCATCGGGCCACCCCATTAGGCGTAAAAATCGTGTAACGAGCATTTGTCATTGGAGGCTTCAAGCGCAAGCTTGTTGCCATGTGTCGCAAACCCAGTGCGCGTCACCTTTCGTGACGAGGACTAATCGGTCGCAATCTGCTCGAGAAATTCCAGCACTCGTTTCGTCATCAAGTCTGTCGCCTGCTTGCTGTACGCGGGAAACGCAGGATCGGCGAACAGATGGCCCGGCGCATCATAGTCGTAGAGTTCGAAGGTCGCTCCGGATTGACGAACCTTCGCCGCAAGACTGTCTATGACCGATTGATTTCGTATCGGATCCTTGTTGGCAAAATGCGCTTGCACGGAGACACCGGCCGGCCACACGCGCCAACCGAGGTCCCGTACGAGAAGCGGCGCGTGTATGAGAATGGCCGCTCGCGCGCCCGGACGCGTCGCGGCCAACAACTCGGCGCATACACCGCCATTCGAGAAGCCCGCATAGACCAGCCCTGGTGGCAAGTGGGCGACGGCGCTCGCCGCACGTTCGAGCAGCCGATCGAACCCCAGGTCCTGGATCTTGCGGATCACCTCTTCGCGATCGCTGAACACCTCGCCGTCATAGAGGTCCGGCGTGTGAACGATGTGTCCGGCCTCACGCAGTGTGTCGGCGAAATCGACGACTGACGGTCTGAGGCCATAAGCGGAGTGATACACGACAAGTTCATGCGTGGGGCGTGTGTTCGAGAGCGGCGACGGGGGCATCTCGAAGTCTCCTGAAACAATCAGTAATAAGAGAATATCACCACGGAAGTCGTTGGGCAGCGCGGTCTTGAAGCGACGACCATTCCCCGCATCGCTCGTCATGCAGGCTTAATGCTCGTCATCAATGCGCTGGTCGAACTGCTCGTGATCAGTCCGCGACACGAGGAGTGGAGGCATACCGATGGGCGCTAGAACATCAGGAGTGAGGTTTCGAGAGCAAGAAGCGGAGTGCGGTGAGATTGCCGGGAACGTATTCTCGTCGCGTACCCATTGATTCCAGGTCCTGCGGCCACGCCGCCATCCGCCGGCCCTGTCCAACAACGGCAGCACGCGAAGGAATACATCATGTCAAGAGAACAGGACAACAAGGCGATCGTGGGCCGATGGTTCACCGAATTCTGGGGTAGTTCCTGGAATCCACAAATCGTTGACGAGCTCTGTGCGCCCGACATCCTCTTGCAGTACTCGCTGCACGCGCCGCGCCGCGGTCGTGCGGACGTGAAGGCGTTCATGACGGCGTTCCGTGAAGCGTTCCCCGACCTGAGTTTCGCCGGCGCAGCAGATCTCATCGCCGAACGCGACTGCGTCGTCGGTCGCTGGGTGGGTGGCGGCACCCACACGGGTCCGGCCTTCAGTGACTTTCTCCAGGGTTCGCTCCCAGCCGCCTCGGGCCGGAAAATGCGGTTCACGGGAACGACCGTCCTTCGCGTCGAGAACGGCAAGATCGCAGAGGAAATCGGTCTAGACGATGGGGTGACGGCGTTGACGCAACTCGGCCTCATCCGCGCTGTCTGATCGCTGCGCCGAGTTCCTCAAGTCGCGATTGTGGCCAGGCCCCGACCGACGCTCGTCGACACGTTCTGGTCGCTGACGTCGGAGGAGGGCGGAAGAATCTGAGGTGGGCGTGAAGACTCATGGGTGGGCGAGGCAACTGCACGCGGCCATGAGTCTTCAGCCCCGTCTCAAGCTTCTAGTCTCTCCTGGCCTGCGATGGCACGAAGCCGGTGCCCGTCGTCGGCATCTCCGTCGAGATCGCGACTGAGATGATCGCAGAGTAGGGAATGACGATCAGGTCGAGGTCGATGTCGGGTGCACCCTGCTTTCGTTCTTCCCTCGACGTCACTCTCGGCTTTCCGCGATTCGGATAGATGGCGAGCACCATGTAGCCGTCCTCGACGCGGACGACCTGCTTCGCGATAAGCGCCTGCCCGTGCTTGGTGTGTACGGTCACAACGACGGCGCGGCCGGCCGCCTGCTGCGCCTTGCCCCCGACCTCCTCGTCGAGCAGGTGTTCAAAGAAGTGTCGATCGATCACATGCACGCTCCCTCAGATGCGTTTCCTTCTATCACAGATGCCGACTCAATCCACCGGGGATATGGCGAATGAACGACGAAGTCCCGCGACACATTGACGTAGCGGGCGCTTTGAAAGGAGTCTATGCTCGCGGACCGTCAGACCGGTGACTGTATGAGCGATCATTCACGCACATTCGGCGTTCGCACAGAATCTTGCGAGGGCGTGCCGCTCGCGTCGACCGCCCTCGATCGCTGGGCGCTGGAACGGATTCAGCGAATGGTCAAGGGCGCCCCGATCCGGTTCGTCCTCTGGGACGGGTTCGAGCAGCCGTCATCGGCGGGCCGCGCCGTGGCCACCATCCGGTTCAAGAGCCGGCGCGCCCTGGCCGGATGGGTCTGGGACCCGGAGCTCAACTTCGGGGAGGCCTACATGTCGGGCGCCGTCGAGATCCGCGGGGATCTGCTGGCATTGCTCGAAGCCATCTACCGGGCGCTGGGAACATCGCGACGCCGCGCCTGGTGGCGGTCGCAGCGGTCGAATGATGCACGCGCTGCCAGGGAGAACGTGCACCGTCATTATGACCTCGGCAATGACTTCTATCGGCTCTGGTTGGATCGCGAGATGCTGTACACCTGCGCGTACTTCCCCGCGCCGGACGTCACGCTGGAGGACGCCCAGCTCGCGAAGATGGATCTCGTGTGCCGCAAGCTGCGGCTCGAGCCGGGCGAGCGCGTGATCGAGGCCGGGTGCGGGTGGGGCTCATTCGCCCTGTTCATGGCCAGGCGCTACGGCGTCACAGTGCGCGCGTTCAATATCTCCTCCGAACAGGTGGCATACGCGCGGAACCGCGCGAAGGCGGAGGGGCTCGTCGGACGCGTGGAGTTCGTCGAGGACGATTACCGGAACGTGCGCAGCCCCTGCGACGTGTTCGTGTCCATCGGCATGCTCGAGCATGTCGGCTTGCCCGATTATCCGACGCTGGGAGACGTCATCAATCGCTCGCTCACCGACCGCGGGCGCGGGCTCCTGCATTTCATCGGCCGCAACCAGCCGGCCCCGTTGAACGCCTGGATCCGCAAGCGCATCTTCCCCGGCGCCTACCCCCCGGCGCTTCGGGAGGTCTTCGAGCACGTACTCGAGCCGCACGCCTTTTCCGTGATCGACGTCGAGAATCTCCGATTGCACTACGCGAAGACGCTGGAGCACTGGCGGCGCCGCTTCGACGGCGCCGCCGGAACGGTGGCGGCGATGTTCGATCAGCGCTTCGTGCGCGCGTGGGACCTCTACCTCGCGGGATCGCAGGCGGCCTTCACGACGGGATCGATGCAGTTGTTCCAGGTCCTGTTCGCGCGCGGCGACAGCAACGACGTGCCATGGACTCGTGTCAGCGGATGAAATGGTGAGCGAGTCGCCGTGGACACTTGCGATGTGCTCGTCGTTGGCGGCGGTCCCGCAGGTTCGGCGTGTGCCTGGAGGCTGCGCCAGGCCGGGCTCGACGTCGTCGTCGTCGACAAGGCGCTGTTTCCCCGCGACAAGGTCTGCGCCGGGTGGATCACGCCGCAGGTCATCGACGAACTGCAGATCGACGCCGAGGACTACCGCCGCGGGCGGACCTTCCAGCCCATTACGGGGTTCCGAGTAGGACTCATCGGCGGCGCCGGCGCGGTCGAGACCGCCTACGACCGGCCCGTGAGCTTCGGGATCCGACGATGCGAGTTCGACCACTATCTGCTTCGACGCTCGAACGCGCGAGTGCTCACCGGCACGCCGGTCTCGAGCATCCGCCGCGATGAGGGTCGATGGGTCGTCAATGAGACCTTCGAGACCGCGATGCTCGTCGGCGCCGGCGGCCATTTCTGTCCCGTGGCGCGGCTGCTGAATGGCAGCATCGACCGCACGATGCTGATCGCGGCGCAGGAAGTGGAGCTACCGATCGGTGCTCGTGACGCGTCCTCGGTCGGCATAGCCGGCGAACGACCCGAGCTCTATTTCTGCCCGGATCTGAAGGGCTATGGCTGGTGCTTCCGGAAAGAGAACCATCTTAACGTCGGCTTCGGTCGTCTCGATGCCCGCGCGCTGCCCGCCGCCACGGCGGAGTTCGTTGATTTCCTGACGGCGAGGCATGCGGTTCCGGCGCTCGGCGCGTCGCCGTGGCGCGGCCACGCGTACCTGCTGTCGGGATCATCCGGTCGCTGCGCGGTTGCCGATGGCGCCATGCTGATCGGCGACTCGGCCGGATTGGCCTATCCGCAGAGCGGCGAGGGCATCCGTCCCGCCATCGAGTCGGGCTTGATGGCCGCCGACACGATTGTCCAGGCGCAGGGACGGTACGCCCGCGGCCGGCTGGCGCCCTATGAGCGCGCCATACGGAGACGCTTTGGCGCCGGACCGGTCGCGGAGGCGATCTCCCGCATGCTTCCAGCCGGTGCACGGACGACACTGGCTCCGCGTCTGCTCGGCATCCCCTGGTTCGTTCGGCAGGTGGCGCTCGAGCGATGGTTTCTGCATGCGCAAGAGCCGCCGCTGGCCCGCCCCCCGGAAAGCAGGTAGCAGCGGTCCATCCTCCATGCGTCGTCGAGAATCTCGCCCATGGCTGCTCCGAATCAGTAAAGAAACACCTGCAATTGGGCGGTGAACTCGTTCTGTTTGGCGAGACCGACTGGGGCGATGCGTGTGTAGAGAGCCTTGACGTTGGCATTGTGGCCGGCCCACCAGTAGTTCGCGCCGGCGGCCACGCGAGTCGTGTCTCCCTGAAACTGATCCGTGATGGACTGATGGGCGATCTGCAGGACCGGGGTCAGCTTGAGCACCCGAATCAAGTACCCGGCCTCGATCAGAACGTCGTTCTGTTTGGGCAGCGTTGTCAGCGTGGTACCACCGTCGTAGTGGTTGTAGTCGAACTGAGCGGTGAGCGCCCCAGGCCCGAGTGGATGGTCGAAGAACGCATCGGCGTCATAGTCGTGAGAGTTTTCCTGCACGTCGAACGCGGCACCGACGGCGAGGACCTTCTTCTTGCCGAGATACGTTCCCGTATAAAAAAAGCCCGACTCGGTGTCCAGTGCGTTGTACTGCACGCGCCCGGCATACCGGAAAGCGTTGTCGGAGCCGGCGTCGCGCTTCCCCTGAAAAACGCCGATCCGGTACTCGAGACGGTTTCCAGCAAAATACCCTCTGGCTTGAAACCCGGTGTCGCGGCCGCTGGTGGACTGCGTCGGGGCACTGGCGCTGAACGTATATGCACCGTAGTCGATCGGGAGGAGTGTGCCGGCGCTTTGAAGGCCGTTGCGCGAGAACGGAATGAACATCAGCCCGGCATCGAGCATGAACGCGTCGGTGAACCGGACCTCGGCGTATGCGTCCTGAACAAGGACCGGCGGTTGGATGCCCTTGACGCCAGAGATCGTTTTGCCGAGGTTGGGCGCGTCGGTCTCGATGAAGAACGACACGTTCTTTGCCACCTGTCCGCCAAACAGCAGGCGCAGGCGCCTCGCGAACAGGTTGTTGGTATTCGGCTCCGGATCGGGATTCGAGATCGTGTCGGCTTGAAACTGACCAAGCACTCCGAGCCTGAAGCTGACGTCGTCATCGCCCTTGATGACGATCTGAGCTGAGGCCGGGAGCGCGCTGCTGACGAGAGCAGCAATGGTGCAGGCGGCGATACGACGTGTGGCGTTGAACATGTCGTCCATGAGGGCAATGCGCGCGCCAGGTCGGGCGAGGGTGCGAGTGCGGCCGACCTCGCGAATTATAAGGCGGCCGACAAGCGCGGTCAATCGCCTCCCCATCGCCAGTGCGCATAGGCATGCTCACAGTTGTGCATCCATGTTCGACTACTTCGATCAGGAATCCGAAGCGCTGGCCAGCTTCGATGCACAGCCGGTCGCTCATCGATATAACCGAGAGGTATTCCGTTGCGCGGTGGTGCTCATCACTTATGCGCACGATCGAACAGGAGCGAGAGGCGAAGAGTCGAATTCCAAGGTCGTTGCGTCGGCACCGTGATTGCCATCGTCATTGTGAGGCGGTTTCTGCCGCATTGGAAGGAGACGTGGTGCTATCAATGGTCACACCCTCTCCAACCAAAGAGGAGAAGTGATGGTCTCTACCATGTCCTGGCCTGAGGCGTTTGTCCTGGCGGTGTTGATTGTGACGTGGGGCTATGTGCTCAGCAAGTGGTTCTCGTGATGCCATCGAACGCGTCGCGGGAGGCAGTGACGTCACGTGGACGCTCGGTTCTCATCGCTGCGGCGACTACCGCGGTCCATCCGCGCTCTCTTCGGCGCGGACAAATCGCTACGCCCGCGCATCTACGTCGCGAACGCGTTCAACTGATTGCCGACCTCGACTCATTAGCCGATCCCGTCAGGGCTTTTTCGAGACTGCCAGATCGTTGTTGATCTCGGCGACGTCCTTGACGCCGCGCGCCTTGATTCCTGCGAGAGTCTTATCGGATTCATTGTCCACAACGCCGGCGAGCGTCACGACGCGGTTCTTAACCAGGATGTGAATGGCGTAAGTGCCTATCGGGTCATAGCCATAAAATGGCGCCGCCGCGAACCGCGGGCCACCGAAGGGACGTCCAGCGATCCCTCGTCCGCCGAATTCCGGTCCCCATCCGCCGAACCCCGCACCCCACGGACGGACTCCAGGGCGCATGGACAAGAGCTCGCTTTGCGCGGTACCGTAACGGCTGAGCGCCGCATCACCGTAGATCGCGTGATACTCGCCGTGCCGAATGTCGTCGTCCATCTGAGAGACAGGCGCGATTTCGATCTTGTTCTGGACTTCCGTGAGGCCTTTGACCTCGCGAGCCTCGCGCTCGGCGTCCTTCTTGAGCGTGGCCGTCACTACATATCCCCCGAGAGTCACGGCGCCGTTGTCAGCGACGTTCAAGGTGAGGAGATCGAAGACGCCGTAGTACGGCAGCGACATCAGGTGTTTTCTGACCTGTTGTGCGATCTCCGTGGGCGCGACCATCGCCTGCGCGCTGACGACGATCGATCCGAGCGTGAATCCGACTGCCGACAGTAGCATTGCACGACGCATGAGGAATTTCATGACACGTTCCAGCCACCGCGCCGGCCGGCGCGAGTGGCCGCCTCCATCTTGCTCATTGCTGGGCAACTGTAGTGCCATCGCGCTACCGCGATGCAGCTATCGGACCGGGCGGCCGTGGCGTGCCGATCTCCGTGGCGATCGACGCTCATGATGTTGATCGAGCACTCCCTGAAGTTCGATCAGCGTTGGGCTCGTGAGGATTCGTCCGAGTGGCTGGTGAGCGCTACGCACGGTTGCGCATCGAAGCTGCTTGTCAATACACACACCTCTACGCCGCGACCTAGGGTCGAGGCCGAGACCTTCGCAAATGGGTTCTCCACCATCGCCGAGACCGGCAACGGCAGAGATAAGACCGAGCGTGATGCGCGAGAAGACGCCTTGCTAACGCGTCAGGTCGTTGCGCATTCGTTATGTGACCCGACTCCCGAGCCGGGGCAAGACGCTCACGAGCCCTCCGCCAATCACCGCCATGGGCACGACGACGAACGGGAAGAGAGCATTGACGGCAAGGTCCACGAACCCGAACGCGGCAACTCCCCTCGGGAGGGAGTTGAAGAACCCGCCCAGGTAAAAGACAAGAACCGTCGCCAGGTAGACGAGCACCATCGCCATACCGTGTGGCCGATGAAGACGCGACACCGTCCAGCCGATCGCCAGCGCGCCGACGAACTCGACAACGAGGAACGGCACGGGGATATAAACTCCGAGAGATCGCGTCAGCCAGAGGTTCGCCTTCCAGGCCCAGCCGGCGCTCATCCACATGACGGGCTGGCGGCATTGCACGACCAGCCAGTGAAGCGTCCACCCGACGAGAAGGGCCCGGACGGCGAGCGCTCCATGTCCGAGTACATCCCGGCGTACGGCGTTGAGAATCGCCCCGACGGTTTGCCGCCAGAACCTGAGCCGGGATGGCTGCCGGTCCTGCCTTTCGACGAGGTCGCCGACGAGCGCATCGGGCACGCCAAACCGATCCATGAGCCAGATCACCGGTCGCATGTGGACCTCCTGAAATGGGGTGGGTGGTTTCATGGCTGGCGCGTTGCGCGACCAACGCTCCTCCCAGCACGCTCAGGGCGAACGCGACGGAGCCGGACAACTCAGCAAGCGGCCTTCATGCGGGGCCTCCTTGCAGCTCGGGCAGGCCGCGCCAGAGCTTGACGAGTGTGCGCTGCGTCTCGCGGACGTCTCGGAGGCCTCTGGCCGTCACCCTGACATACTTCTTCGCCCGACCGCCGCGTTCAGGCGTCGGGTCGCCCAGGCTGGAGGCAATCAGACCCTTGGCTTCCAGTCGTTCCAGGGCAGCGTAGACGCTCCCTAAGAGAACCTCGCGTCCGGTGGTGTCCTCCAGCTCGCGCGCGATCGGCACCCCATAGGCATCCTCGCCGACGCGCAACACCGCCAGCAGGACCATCAACTCGAAGTTGCCCAACGCCTCGCGGCTCATTTGTTCAACTATATAGAATAAGTAGGCGCCCGTGCAACCAGCGAGTCAACTGCGGTTTCCCGTTCGGACCATGTCGCTCGCTCCGGCCAACAAACGGGGCCCGCCAACTTCCACAGCGGCCATCTCAGGTCAACCGCACATCGCCCCTGAAGATCACAAACACTAGCGCGATGTCGAGCGCCGCTACGAATGAAGAGAACATGTCGCGTGCTGGCGCATAGGGCGCGTACGGCAGGCCGACGCGGCCGACGAACCAGAGCCCGAGAAAGAGCGCCACACGCTTCAGCTTCATCTCCCCAATGACCCATCCGTACAGAAGCAGCCCCCAGAAGGCCGTGTGCGCGATGAGCGCTGGAATCGAACCGACCATCAGATTACGCCGGCAGACAACATTCTCGCGAAGATCGAGGCAATGGTGGCGCGGGCCCTGCTTCCGCCCGTCTATGCCCGGGCGACCGTCGCCAGCGTGTCCGCCCGCACGAACTCGTGCTCCGGGTGCCTGACGGTCTCATTCTGGTCCAGGTGCCGATTTTACCGCGCTGTGGTACAAAGCCTCGCGCAGACGAAGGAGGATCGATGATTCGGACGGGAATCGGTGCCATGGTTGTGAGCGCCGCTCTTGCCACTTCGGTCGCGGCCCGGCAAGCGAAAGACGCGAGCGCCCCTGGCGAGAAGGTCTTCACCGATCAGAAGTGCTCGTTGTGTCACTCGATTGCGGGGAAGGGCAACGCGAAGGGACCTTTGGACGAGGTCGGCAGCACACTCTCCGCGGACGATATCCGCGCGTGGATCGTAGACGCGAAGGGCATGACCACCAAGACCCACGCGCCGCGCAAGCCGCGCATCGATCTCAACGATCCGAACCCGCGGACGGCGGCGGTCATCATTTTGCCTTGACGATGGCCAATATCGTCATCGTGTCGCTCGCGTCCTTCCGCGGCGTCCAATACATGGATTCCGTCCAGTTCTGCGGCCACCCGCCGCGTCGCACTCGGGGGTTACTACTGGTACGACAAATACCGCGTGAATGACTTTGCCCAGGGGTCCGGGACGTTGACGACACTCGCGGAGCCGTCGTTCCTGATGCTGGGCTACCTCCTCCGGCCCTACACCGCGAGCACTGTCGCCGGCCGCGTGACGTACTTCTGGTAGGCCGACAATGTCGCGACATAACATGAGTTTCCGAAACCCTGTGGTGTTACAGACCTGTTCGCTTGAAGGAGGCGGCCGTCGTTCGGATGCCG
>DASZFS010000610.1:0-10435 GCA_035939575.1 Vicinamibacterales bacterium | reverse complement strand
CACCAGCGCGACGACGATCTTGGCGAACTCGGACGGCTGGAGGTTGAAGACCCTGAGCGCAATCCAGCGCCTCGCGCCCATCTGCACCATGCCGAAGAACATCACGTAGACGAGCAGCGCCAGCAGGCCGACGTAGATGATGTGCGACTTGTCGGCGAATGCACGGTAATCGATCGAGAGCATGAACAGCATCGCGCCGAGCCCGATGACAATCGCGTAGAGCTGCGTGATGAAGAGCTTCGACGCCCCGCGGGTGGGATCGGACGTCGTGCTGTAGATCATCACCACCCCGATCGTGCACAGCGCGAGGATGGCGGCGACGAGCGCCCAGTCGATGTGATAGTAGAGGCGGCGTTCGAACATTTGGTATGCGTCTAGGGACGGCCCGTCATCCCGTCATCATCCCATTGAGGGGTTGAGATTCGGTTTCAGCACCGGCTTGGGCGGCAGCGGACGGCCATCCTGTTTCGCGAAGAAGGTATCGAGAATGTGGTGCACGACGAGCGCCGCGTTGCCGCCGTGCACCCCGTGCTCGAGGAACACCACACCGGCAATCTTCGGGTTGTCGCGCGGCGCCAGAAAGACGAACCACCCGTTGTCACGCAGATCCTTGTCGGTCTTGCCCGCGGCGGTCGCCTTGCCCTGATTCGAAATCACCTGGGCGGTTCCGGTCTTGCCGGCCACATCGTGGCCCGGGATGCGCGCCGCGCTCCCCGTTCCGCCCGCCTCGTTGACCGCCATCCACATGCCGTCGCGGATGGCCTGCAGTTTCTGCGGGTCGATCTCGACTTGCGCCTGCGGCGGCGGCGCCGGCACCGGCTTCCACCCGCTCCCATCGTCCACCGCCTTGAGCAGGCGCGGCGTCACGCGCGTGCCGCCGTTGGCGAGCGTCGCCATGTACACCGCCATGGACACGGGCGTGACCGACACCGCGCCCTGGCCGATGCCAACCGAAATCGTCTCGCCAGCGTACCACTTCTCGTGCATCCTCTCTCGCTTCCACTCAGTGGAGGGCACGAGGCCCTGGACTTCGTTCGGCAGATCGATGCCGCTTTTCACGCCGAGCCCGAGCGCCGTCGCCCATTTGTTGATCTTGTCGACGCCGAGCATGTTGGCGACGGTGTAGAAGTACACGTCGCATGACTGCTCGATCGCATGGCGCAGGTCGAGCGTGCCGTGCCCGCCCCTGCTGAACCGCCAGCACTTGAAGTCGTGACCGTAGAAGTTCGCGTGTCCGGGGCAGTACACGTGGAAGTCGGGCGTGATGATGCCTTCTTCGAGACCCGCGAGCGCCACGGCCATCTTGAACGTGGATCCTGGTGAATAGCGGCCCTGAATGACCCGATCGTTGAGCGGACGGTCTCGATCGGTGTTCAGCGAGGCCCATGTCGCGCGGTCGATGCCGGCCGCAAACGCGTTCGGATCGTAGGCCGGGCGGCTCGCAAATCCGAGGACGTCGCCGTCCGCCGGGTTGAGCACGACGGCCGCGCCGTTGAGGCCGATCGAATCGAAGCCGTCTTCGATCGCTTTCTGCACGTCGTAGTCGATCGTCAGCTGCACGCGCTTGCCTTCGGTCGGCTCATCCTCGTCGAGGGTGCGTATCTCGCGACCGACGCTATTGACGACGACGCGCTTGGCGCCGTCCTGCCCCATCAAGGTCGCGTTGTAGATTTTCTCGATGCCGGACTGCCCGACGATGTCTCCGCTCTTGAGTCCACCCGCCTCCGACACCTGGGCGTCATTCACCTCGCCGACGTAGCCGAAGAGATGCGCCGCCATGGTCTCCGGGTACCGTCGCGTCGGCACCTGCTCGACGACGACGTCGGGCAGCTCGAAGTCGAGGCGCCGCGCGGTGACCGCGGCGACCTGCGCGAGCGTGGCATCCTGCACGATCGTGATCGGCCGATACGAGGGCTCGCGCCGGTGGCGATCGACGATCGTGCGTACGCCGCTCTCGTCCAGCCCGAGCACGGACGCCAGGAGCTGGATCGTCCGGTTCAGGTCCTTCGAATGCTCGCGGACGATCGAGATGCTGTAGGAGTGGCGGTTCTCGACGAGCACGCGGCCGTCGCGATCGAAGACCAGCCCCCGCGGCGCGCGCAAGGCCAGCGTGCGCTGATGGTTGTTCTCGGCGAGCTCCTCGTACTTCGCGTGCTGCACCACCTGCAACACCCAGAAGCTCACCACCAGGAGCGAGAACAGGGCGACAATCAGGTATTGCAGCGCGGAGATGCGCACGCCCGCGCGGCGCCGATCTTCAATCACCATAAATCTTCAATCACCATATATCGTCAATCAATCAATCCCCAATCAATCAATCCTCAATCAATCCGCAATCCGCAATTGAATTACCTCCTGATCCTTCCGCGTTGCGCCCGCCGGCGCTCCAGCGCGCCGGGCAGCAGCTCGACGACCTGAAAGGCGACGATCCCGACCACGGCGTTTCCGAGCGCCTCCCCCGCCACTTGCGCGTAGGGCGAGGTGAAGTGCCTCAGGTCCAGCAGCACGTACAACCCCATGAACAGGGCGGCGTGCACCGCCGTGGCCGCGAAGAAGACGACGAAACGCGGCAGCGAATGCGTGACAATGAACTGCGTCCCGATGATGCCGGCCAGAAATCCCACGACCGTCTTGGCAAGGCCGCCGATGCCGATGACCCCCGTCGACAGCGCGTCCTGCACCAGGCCCGCAAACGCCCCGGAGAGCAGGCCCGTGACCGGCCCCGAGGTCAGCGCGACGTAGACAACCGCGACGAGCACGAGATCCACGGCGACGGTGCCCCGCACCAGGAACTTCGACATCGTCGTCTGGATGACGAGGGCGAGCACGATCCCGAGAACGACCCCAATTCCCCTCACTCATGGCTCCCAGGGCTCCCTGCGGCGGCTTCGCGCGCGGGCGTCGGGGTCAGGACCACGAGGACTTCTTCGAGCGCGGCGAAGTCGACAGCGGGACGGATCGTAATGCGCTTGTACGCGCCGCCGCTCTTCTCGACGCCGTCAACCGTGCCGATGACGAAGCCCTTCGGGTAGATGCCGTCGATGCCAGACGTCACGACCGCGTCGCCAACCGCGACGTCGAAGACCTCGGACATGTATTCCAGGAGCAGCCGGCCACCGCCGTCACCCATGACGACGCCCTGTGCGCGGGATCGCTCGATGATGGCGCCTGCCGCCGCGTTGCGGTCGATGAGCAGCTGCACTTTCGACGCCCGCGCGCTCGGCACGACGATCCGACCGACGACGCCCGCCGGCGCGACAACGGCCATGTCGGTCTTGAGCCCCCCGGAGGTGCCTTTGTCGATCGTCACCGTCCGGAAGTCCGGCGTAGCCGCGGATCCGATGATCTCGGCCGCCGTCATCTGAAGGTTCGAGCGGTCGCGGAGCTCCAGCAGCTGTTGCAGCCCGCGGGCGCTGTCGGCGAGCGCGCGCTGCTGCTGAAGGGCGATCTGCGCGTCCGAGAGCTGCTGCTTCAGGCTGTCGTTCTCGGTCTTGAGATGCCGGAGACCGATGTAACCGTTCCATACCTGCCGGACACCGCTCGAACCGCCGCCGACGACCCGCTGGACCTCCGAGAAGATGCCGAAGGTCACCGACTCGAGGATCGGCACGCCGCTGCGCGAATTGACCTGCGCGGAGATGAGGAGGATGTGCCCGAGAATCACTCCCAGGAAAAGATAGCCAGAGCGACTGCGTATATCGACTACAGCCACTTCAGAACACTAGTCAATCGAAATCTTCCGCAACAGGTTGAAGTCCGACAGCATCTTGCCCGCCCCGAGCACGACCGAGGACAGTGGATCCTCGGCCATCGCGAGCGGCAGGCCGGTTTCCTCCCGAAGGCGCTTGTCCAGGTTCTTCAGCATCGACCCGCCGCCGGTCAGGACGATGCCCCGATCCACGATGTCCGCCGAGAGCTCGGGCGGCGTGCGCTCGAGCGCGACACGGACGGCATCGACGATCACGTTCACCGTCTCGGCGAGCGCCTCGCGAATTTCCTCATCGGTGATCGTGATGGTCTTCGGAACGCCCTCGATCAGATGGCGGCCCTTGATCTCCATCGTCATGCGATCTTCGAGCGGAAACGCCGAGCCAATCTCGATCTTGATCTGTTCGGCGGTCCGCTCGCCGATGAGCAGGTTGTACTGCTTCTTGATGTACTGGATGATGGCCTCGTCCATCTCGTTTCCCGCCACGCGCACGGCCTTGCTGTACACGATCCCGGCGAGCGAGATGACGGCGATATCGGTCGTGCCGCCGCCGATATCCACAATCATGTTCCCGGACGGCTCGGTGATGGGCATGCCGGCGCCGATTGCCGCGGCCATGGCCTCCTCCACCAGGTGCACTTCGCTCGCCTTCGCCCTGTAGGCGCTGTCCTTGACCGCGCGCTTCTCGACCTGCGTGATCTCGGACGGCACGCCGATGACGATTCGCGGGCGCACCAACACGTTGCGGTTGTGCGCCTTCTTGATGAAGTAGGTCAGCATCTTCTCGGTGACCTCGAAGTCGGCGATGACACCGTCCTTCATGGGCTTGATCGCCACGATGTTGCCCGGCGTGCGCCCGAGCATGTCCTTGGCGTCCTTCCCGACCGCCTCGACGCGGCCGTTCACTTTGTTGATGGCGACGATCGACGGCTCGTTGACCACGATGCCCTTGCCGCGCGCGTACACGCAGGTATTGGCCGTGCCAAGATCGATGGCCAGATCACTCGAGAACAGCGAGAGCATCGAACGCAGACTCAAACAACTCTCCTTGACGATGGATCGTTCGTCATTGGTCGTGGGTCATTCGTCGTCGTGGGTCATTCGTCGTAGGAGCAATCGTGCCGTCTTGCGCACTGGCGTGCAGGGGTGACGAGTGGCGACGAGACACGGACAAGCGACAAATGACCGGCAACCAATGACTTATGTATCGGCTGGAGCAAACGCCGCCTGGATGCCGTTCTTCCCGGCGGCCTTGACGGCGTACATCGCCTGGTCCGCCGCCTGGACCAGCTCGTCCGCTGAAATGGCGGAGTTGGGCATCGTCGCAACGCCAACCGAGCAGGTCAGCCGCATGTTGAAGCCGTCGACCGCCAGAAAGACGTGCGCGGCGATGCGCTCCCGGATACGCTCCCCAACCGAGAAGGCGCCGTCGCCGCCGGTGTCCGGGAGGATGAGCGCGAACTCGTCGCCGCCGAACCGCGCCACGACGTCTGTTTCGCGCGCGCTGCCTCGGATGACCGTCGCCGCCTCCACGAGCGCCCGGCTGCCGGACAGATGGCCGTGCGCGTCGTTCACGCCCTTGAATCCGTCGAGATCGATGAACAGGAGCGACAGCGGCCGGCCGCTCCGGGACGCCCGCTTGGCCTCTCGGCGGAGGACGGAGTTCAGGTAGCGCGAGTTGTAAAGCTTGGTCAGATCGTCGGTTACCGACAGCGCCTCGGCGCGACGCAGGAGCAGCGCGTTGTCGAGAGCGACCGCTGCCGGCTCGAGCAGGATGCGCACCGCCCGCAGCGTGCTCGGCGCGAGCCGCGGAGGACGCTCGCTCGCCACACCATCGATGCCGATCACCGCGCCGACGCGCCGGCCGCGGCAGTTGAGTGGAAACGCCAACACGGCTCCGGCCGACAGATCGCGAAGGCGTCCGTCATCCCGCAGGTTGGCAGACGCGAATTCCTGGCCACGGTTCATGATCCACTCGGCAATCGCGGGAACTGCCGCATCCATCTCGGGGGTCAGACCGCGGCTCGCGAGCACCGACAGCTCACCGAAGGGATCCGCGGAGACCACGGCCCAGCACGGCGCCGGAATCCAGCTCGCGGCGCGCTCCACCAGCACTTCGGCGATCTTCTCCGGCTCGAGGGTGGCGTTCACGGCGCGCACGAGGTCCAGCAGCGCATCCCGCCGTTCCACGCGCCCGCGCAGGGCGCGTTGAAACACGCGCAGCTTCGTCGACAGATCGAGACCCGGCGTCGTCAGCGAGATTTGGCTCGCGCGGCGCAGCTTCGACCCGCTTTTTCCGACGGAACCGACGGCTTGATAGAGCGCCACCGGCATCCTCGAGGCTCGACTTGCTGGAGGCATCCGTAAGTGCTTCTGTGCCCTACAAATATATCATACGGGCGACGGTAACTGCTTGCCACGTCGTCACTTCATGGCATACGATCAGGGTTTCCCACGAGCCCAGCCCGGTATCCAAGACCGCCGAGCCGGGCGCCGCAAGGCTGAACGTTGAAAGTTTCGGTGTTCTTATGACCATGCTCGATCGGATGCGCCGGCATATGAGCTGGCTCAAGTGGAGCCTTGGGCTCGTGTGCCTGGCGTTCATCATCTTCTACATTCCTGATTTTCTCCGCGGAAACGGCGCCGATGCGGCGTCGGGCGAGACGATCGCGCGGGTCGATGGGCAGGACATCACCGCCAACGAGTTCCGGCGGACGTACCAGGCGCAGCTGCAGGCGTACCGATCGGCGTACGGCGGCCAGATGAACGAACAACTGCTGAAACAGCTCGGCGTCGAGCAGCAGATCCTGCAGCAGATGGTCGACGAGCGGGCGGCGCTCGCCGAAGCCCGCCGCGTCGGCATCGTCGTCAGCGACACCGAGGTGCGCCAGCGGATCCTGTCGATTCCCGCATTCCAGGAGAACGGCGCGTTCATCGGCGAGCAGCGCTATCAGCAGCTGCTCCGGATGCAGCGCCCGCCGATGACCGCTGCAGACTTCGAGGACAATGTCCGGCGCCAGCTCACCATCCAGAAATTGCGGTCGTCGCTGACCGACTGGCTGTCGGTCGCCGACAAGGATCTCGAGCAGGAGTACCGCCGCCGCAACGACAAGGTGAAGCTTGCGGTCGTCAGTTTCACCGCCGACAGCTTCCGCACCCATGTGACGGCCAGCGACGCTGATATCGCAACGTACTTCGACGGCCACAAGGACGAGTTCAAGATCCCCGAGAAGCGCAAGATCCGGTATCTCCTCATCGACGTGGAGGCCATGCGCGCCAAGGTCGTGGTGCCGCCCGCGGACGTGGAGCGGACGTATAACAACAACGTCGAGCAGTACTCAACACCCGAGCAGGTCCGCGCCAGCCACATCCTCCTCAAGACTGACGGCAAGGACGATGCGGCCGTCAAGGCGAAGGCCGAGGACGTCCTGAAGCAGGCGCGCGGAGGCGCCGATTTCGCGGAGCTCGCGAGGAAGTACTCCGAGGACGAGGCCAGCCAGAAGAACGGCGGCGATCTCGATTACTTCGGGCGCGGCCGGATGGTGGCCGAATTCGATCAGGTGGCGTTCGCCCTCGAGCCGGGCAAGATCAGCGACCTGGTGAAGACGCAGTACGGCTACCACATCATCAAGGTCGTGGATAAGAAGGCGGCGACGACGCGGCCGCTGCAGGACGTCCGGCAGCAGATCCAGGACCAGCTCGCGTACGAGCGCGCGCAGGCGCAGGCGTCCGACCTGGCGCAGGGGCTCGAAAAGGAAGTGACCAAGCCGGCCGACTTGGACCGTGTCGCCAAAGAGAAGGGCCTGACCGTGCAGGAATCAGGTTTCTTCGCCCGCGACGAGCCGATTCTCGGCCTCGGCCCCTCTCCGGAGGCGGCGAGCCGCGCATTTGACATGAAGCCGGGGGACGTCGCGGGCCCATTGCGCGCGTCCCGCGGTTTCGTGTTCGAGACGCTGCTCGCCCGGCAGGATCCGTACGTGCCGAAGCTGGACGAGGTGAAGGAGCGCGTGCGCGACGAGGTCGTCAAACAGAAGGCACGCGATCTCAGCCAGCAGAAGGCCGCCGAGATTGCGGCGAAGTTGAAGACCGCGGCGGACTTCGAGAAGGCGGCCAAAGCGGCCGGTTTTGAGGCGAAAACGACCGATCTCATCGCGCGCGATGCGCCCATCCCCGACCTGGGCGTCGCCAAGGCTGTTGAGGACGCGGCGTTCCGGCTGCCCGTGGGCGCCGTCAGCGACGCCGTGCCCACCGACAACGGCACGGCCGTCATCAAGGTTCTGGACAAGCAGGAGGTCACGCCGGCCGATTGGGCGAACGCAAAGGACCGCTTCCGCGAAGAGCTCTTGACCGATCGGCGCAGCCGCTTCTTCGGTGCCTATATGGTGAAGGCGAAGCAGAAGATGAAGATCGAGGTCAACCGCGAGTCGCTGCAGAGGGCCACGTCGTAGCGCGGAACTCGTACTTATGAGATGGGTTGTGGTACCGAGTACCGTCAGCGCAAGAACGTGAACGGCATGAGCGCGAGCACTTCGCCGCGGCGGAAGATCGAGAGCGGCCCGCGCATCACGCGCAGCGCTTCGAGCTCACCTGTCGACAGGTTCGCGTTCAGCCATTCGCCCATCGCGAGGCTCTCCCCGGACCCGCCGAACTGATCGCTCACGAGCTCATAGAAGCTCTTGCGCGCCGGATACACGACGACTTCAACCTCGGAGTCGGCCGGGATCTTCGCGCGCTGCTTGGCGATGGCGACCGCCCGGTCGAGCCCGCCAAGCTCGTCGATCAGCTGGTTCTGCTTCGCCTGCCGGCCCGTCCAGACGTGGCCCTGGGCGATCGCGTCAATCTTCTCCGGCGTTGTGTGCCGCGAGTCCGCGACCTTCTCCACGAACTGATCGTAGAAGGCCTGCAGCTGTTCCTGCAGCTTCTGCAGCTCCGCCGGGTTGTACGGCCGCGCGGGCGAGTTGATTTCAGCGTTCTTCCCGACGCTCGTCGACTCGATGCGCGCCCCGAGCTTCTGGTAGATGCCGCCGGTGACGACCTTGCCGCCGAAAATGCCGATTGAGCCGGTCAGCGTCGACGGCTGCGCCACGATCACTTGCGCGGGCATCGCGATGTAGTAGCCGCCAGACGCGGCGAGGTCCGACATCGACACCACCAGCGGCCGATCGGATCGCTCGTTCTTGGTGATCATCAGCTCGCGCCAGATCGCATCCGAGGCCGCGGCCGATCCGCCCGGGCTATCGACGCGCAGGACGATAGCGCGTACTGCGCTGTCGCGGCGAGCCTGTCGGATGTGTTCGATGAGCGTATCGGAGCCCACGACCGGCCCGTTGAGCGGGTCGTACCCGCTCTTGCCGCTGGTGATTGTGCCGGCCGCGTAGATGACCGCGACGCGAGGGCCGCGATTCAGGCCGACCGACGTCAGGGCGACGCGCGCGTACTCATCGCCGTCGAGCTGGTTGCGCCGCGCGCCGTCCCCCAGCTTATCGTCCACCTGATCCTCATACGCCACATCGTCGATCAGGCCCGCGTGGAGAGCGTCTTCCGGGAGAAACGGCCCCTCGTCGAACCGCTGCCGGATTTCCGCGTCGGTCTTCTTGCGACCGTCGGCAATGCCGCGCACGATCTGGTCGTAGAGATCGCGATTGAGCGACTCGTCCATCTCCCTATGTGTGGGTGTGAAGGTCTTTTGCGTGAACGTGTTGATCGCGGTCTTGTAGTCGCCGATGTGATGCAGGTCGGGATAGGCGCCGATCTTGTCGAGGGTGCCGCGGAGAAACAGCTCGTAGGTCGCGACACCGGTAAGGTCCAGCGGCGCTGACGGCATCAGAAAGATCTTGTCGGCGGCTGTCGCGAGGTAGTATTCGCGGTCGCCGCCGTATTCGAGATACGCGTAGACTGGCTTGCCCGATTTCCGGAACTCCAGCACCGCGTCGCGAATCTCCTGCACCTTGGCCCAGAACGGCGAGCTGAACCCGGTGGGCTTCAGCAGCACGGCACGGATGCGCGCGTCCGCCTTTGCCTTGCGCAGGTTGTCGACAACGGATCGGACGGTCGGCGTCCGCACGCCGCGGAGGTAGCCGACGACGTCTGCGGGCGCCACCTCGCCGAGGTTCCCGCCCACCTGCAGCACGAGCGTGGACCTCGACGCGACGGATGGCTCGCGGCCGAAGACCAGATAGAGCGCGAAAAAGCCGGCGATCGAGATAAAGACTGCGATGCCGAGCAGGGTGAAGAGGACGCTCAAACCGCGACGGGCCATGGCAACCTCGCCTTTTTTCGATACTCGGTACTCGTTGCTCGTCACCGGTGGCTGTTGGCCCAGGTCTCGTCGCCCCAGCCACCAGCAACCAGCCACCAGCAACCGGCAACCTCAATTCCTTTTCGAGTATAGCCCGACCCCAATCGAGCAGAATCTCGACGCCATCGTCCGGAAGCTTGAGCAGAGGCAGCTTCAACATGAACGAGTGCGCGATCAGCACAGGGCGCATCGGCGATCTCGAACACCGAACGACCGCCTGATCCGGGCGACGCCGCGCGTCGACGGCGCAGTTTGTTTGGGCTATACTGATCGTTCCTGCCCGGTGGGATTTTCACCACTTGCGGAAGTGGCGGAACGGCAGACGCGCTAGCCTCAGGAGCTAGTCGGGGCAACCCGGTCGGGGTTCAAATCCCCGCTTCCGCACCAACCACTTACAGCCAGGCGGGACCACTTACAGCTAGTGCGGC
>DASZFS010000609.1:0-35071 GCA_035939575.1 Vicinamibacterales bacterium | reverse complement strand
CGCCGCCGCCTACGGGAATGTCGTGACACGAAGTTTGATCACTCGGGCGGTGCTGCCGTCTCTGCTGAAGCAGGATCCGCGGTATTTCTACAAGGGAACTGGCAGTACGACATCGCGCATCGGTTACGCCATCTCGCGCTCCGTCATCAAGAAGGGAGACAACGGACGCTGGCAACCGAATTACTCAGAGATACTCGGTGGTCTCGCATCGAGCGGGCTCTCAAACCTCTACTATCCCGCGCAGGATCGCAAGGGTCTTCGATTGACGTTCGCAAACGCCGCGATCAGTATCGGTGGTGACGCTGTGGGCCAGCTCGCCCAGGAATTCCTCCTGAGGAAGCTGACCACTCACGCGCGCAGACCCAACGGAAGCCAAGAGGGATCGAAGACACGCTAAGTCCGTTATGCGAAGAAGACGCCGTTCTGCTCGCGTCCGACCACGGCGAACAGATTCCGCGAGGGGTTAGGAGCCTCCGACTGGAACCGGAACCCGTGCTCCTCAGACGACCACGCGATCGTCGCACCCGTTTCGAGGAACGAGCCCTTGAACTGCTGCGACGGATTGCGAATCTCGGCCGCGCCACTCAGGCCGCTCCATTCGATGTCGAAGGAAACGGTCGCGCGGACTGGAGCGACCGGCGGGACGTGCGGATACGGAAAACCCAGGCCCCCGGGAAGCCCCAACCCGTACGTCAGGGAGTTGGCCAGGTCGTGGTCATCGAAGAGATCCAGGCCGCGGACGCGCAGGCGCGCTCGAGCGTCGTCGAAATCGACCTGCACGGCGTCGTCTGACACGGGGACGACCCAGAACACGTCATTCGCGTCGATGTGGGGGTTGTAGTCGTGGATTTGCTCGAGGAGATTGGCCGATCCAACCGGACCGGTGAAGAGGTCGAGTCAAACGAAGGCGAAGGTGCCTTCATGACGCCGACCGTCGGTCCCGACGAATTTCCCCTGGTTGAAGCCCATGTCCGCTTGGAACGCCAGCGCCTGAGTCCGCCCCGTCTGCGTGTCGAACCCGGTGCCGCCACCGCGGATGCGCGTGAGACCGACGAATCCATCGAAGTCGGTGATCTGCGAGGGTTCGCTGATGTTCGCGAGGGGAGTACCGGGAGTCGGCGGGAGGTGACGGATTCGGATCGCGAAGGGCGCGAATGGGGCAACGCCTTCGGGGATCGGATTGGGATTCGCCCGCTGGCCCTTGTCCTCGTCGTCGCGGGCATGAACCGACGCAGGTCGCAGGAGACCCGCGCCAACGACCGTGCTCGTGCTTGCTGCAGCCCCCAGGAACACTCGTCGCGTGACCCGTGTGCGCCGGTACGTTCTGTTCATTTCGGCCTCCTCAGCGCAGAAGAAACGTCGATTAGGGTCCGACGGAAATGAGATGAGTGCGAGGCTACAGCGGGTGACGATACTCCTGAGGAGGAGGCAGGACAAGCCATTTTGGAATGGCTGAGCTGCCGGCTACCTGTTTTGTAAGGCCGGCCTGGCGCGACGGCGGCACCGTCGTCGCCTCCTCTTCAATCAAGACGGCGAACGCTTTTGTCTGTTGTTCAGGCGTCACCGTGCCTGTCGCTTGGCTGAGCGCCTCGCGGAACTCTTTGGCGGTCTGAAATCGCTCGCCCGGCGACTTGGCGAGGGCTCGCTGAAGCATCGAGTCGCACCAGTCCGGTAAGTCGTCACGGTGCACGTGCGGCGGCCGGGGTGCCTCCGAGATCTGCTTCTGCGCGACGGCGATCGCGCTGTCCGCGTCGAAAGGAAGCGTGGCCGTCAGCAGTCGGTACAACACCACGCCGACGGCGTACAGATCGGCGCGCCCGTCCAATTCCTGGCCGAGCACCTGCTTGGGCGACATGTAAGCCGGCGTGCCCATCATGTAGCCATCCAGCGTGCCGTGCTGTGCGCCGCGCACGCGCGCCGTTCCGAAGTCCATGATCTTGACGCCGCCGTGCTCGGTGATCATGACGTTGGCTGGCTTGATGTCGCAGTGCACGATGCCGACGCCGTGCGCATGCTCGAGCGCGACGAGGACCTGGTCAATGAGCGAAGCTGCGCTCTCCGGCGGGAGCGGTCCCAGCCGGACGCAGATGTGCTCCAGCGTTTCACCACGCAGGAACTCCATCACGAGGAGGAGGTCGCGCTCCGCTTGAAAGAACTCGAAAATGGTGGTGATTCCAGGATGGTTCAGCTTCGCGAGCGTTGTCGCTTCCGCCCGGAAGCGTCTCAGAATGTTCGTGTCGGCCAGATCTGGGTTGAGGACCTTGATGGCCACGTCGCGGCCGAGCGTTTCGTCGACCGCCTTGTAAACGGTGCCCATGCCTCCACGCCCGAGGTGCCCGACGATTCGATACTTGCCGATGGTCCTTCCAATCATGGAAGGTCACCGAGTGCACACATTCGCACTTGCCAACGTCTTTGTTTCACAAGCTTTCGAACAGTTTATCGGTTGATCCGCGATCAGCGGCGTGCGTTGGCC
This sequence comes from Vicinamibacterales bacterium, assembly GCA_035939575.1. Taxonomy (GTDB): domain Bacteria; phylum Acidobacteriota; class Vicinamibacteria; order Vicinamibacterales; family CAVVIG01; genus DATKHR01. The sequence continues at coordinate 32,595 of DASZFS010000609.1, read as the reverse complement.
AGCCGACAGTGCCGCCGACCTGCGTTGCCGACCCTAAGTTCCCATTCAACTTCGTAACCGTCGTGCAGGTTCGGTAACGGGCCGCTCAGGAATCACGCGGATGCTGCGCCAAATATGGTCGGTCTCGGCCTTGCAGCGACGAAATTTCGGCGGAGCTGCAGGGATTCTCAATCGACGAGGCGCAATGAGGCTCTGGCTGAGGTACTCACGCGGACATGTGACGTATACCGGTCGAATTACCCGCGGTCCGTTCCTCGCGTGGGCTGAGACCGAAGAAGGGCGAACGGTCGTCGACCAGTTCGCGTCGCGGATCCGGTTTTCACTGGTCGGCAGGAAGCGCGCCGCGCGTCATCGTTTGTGGAGGCGGCTCCTCGCCATGGCACGTGATGATGCCATCGTCGCCGCCGTGCAGAGCGAGGCCCAGGCCTACCTCGAACGGCTGGGCGAGTTGGCTCATGCAGACGGGCTCCCACGTGTCGGCGTCGATCTGCACCGGCTCGTGGTCGTCCCGCGCGCGTTGTTGAATGGCGTAGCGTATCGCGGCTTCGCCGGGAAGCTCAGGACGTGTCCGGCCTTCGTGACGCTCGAGGGCGGCGAGGCTTTGCGCGATTTCTTCATCATCACGCTCATCGACCACGTGGACAGCGCTCTGGCGGCTGCGCGGCCCACTCCGAAACGGCCGCTCCCGGCCGGAGACTGCTGGATGACCGTCGGCATGAATGGCGGGTTCGTCTGGCGGATTCCGCTCGTAAAGAGTCCACCTTGGGATGGCCATCACTACGTGCTCGAACAGACGCGCGATCCCATCACGCGCCGCGTCCGGAAAGCCGTCACTGATTGCATCGATCGGTTCGAAGCGTCGCTGACGACGCTGTCGCGCGAGGCGCGTCAGGAGATCATGCGCAGAGCCCGGCCAGGCGCATGAATTCTCTGTCAGCCTGGTCAATCATCACGCGCTCAATCCTGGCCGGCGCGGCGTACAGACCGCGTCGGCGACACGTACGGCCACGCCGAGCCGTAGTGCGTTGGCGACCTCACTGGCGCGGTCGGCGTGCTCAGCCAGCTCCATCAGCGTCGGCTCGTCCGCATCGGCTTCGACGCGCACGCTGAGCGTGACGTCCTTCGCGCGCGCGGGGTGCTCGATCCACTCGAGTTCGGCGTTGACGTCGATGCTTCGCACAGAGATGCCGCGGCGGACGGCTTCGGCCAGCAGCGTGTTCGCGTAGCAGCCCACGGCGGCGAGGCACAGCAAGCGGCCTCCGACATCGGGGCTGCCGTCGATCACGACGCTCGGCCCGCCGGTCCCGGCGACAATCGTCTCTCCGTCGGGCGTGGTGTGCAGACGGACTCTGGACTTCATGCATTATTCCAGGAGCAGGGGCTCGCCCGGCTCCTCGCTCATCGGCACGAGATGATGGTTGCTCATGATGAGCCGGGCGCAGGCGTTCCACCTGAGGAGCGCATCGTCGTTGTTGGACGACCGCAGTTTCTCCGCTCTTTCGTAGCAGGCCATCGCTTCGCGGAGCCACTCATAGGCGCGAGGGCCGCCGCGCGGCTTGGCGTGTTTGAGGGATGCCTTTGCACGCCGCTCATAGATGATGCCGCTGTAATAGGCTCGCTCGTACTCGGTCGTGAGGCGGTCGACCATCTTCCAGGCATCGGGGACACGGCTGGTGTCGGCGTCGAACTGATCAGTGATGGCCAGCAGGAGCATCGTGATGGCTTCCTGATTCGTCGGGCCGACCTCGAGTGCGTCGAGGCAGATGCTCTCTGCCTCGCCTGGCTCGTTCAAGAGGCGGTAGCGCTCGGCCTTGGCGAGCGCCCTTGGCACCGCCTCCGGCGAGAGGATCTTGAGCTCAAACATGGCGACCTCCGCGCAATACCCGGAACACCTTGGCGATGGGATCGTACAGTTGATCGATCACCCGTTCCTTGAGCGGGATGATGGCGTTGTCGGTGATGGTGATGCCCTCGGGACAAACCTTGGTGCAGCACTTGGTGATGTTGCAGTAGCCGATGCCGTGCTCCTGCTTCAGCGAACGCGTTCGGTCGTTCATGTCGAGCGGGCTCATCTCGAGCGCGGCGGCGTAGACCAGATGCCGCGGTCCGACGAACGAATCGAACATGCGATGGTCGCGGAGCACGTGGCAGACGTCCTGGCACAGGAAGCACTCGATGCACTTGCGGAATTCCTGCACGCGCTCGACGTCGACCTGCGCCATCCGCCACGTGCCGTCCGGTGAATCGGGCGGCCGAGGCGTGAATTTCCGGATGCGCTTTTTCGCCTGGAAGTTCCACGAGACGTCGGTCACAAGATCCCGTATCAGCGGGAAGGCGCGCATCGGCTCGATCGTGACCGGCTGGGACAGATCGAGCTGATTGAGCCGCGTCATGCACATGAGCCGCGGGTTGCCGTTGACTTCGGCGGAGCATGAACCGCACTTCCCGGCCTTGCAGTTCCAGCGGACGGCCAGATCGTTGGCCTGGTCGGCTTGAATCTGGTGCACGGCGTCGAGCACGACCATGCCCTCGGAGACGTGGGTGGCGTAGCTGCGGAACTCGCCGCCTTGCGCGTCGCCGCGCCAGACTCGAAAGGTCGCCGTCTGCGGCATCAGCTGCCTCCTTGGTTCACTTCATCTCCTCGATGACTTGCCTCAGCTCGGCCGGCAACTCGGGAATCGGCGCGCGAGAGACCTCCATCGCGCCGTCGCGGCCCTTTCGGACGATGAGGTTGAACGTGGCGTACAGCTTGTCCTTGTCCGGATAATCGTCGCGGAAGTGTCCGCCGCGGCTCTCGCGGCGCTCGAGCGCGGAGCGCGTAATCGCTTCCGACACGGTCAGCAGGTTGTGCAAATCGAGCGCAGCGTGCCAGCCGGGGTTGTACTCCCGATGGCCTCCCGTGCCGACCCGGCGCGCGCGTTCGCGCAGCGTCTCCAGGCCGTCGAGCGCCCTTCGCATCTCCTCCTCGGTCCGTACGATGCCCACGAGGTCCTGCATCATTTCCTGGAGGGCGTACTGCACCTGATAGGGACCCTCGCCTTGGGGTCCCCGGTCGAACGGCTCGACAGCCCGGCGAGCGGCTTCGTCAACTTGTCGCGGGTCGATCGACCCGTGACCGCAGCTTCCTGCGAACTTCGCTGCGAACTCGCCGGCACGCTTGCCGAACACGATGATATCCGAGAGCGAATTGCCGCCGAGGCGATTCGCGCCGTTGATGCCTGCCGCGCACTCCCCCGCGGCGAACAGGCCTGGCACGGTCGACATCTGCGTGTCCGCGTCGACCCGCACGCCGCCCATGATGTAGTGGGTCGTCGGGCCGACCTCCATCGGCTCCTGTGTGATGTCGATATCCGCGAGCTGCTTGAACTGGTGGTACATGCTCGGCAGCTTCTTCCTGATGTGCTCAGCGGCATTCGGGATCCGGGACTTGATCCAGCTGATGTCAAGAAACACGCCCCCATGCGGGCTGCCTCGCCCGGCTTTGATTTCGCGGACGATGCAGCGGCTCACGTGGTCGCGCGTCAGCAGCTCCGGCGGCCGGCGCGCTGCCTTGTCGCCTTGGGTGTACCGCCATCCTTCCTCTTCGTTGTCCGCGGTCTGCGCGCGGTAGTTCTCCGGGACTTCGTCGAACATGAACCGGCGGCCCTGGTTGTTCTTCAGCACGCCGCCTTCGCCGCGCACCGCTTCGGTGACGAGAATGCCTCGAACGCTCGGTGGCCAGATCATGCCTGTTGGATGGAACTGGACGAACTCCATGTCCACCAGATCCGCTCCGGCGTCGTAGGCGAGCGTGTGACCGTCGCCGGTGTACTCCCAGCTATTGCTCGTGATCTTGTAGGCGCGGCCGATGCCCCCCGTCGCCAGGACGACAGCCTTGGCCCTGAACAGCTTGAACCGTCCGCGCTCCCGCTCGTAGCCGAGCGCGCCGACCACGCGGTCGTCGTGCTTGAGCAGCTCGATGATCGTGCACTCCATGTGCACGTCGATCCCCTCGTGAATCCCATGGTCCTGCAGCGTCCGAATCATCTCGAGGCCGGTGCGATCGCCGACGTGGGCCAGGCGCGGATACCGGTGGCCGCCGAAGTTCCGCTGGAGAATCTTTCCGTCCTTGGTCCGATCGAACATCGCGCCCCACGCTTCGAGCTCGCGCACGCGGTCCGGGGCTTCCTTCGCGTGCAGCTCCGCCATGCGCCAGTTGTTGACGTACTGGCCGCCGCGCATCGTGTCTGCGAAATGGACCTTCCAGCTGTCGCGGTCGTCGACGTTGGCGAGGGCGGCGGCAATACCGCCTTCAGCCATCACTGTGTGCGCCTTGCCGAGCAGCGACTTGCAGACGAGCCCGACTGACACGCCGCCCGTAGAGGCCTCGATTGCTGCTCTCAGCCCCGCTCCACCTGCGCCGATGACGAGGACATCGTGCTCGTGTGTCTGATACTCCGGCATCACCAGATCCTGAAGTCCGACCACACGCCCATGGAGCAGAGTCGGACGTACAGGTCAGCGAAGCCCACCGTGAACAGACTGCACCACGCCCACAACATATGCTTGCGGTTCAGGCAGCTCACGCAGGAGTACGCCTGAACGCCCATGCGTGAACGCGACAACTCATCGACGCAGCCGCCCACGACATGACGCAGCGAATGACACCCGAACAGATACAAGCTCAAGAGGACGCAGTTGCCGGCTAGAACGAGCGTGCCCACGCCTACACCAAACGAGACGGTGCCCGCCGTGGGATCTGTGAACCACAGAGCTTGCCAGACATCCGTGTACAGGAGGAACAATACGCCCAGCGACAGAAACAGCATGTAGCGGTGGATGTTCTGCAGAACGAGCGGAAACGAGTGCTCGCCACGATATCGCGAGCGCGGCTCGCCAACCGTGCACGACGGCGGGTCCGCCCAGAACGCTTTGTAGTACGCGCCGCGGTAGTAGTAACACGTCAACCGGAAAAGGCCGGGAATAGGAAGAATCAACAGGGCAGGCGAAAAGGGCAGCCACGCGGGCCACGTTCCGGGCGGCGGACCGAACCAGCTGTGCGGCGAGTTGCCGAAAAGCTCCGGTGAGTAGAACGGTGAAAGGTACGGCCCGTACGTGTAGTGATCACCCCGGAACGCGGCCCACGTCGAGTAGACGAGGAAGGTCGACAGTCCGAAGAAGACGACGAGCGGTTGAATCCACCACGCGTCGTGACGCGCGGTTTCGCCAAACCGACGAACCGGTAGCCAGACCGGCGCATTCGATGCAGGCATGCCACAGATCCTCGAGTGAACTGCGTTGAGGGATCGAAGGTCTCGCCGCCGAACGACGCGTCCGCGGAGTCTACGATACTGGCGACCGACGGCAAATTCAAGCAGCCGGCGAATTCAACGATGGATCTGGATGCCCAGCTGCCAGTCATCGTCAGGAGCCCTGTGGGATCTCTGGTGCCCGATACGATGGCCGGGCCAGCCGTTTATTCGTGATTCGCGACTAGAATGACTGGAGTTGGCGTTACGGTAATGACGTCGCAAGGAGCTGACATGATGCTTCGAAGGTTTGTGACCTGTGCAGTCTCAGTCATTCTGCTGGCTCCGGGGCTAGTCGCCCAAGCGCCAGTCTCGATGACGCAAGCGACGAAGGCGCAGTTCGACGAGATCAAGGGCTACCTCTCGAAGACGGCACAGAAGGTGCCGGATGACCTGTACTCGTTCAAGCCGACGCCGGCAGTGAGAAGCCTTGGCCAGATCATCGGTCACGTCGCTGATGCGAACTTCAGCATCTGCGCGGCGGCTGCCAGGGAGAAGCCGCCGCAAAGCGGCTTCGAGAACGGCAAGACCTCGAAAGCGGATCTCATGAAGGGTCTGAACGACTCCATCGCGTATTGCGACAAGGTGTTCGCAAGCATGGACGACAAGAAGGGAATGGAGACAGTCAAGTTCTTCAACGGCAATCAGACACCTCGGCTGGCCGTCCTCGCGTTCAACAACTCACACTGCAACGAGCACTACGGCAATCTTGTCACCTACATGCGGCTCAAAGGGATTGTCCCGCCGTCAAGCGAAGGCGGGGGAATGTAGCCCAGGCACCAACGATAGCCTGAGCGTCTGGATCGCGTCATCGGTCGTCACTGATCCGGAGAAGTGCAACAGCACGCTGCGCCGGCCATTTCCCACCGCGGCGATTTGCACCCACCACTCTCCGCGAATCGTGTGAATCCCGAGGACCTCCGTGATCCAGCCGCCGGCGGGATCGTCAATCCGAATGCCGTCGAGCGCCATGAAGAGACGGTCAGTCCGGGCGGCGTCTCCGTCGACGGCGGTCGAGCTCGGAGTAATCTCGGCATCGCGCACAAGCGGTTCCATCGTCGTCTGTCTCTGAGACCTCCGCCGCAGGCCGTTTATTCCCGCGGAATATCTCCCCCCCTCGCCGAGTCTGTATCTCTGAAGGAGTCACCGATTCGCTGTTGGCCGAGAACCGCGTTGCATCCGTCGAGTCCACCAGGTGGCTACCATGTCAGGAGACCCGATGCAGTCCCAGCGTGCTTGCGATTGGCACGGCTGCGCCGGCGCTCCGCGTCACCCAGGAGGAGAGTTTCAGCCTCTCCGGATACACCCAGCCGAATATTCGACGGATCTTCAGGAATAGCGGCATCGACTTCCGCCATTTCTACTTCGAAGGCGTGCCGCGCCTTGACGAAACGTCTGACGAGTTGAACGAACGGTATCGTCGCGGCGCCATTCATACCGGCTGCCGGGCGGCACGGGCGTGTCTCGACGAGGCGGGCTTGTCGTGCAGAGACGTCGACCTGCTCGTGGTGTGCAGTTCGACGGGATACGTGTGCCCGGATATCGGAAGCCATCTGGTGGCGCACATGGGGTTTCGACCCGATGTGCAACGCGTGCCGATCGTTGGCCTCGGTTGCGCCGGCGCGATTCCGAGCCTGCGGTGTGCCTCGGATTTCGTGCAATCGCACCTCGGCACCGTGTCACTGGTCGTGACGGTGGAGATCTGCTCGGCCTGCTACTACGCCGACGGCACGATGGAGACGGTCGTGGGGAACGCGATCTGCGCGGACGGGGCGGCGGCGTTCCTGCTGACGAGCAGCGCGTTACGGCGGCATCCCTACCCGGCGATCGTCGACTTCCAGTCCTTTCTGGACCCGGGCCATCTGCAGACGGTCGGGTTCGATCGCAGGAACGGGAAGTTGCGCATCGTCCTCGGGGCTGAGGTGCGCGATCTTGCGGCGCCGTTAATCCAGGGTGCGCTGGCCCCGTTGCTCGCGCGCAATGGCCTGTCGTCCGCAGACATTCGGTTCTGGGTCGCGCACCCCGGGGGGCGCCGCGTCCTGGACAAGGTGCAGCATGCCTTGCGCCTCACCCACGCCGATCTCCATTTCTCGCGGTCTACGCTTCGCCGTTTCGGCAACATGTCGTCGCCGACCGTCATGTTCGTGCTGGACGAGGTGATACGCACTGGCGAACCGCGAGCGGGCGACTGGGGCGTCATGATCGCGCTCGGACCAGGCATGGCGGCGGAGTTGGCGCTTCTTCAATGGTGAAGATGCCCGTCAGGGCAGCCCCCTTGCTGCGGGTCCTGGCGAGCGGCATGCGCGATGGGAGCTGGCGGCGACTCCGATACGTGTGGGCGTCGAAGGTGGCATCGGCGATCCGGCGGAAACGCGAGCGGGCGTCGAGGCTGCCGCCGTTGCTCGAGATGGCCATGGGGTCGTGGGTCTCGCAGGCCGTTTATGTGGCGGCACGTTTGAGGATTGCCGACGCCTTGAGCGATGGCCCACAGTCGTGCGATGCGATCGCTGTTGCAACCGGTGCGCCGGCTCACTCGCTGTCACGTCTTTTGCGGGCCCTGTGCAGCCTTGGCATCATCGCCGCCGCCGGCGACGGCCGCTTCGTGCTCACGGCACTGGGTCAACCGTTACAGGCTGACCGTCCGGGATCGCTGCGCGCGATGGTGCTCACGCTCGGCGAGATTCACTACCAGGCCTGGGGCGCACTGGACCACAGCATCCGGACCGGTTTACCCGCCTTCCCCGTGGTGTTTGGTGCACACCTGTTCGACCACTTGGACCGAAGCCCCGACGCCGGCTCGACCTTTCACGAGGCGATGACCAACCTGGCGGCCCTGATGTCTCAAGCCGTCCTGCTGGCCTACGACTTCGCGGGCATCCATTTGCTCGTCGACGTCGGTGGCGGATACGGCCAGTTCCTCACAGACATCCTGACCGTATATCCGGACATGCGCGGCATCCTGGTCGACACGCCTGCCGTCATCTGTCAGGCGAAGAGCCGCCTCGAGGGACATCTCGCTCAGCCGCGCTGCACGTTGGTTGCCGGCAATCTTCTCGAGGCACTGCCTCGAGGAGGCAACCTGTACCTGCTGAGCGGGGTGATTCACGACTGGGACGACGATGATGCCATCGCGATACTGGAGCAATGCCGGCGTGCCATGACACCAAGTGGCAGGGTGTTGGTGGTCGAGACGGTTTTGCCCGAGGTAGCCGCGAGCGCCTTTGGCGCCTTGCTTGATCTGAATATGCTTGTGATGACCGGTGGGCGCGAACGGACCGAACGTGAGTTTCGCCGGTTGTTCGGCGCCGCGGGCCTCGAGATCACGCGGATGACGCCGACCCTCGCGCCCCAGTGGGCGATTGAAGGGTCGAGCAAGTCTTAGAAGGTCTGGGTTACGGGTCGCCGCCGCCCGACGCAAGCACGAGGATCCGCTGGCCCACCATTGCGCGCTGGTGGCCTGAGCTGTCAATCAGCGCACCCCGCACCACGTACTCGCCGTGCGGAAGACCGCGAAATTCCACGGTGAGGTTTCTTGGCGCGTCTTCTCCATCCAGTGGAATCTGACTGCTGCGGAGATAGTCGCCCGAATCCGCGACCACCTGGAGCGCTCGATTGGCCGGGTCGGGCGCCACGTGCACACGAACGATGAGATTGGCCGGCGCAAACGACGAAATGGGGGAAGCGGCCAGCGTCAGCCTCTCGATCGGGCCGGCAGACACCGCCGATGAGAACAACAGCCAGAGCAGCCCGAGTCGACGTCTCAAGGCTTCTCTCCACCCGGGGTGGCATCCGCGAACAAGATGTCTGCGTTCATGGAGTCAGCTCGCGGACGAATTGGTCCAGTTCCATGTCGTTCAAGTCGGAGACGGCCCAGAAGGCCATCCCGTCGCGGGTCCAGTGGCAGACCTCGAACCCCCGGAGGTTCAGCATGTCCGCCGGCACCTTGCTGCTGTCTACCGCAGGCCACACGAAGACGTTGATGGTGTGTTGTCGGCGCTGATAGACGAGCGCGGCCACCGGGCGGCCTGCGATGTAGTCGAGCCGGCCGCCGACCAGAGGGAAGGCGAGCGGCGCGAGGTCGTCGACCGGCGGCGAGAAGTCCAACTCTCCCAGGAACCAGCGTTTTACGGCGCGCTGATCGGTCGAGCGAACGTCCAGCAGATGCGCATCCATCGATGCTCGTACGTGGCCGGCGACGACGTCCTGCGCGATGGCGGTCCTGGCGGCGGCCGTCTGCCGCGCCCGGGCCGCGCGCATCCAGGTCCCGCCGCCGAGCGACACCGCCAGCGTCACCATCGCCACCCACGCGAGGGTCCCGAGCGAGGCGCGGGCGGGCCGCCGCGTGGCGGCGACGGCGACGCGCAGGCGATCCGGGGCGGCGTAATACGGGACGCGGCGAATCAGGCGGCTCAGGGACTCCTGCGCCGCCGCTTGCTGCCGGCACGCCGGACAGGCGTCGAGATGCGCGCGGATCTCACTCGCGTCGACGCGCCGGAGCCCGGCGTCGCGGTACGCGTCCAGGAGCCGGTCGACCGGGGGACAATTCACGAGCATACGAGCGAGTCGCCTCGCCAATAAGACTCGAATCTGATGTGTCTTATTCCTCTAAGGGAGCGGACGGAGCAGCCGCCCTGGCGACCTTACTGACCGCGCGTCGAGACGCCGAGCTCGTGGAGCTTCGCGGCCATGTCTTCCGCCGACGTGGCCGGCTTGACGTTCTTGTCGATAGACTGAATCGTTCCGTCCTTGCCGATGTAGAACGTCCAACGATTCGCCAGTCCCATCGCGCCGAGGACGCCGTAGGCGTCGGCGGTCTTCTTCGTGGGATCGCTGAGGAGCGGGAAGTCTGCGTGCTGCTGCTCCGCGAACGCGGTGTTCTCGTCGAGCGGATCGACGCTGATCATGAAGTAGGCCACGTCGTACTGTCTGATCATGTCGCCGTGTTCAGCCAGGGACTTGCATTCGATCGTGCACCCGCGCGTGTACGCTTTTGGGAACCAAGCCAGGACGATCGCCTGCTTGTTCCTGAAGTCGGAGATCTTGTACGTCCTGCCGTTCGACGCCTTGAGCGTGAAGTCGGGCGCCGAATCGCCGACCTTCAGCTCCGTGGCCGCGGACACATGTCCGATCGAACCAAACGCGAACGTGCAAATCGCAAGCAGTGTGGAAGCTCTCATCGCATCTCCAGATAGTGGACGAATTGATCCAGTTCACTGTCGTTGAGGTCGGAGACGGCCCAGAAGGCCATGCTGGCTCGCGTCCAGTGGCGGACCTGGAAGCCGCGGAGCGCGCGCGCGTCGGTCGGCGCCTCGCTGCTGTCGGCCGCGGGCCACACGAAGACGTTGATTGTGTGCTGCCGGCGCTGATAGACGAGCGCGGCCACCGCGCGGCCGGCGAGGTAGTCAAGCCGGCCTCCGACGAGCGGGAAGCCCTGCGGCGCGAGGTCATCGACCGGGGGCGAGAAATCCAGCTTGCCCAGAAACCAGGGCTTGACGGTGTGCTGATCGGTGGAGCGCACGTCGAAGAGATGCGCGCCCATCAGCGCCCGTACGTGATCGGCGACCACGTCCTGCGCCATCGTGTCGGTGGCGGCCGTCGCCCGCCGCGCTCGGACCAGGCGCACTCCCGCTCCACTGCCGAGCGACACGGCCAGCGTCACCATCGCCGCCCAGGCGAGGACCCGTGGCGAGACGCGCGCGGGACGCCGCGTGGTGGCGACCGCGACCCGCAGGCGATCGGGCGCGGCGTAATACGGGACGCGGCGGATCAGACGACCGAGGGACGCCCGCCCGGCGACCCGCTGCCGGCATGCCGGACAGACGTCGAGATGCGCGCGGACCCCGGCGGCCTCGGACGCCCCGAGCTCCTCGTCTCCGTAAGCGTCGATGACGCGGTCGAAATCAGGGCAGCTCACCGGCACCTCTCCTAGTCGACCTGGGCCCCAGCACCGCCAGCAGCCGCTCCCGGGCCCTCGCGAGCCGTGACATCACCGTGCCGATCGGCGTGCCGATCACTGCGGCGATCTCCTTGTACGACAACCCCTCGAGCTCGCGGAGCACGACGACCTCCCGGAAATCGACCGGCAGCTCTTCGATGGCCCGATGCACTCGTTCCACCGCCTGCTGTTGAATCAGCAGCGCTTCCGGATCGAGCTGTTCGTCAGGGCGTTCGTCCTTCATGTCATCAAAGACCGCATGTTGATCGGCGCTGCCGGCCTTCGAGAAGCGCGCGTACCAAGTGTTGCGCACGATGGTCAGCAGCCACGCACGGGCATCGTCGTTTCGTAGGGATGAGAAAAAGCGCAGGGCCCGCACGGCAGCATCCTGCACCACGTCCTCCGCGTCCGCGTCACTCTTCGTCAGCCACCGCGCATAGTTGAACGCCGCGTCCAAGTGAGGCAAGACGACTTCCTCAAAAGCTCGGTGAGGCATCGTCTACTGCTAGGACCCGGAACCTCCGGAAGTTATTCCCGGAATAATTCCGCCAGCCTCCCGGTCTGTATGCCTGAATGGCGCTCACCGGACGTTTTCATCCCTTGCTCGTGCATTTCCCGATCGCGCTCGTGCTGATCGCGGCGGTTGCCGAGATCGTCTCACTGACCACTCCCTTTCCCGAATGGCACAGGGTCGCGGTCGCGAACATTCGCGCCGGGGCCGCGTTCGCGGTTGCCTCCGTGGGCGCGGGGTGGATCCTCGCCTCGTCTCGAATCGTCGAGGCGTCCGCCGCCCTCGAATGGCATCGATGGGTGGGACTGGTGACGGCACTCACCGCCGTGGCGGCGGCGCTGGCAACCGGAGACATCGACCGGTCGCCGAGGCGGCTGTGGCTGTATCGCATCGCCCTGTTCTCGGCGGCGGGTCTTGTCGGCGTCGCGGGACATTTGGGCGCAGTGCTCGTGTGGGGAGCGGATTTTCTGCACCCGTAAGTATGGAGGTCTGTGTGAAGAATCGGATTGTGGGGTACGTGGCCTGGGCCGCGACCGGATTGATGATGACCCTCGCGACCGGCGCGCTGACCGGCACGCCGATCGCGGTGACCGCGCACGGGGCGGAGCACGGCGCGGGTGGCATGCGCGTCGTCCGGATCGGCGACGCCCCGCCCGGCGACGACACGCCGGCGGCGGCCGCCGACAGCAAGCAGGTGGTCGTGGACAACTTCAGTTTCACGCCCGCCACGGCCGCCGTCCCGGTCGGGACGACGGTCACCTGGACGAACCACGACGACATCCCGCACAACGTGGTCAGCCCCGAGCAGAAATTCAAGTCACCGGTGCTCGACACCAACGAAACGTTCTCCCACACCTTCGCCGCCGCGGGCACCTACAAGTACTACTGTTCGATCCACCCGCGGATGACCGGACAGGTGGTGGTCCGATGACCGGGGGGCGTCGAATCCCGGTCGCCTGGTGCGGACTGGCCCTGATCGCGACGGCGTTGACGGGGCCGCGCGTCGCCACGGCGGGTCAGCCCGTGCATGAAATACAGGTTGTCGCGAGCCGCTTCACGTTCGAGCCGGCGACGATTCAAGTCATCGCCGGCGAGTCCGTCCGGCTCGTCGTCCGATCGAAAGACGGCACGCACGGTTTCGCTATTCCCAAGCTGAAGATCGACCTCCACATCCCCGACAGCGGGGATCCGGTGACGGCGGAATTCACGGCACCCTCCGCGGGCGAGTACGAGATCGCATGCTCCGAGTTCTGTGGCCGCGGCCACGGTCAGATGAAGGCCGCGCTGGTCAGCACGTCGGTCACGAGGACGAACCGTTGACGCCAATGAAGTACGCCGTACTGGCCGGGCGACAACTGTTCTCGGTCATCTTCATCATCGCCTCGGCGGGGCACTTCAATCCGCGGACGGTTGAAGCGGCGGCGGCGCACGGCGTGCCGCTGCCGGCCGTTCTCGTGCCGCTCTCAGGGATCATCGCGCTGGTGGGAGGGCTCAGCGTCCTCCTCGGCTTCCAGACGAGGTTCGGCGCGTGGTTGCTGGTGATCTTCCTCGTCCCCGTGACCGTGATGATGCACAACTTCTGGTCCGTGTCGGACCCGATGACGCGGCAAATCGAGAAAGCGATGTTCCTCAAGAACGTCACGATGCTGGGCGGAGCCCTCGTGATCAGTTATTTCGGCGCCGGCCCGCTGAGCCTGGATACCCTCATCTCCCAACGAACAGGATCCATTCCGGCGGGTCTTCAAGCCGTGACGCGGGAATAGATTCGCCTCCGGTCGAGTCTATAGGGTGATTGCCGGGTGACGGCTGCGGTCATGCTCATGCCGCGCGGGAAGGTCCCGCGCCGGTGAAGGAGGGTTTGTGGCGAAGAACGACGAAGGCAGGAATATGGATCGTCGCGGGTTTCTGGAGTGCATGGCGTGGGTGGGCACGGGCGCCGTGTGGACGATGTCCAGCGGGGTGCTGAAGGGCATGCCACTCGGCCAGGCGGGGCGTATGCCCATGGCGCATGCGGCGGGCGGCGGCGAGCTTCGGTTCGTGCAGATCAGCGACAGCCACATCGGCTTCGACAAGCCGGCGAACAGCGACGTCACCGCGACGCTGCGCGCCGCGATCGCGAAGATCAAGGCCGCACCAGACCAGCCGTCTTTCCTCCTGCACACCGGCGACCTCACGCACCTGTCGAAGCCGGCCGAGTTCGACACGTTGCAGCAGGTGTTGTCGGAGCTGTCGTTGCCGGTGTTCTATGTCCCCGGCGAACACGATGTCCTCGAGGACGACGGCAAGAGCTACCTGCAGCGGTTCGGAAAAGGGACGCAGGGTGCTGGCTGGCAGAGCTTCGACAAGAACGGCGTGCACTTCATCGGCCTCGTGAACGTGGTCAACCTGAAGGCCGGTGGACTGGGCAGCCTGGGCAAGGACCAGCTCGAATGGCTCGAGAAGGACGTCAAAGGTCTCAAGAGCAGTACCCCCATCGTGGTATTTGCGCACATTCCGCTCTGGTCGGTGTACCCCGAATGGGGCTGGGGCACTGACGACAGCGCCCAGGCGCTGTCGTACCTCAAGCGATTCGGCTCGGTCTCGGTGCTGAACGGCCACATCCACCAGGTGATGCAGAAGGTCGAAGGGCACATCACGTTCCACACGGCGATGTCAACCGCCTTCCCGCAGCCGGCGCCGGGCTCGGCGCCGTCACCGGGACCGATGAAGGTGGAGGCGGACCGGTTGAAGAAGGTGCTCGGCCTCACGCAGGTGTCGTTCCACGGTGTCAATCATCCGATTGCGGTGACGGACGTACCGCTCGAGGGGCCGGCCATGGCCTCAGCCGCCGATCACGGGGTGAGCGGACAGCTCGTCGTCGGCTGACCCATGCGTCGACGTTTCCGTCAGTGGTGGCGCGGCGGTCGCGGCCGCGGCGATTCTCTCGCCGCACGCGGCCGCCGCTGATCAGCCCGTGCACGATTTCTCGATTCCCGACCTGAAGTGGCGCCGGGCACGGCCAGCGCAGATCGGCCTCGAGTACCGGGTCGGCATCGTCCGAAACGGAGAGGTCGGCATCCAGCGCGATTCACCCCGGTGAGCACCTGGCCGAAGAGCTTCATGCCTTGAACCTGAGCGCATCGGAACTGGTCACAATGTCCTGCACCTTCAGGCCTGCGACGTCTGCGGGACTCGCCGGCGAGACGCCAGAGATCATCACGCCCGAGTCCCGCGACAAGCCCAAGCCTGTCGCCAACGTCGGGGTAATCCCTTGCACAAGGATGCCGATCTCACCTCGGCGCGGATGGCCAGCCCGACGGAGTTTGGGGTAAGCAAGTTGCACAAGCGCGCTCGGAATGGCCAACCCGAGCCCCTGGCTCCTGATCGGCGCGTCAGTCTGCACTTACACCATCGGATTGTCAGGATCCGGCTGGCGCGCAACCGCGCTCACGATGCCCATCGTGACTGAATTCCTGAGCCCCTGCGGACTGCCGAACGCGAAGACCAGCTCGCCCTGGTGGAGCCCGTCATAGTCGGCCATCGGAATGGCCGGAAGATGAGCGTCCTCCACCTTCAAGAGTGCAAGGTCGATTTCGGGCGCGATCCCGACGATCTGTGCATCGACCGTTCGGCCTCGTCCGGCGGACCGTAGGTCGTCACGATCACCTGCACGACGCTTTGCCCCACGCCCTGCACCAACGCTTCGACGGAGCCGTTCACCTGCTGCAAGGCGTCGATTCGTCCAGTGGTGTCCTGCGCGTCTGCGGATCGCGCGCACAGGGTCATCGCGCTTAAGAGCACCAACACCGCCACACAAGCAGCGCGCGTTCCGCTGCGTCACATCGTCAACCCTCTTCGGTGTGCTGTTGCGTCTCTACTCACGTTGAAAGAGTGCCGCGCCGGACGCTCTATTCCCGGTTGCGCGACGGAATATTCGGCGGGCCGCTGCTGTCTCTCTACCGGAATGACATCCTTGTCGCAAGACCCCCGTGGCAGCGGGCCGGTACGGCTATGAGCGTGAGCCTCCATGAACAGACCATGCGACGCATTCGTGCCGAGTACCGCGAGATGCCAGACATGAGCTTGCGGCCCGAACAGGTTCGGCGCCTCTGCGACGTCGATGGCGCCATCTGCAAAAAGGCGTTGGACGCGCTCGTCGATGCGAAGTTCCTGCGCGTGAGATCAGATGGGTCGTATGTGCGCGGCGCCGGCGACAGCGGTCAGGCGATGAGCACACGCAGCGAGAGATCGGGTGGAATATTTCCTGGTCGCACCGAGTCTGTATAGGTGGAACGCAAAGGCGATCCCTTTAACCCCCCGGGCGACGACGCAGAGTCCAGTCGCGTCCGATTACAGAGGATGCGTACCCATGAAACGATCGGTTGTGATGTTGGCGCTGTTCCTGAGCCTGGCCGCTGCGGCCCTGGCGCAAGTCCAGGGCGGAACCATCGGCGGCACCGTGCAGGATGAGCAGGGTGCCGTCCTGCCAGGCGTGACCCTCACGCTTCAAGGCGTCGACGCGACGCGCGAGACGGTCACCGGCGCGGACGGGAGTTTCCGGTTTCTCGATCTCGCGCCTGGCCCGTACAAATTGACCGCCGCGCTGGCGGGTTTCTCGACGATCGTCCAGGACGGTCTCGTCGTGACCGTCGGCAAGACGGTGGAAGTCAGGTTGACGACCAAGATTGCGGGTGTGTCCGAAACGATCACGGTCAGCGGCGAAGCGCCGATCATCGACCCCAAGGCGACCGGCACCGCCGTCAACTTCACCTCTGACGAGCTGACGAAGATTCCTACCAGCCGCGATCCATTTGCGTTGATGCGGACGGTGCCCGGCGTTCTCGTGGACCGCGTGAACATCGGTGGCAATGAAACCGGCCAACAGTCCAACTTCGTGTCGAAGGGCACGCGGCCGCAGGATGCCGTCTGGACGATCGACGGGGTCGTCGTCACGGACATGGCGGCGACCGGAGCATCGCCGACGTATTTCAACTACGACAATTTCGAAGAGATTCAAGTCGCTACGGCGGGTCAGGACATCAAGCAGCCGACCGGCGGCCTGGGCCTCAACATGGTGGTCAAACGCGGCACGAATCAGTTCCGTGGAATGGCGCGCGGCTACTTCGACAACGACACGCTGTCGTCATCCAACATCCCGGCTGAACTGTTGCTGCAAGGCGTGACGCCGGAGACAGCGGACCATAACAAGCAGGTCTCGGACTATGGCTTCGACCTCGGCGGTCCGATTCTGAAGGACAAGGCGTGGTTTTACGGGTCGTATTCGATCCAGGACATCCGCCTCGTGCGGCGCGCCGGCAGCGTGATCGATGCCACGCAGCTCAAGGACCCGGACGTGAAGCTGAACTGGCAGGCCACCGGTAAGGACCTGGTCAGCTTTCTGTACTTCGACGGCTTCAAGATCAAGGATGGCCGCAGCCCAGGCACGTCCGGCATTCTCTTCGACGCGCCGTCGGCGACGTTTCATCAAGACAACGCCTACACCAGTTTCCCGTTGCACGGGCTCTGGAAGCTCGCCGACGACCGAGTGATCACCTCCAACATGTTCGTGTCGGCCAAGTATGCGTACTACAACACCGGCTTCACCCTGACGCCGGAGGGCGGCCTCAATCAAGAGGCTGGACGTGACTTCACGACCGCGCAGTCGTTCGGCTCCACGAGTCAGAGCCTGAACCTCCGGCCGCAGCAGGTCGTGAACGTCGACATCAATTCGTTCTGGCATGGCGGAGGCGCCGCGCATGATCTGAAATACGGCGTCGGGTTCCGCCGCGTGGATGCCCTGAGCGCCACCGTGTGGCCCGGCAATGGCATCCTCGCCATCGAGAATTCTCCGACCGATCTGCGGGCGCAAGTCTTCCGCCAGGGGGAGGGCACGAATCGCGCCCGGTATCTGGACTTCTATGCCGGCGACACGATTTCGAAGGATCGGCTGACCGTCGATGTTGGTGTCCGTTACGACCGCCAATCAGGCCAGGCACTGCCAAGCGTGACGCAAGCAAACCCGGCCTTCGCCGATCTCGTCCCCGGCCTGTCGTTCGGCGGGTACGACGCGCCGTTCACGTGGAAGAACGTGTCGCCGCGCGCGGGTGTCAGCGTCGCGCTCGATGAGTCGCGCAAGACGGTGGCCCACGCGAGCTACAGCCGGTACGCCGGCCAGCTCTCCACCGGTGTGGTCGGATTCACCAACCCGAGCTCAGTGGCCGGTTCGGGCACGTACCGATGGAACGACCTCAACGGCGATCACCTGGCGCAAGCCAATGAGGTGCTGACCGATCAGTTTCTGAGCGCGGCGGGCGGATTCAACCCGGGTAATCCGACGGCGGTCACCTCTGCCAATCAGGTCGATCCGAACCTGACCGCGCCGATCACGAGCAGCCTCGTGGCGGGCTTTGACAAGGAGTTGATGCCGAATCTCTCGCTGCAGGTGAGCTACAGCTACACGCGCACGAGCAATCTCTTCGGCAATTCCACGAACAATCTCACGCCGCGGATTGGCGTGACGGCGACTGACTACACGCCTGGACCGGCGCTGACAGGTGTGCTGCCTGACGGGACGCCCTACAACGTTCCCACGTTCACGCCGAATCCCGCGAAAGTTGCCGCCGGAGGAAACGGGTTCCTCCTCACCAATATCCCCGGTTACTACACGGACTATCACGGGATCGAGGTCAACGTCGTGAAGCGGCTGTCGAACCGGTGGATGGCACGGGCTGGCTTCTCCTACAACAACGCCCGCGAGCATTTCACCTCGACAGACGGACTCTACGATGCCAACGGGAATCCGACGCGGACGCTCACGGAGCCACTTGTGAACGGCGGCCAATTCGCTCCTGAAAGCGGCGGGAGCGGTTCGGGGTCGATCTTCGTCGACGCCAAATGGCAGCTCAACGTGAACGGCCTTTACCAGGCGCCATACGGGATCGAGGTCAGCGCCAACGTGTTCGGTCGTCAGGGATACCCGTATCCCCTGTTCCGACAGGTGTCACTCGGCGCCGACCAGAATCTGCAAGTGCTGGTCACCCCGCAGATTGACTCGCTTCGGTTCCCGAACCTCTGGGACACCGACGTCCGCGCGGCGAAGGCGATCAGGGTCAATGCCGTCAACCTCCGCCTGATCTTCGACCTGTTCAACGTGTTCAACGCCAACACCGCGTTGGTCAGGAACGACAACATCGCGTCGCCGACGTTCGACGCGCTGGCGCAGAACCTGAGCCCGCGCATCGCCCGGGTCGGGCTGACCGTGGGGTTCTGAGGTGCTCGGTCGAACGGGCTTCTTTGTCGTGGCGGTCCTCTCGCTCGCGATGTCGGCGAACGCTCAGGAGGCGGAGCCGCAAGCGGCGGACCAGGCGACTGCCGCAACCGGCGCCGACCAAGCACCTCCACCGAAGAAGCCCGATCGCATGTTCGGTGTGTTGCCGAACTACTTCACGGTGGAAGATGCGGGGCAGGCGTCCGGCGTCACGACCAAAGCGACGTTTCGGATGGCCGCGCTCAACGCCTTCGATCCCTACGTCTTTCCATTTGTCGGCGTGACCGCGGCACTCGCCCAATTGGCCAACCAGGAGAAGTCGTTCGGGCGTGGGCCGGGAGCGTATGCGGCCCGGTATGGAACCTCGTTCGCCGACAGTAGTATCTCCAGTTTCCTGACGAGCGCGATCTTTCCCGCATTACTCAAGCAAGATCCCCGGTATTTCGAACTCCGCGAGGGAAGCGCGTGGCGCCGCGCTGGGTACGCCGCGAGCCGAACGGTCATCACGAGAGGTCGTTCGGGTGAGGCGCAGTTCAACTTATCAGGCGTCGGCGGCAACGGTGTTGCCGCCGCCGTTTCGAACCTGTACTACGCGTCGGACGACCACTCCGCGGCTCAGACACTGGCACGGTGGGGCACGCAGGTGATGTGGGATGCCGTGTCCAACGAACTCAAGGAGTTCTGGCCTGACATTCGGCGGAAAATGCACCACGACTGACCGTCCGCGAACGATTCCAGCGCATGCTCAACAGCTCGGCAAGTCTCGCCCTCGGCGTCACGTTTGTTCTGATCGGCGCGATCAATGTCTGGCTGGTTCTTCAGGCATCAGCCCGAGTGCGGGATGCGAAGGCCAGCGCCAGCCTGATTGCCGCCCATCGGGTCGGTGGCTATCTTTTCATCGCGCTGTTCAGCGTGATGGCGTACTTCATGGTCGCCAGATTGGGAGACGTCGGGGCGAGCGCGCCTCCAGGGACCGTCATTCACTTGACCTTGGCGATGGTTCTCAGCCCTCTCCTTTTCGTGAAAGTGCTCGTCGCTCGATACTACAAGAGTTACCACTCGCTCTTGATGCCAATCGGGTTGGTCATCTTCGTTCTGTCGTTCGTGCTCATCGGCGTTACCGCGGGCCCCTCTCTCGCGCATCACGCCAGAATGGAGGTGGTGCCGCTTGACACCATCGATCGACCGCCCGCGGTCATTGATCTTGCCCAGGCCGCGGCCACGATGGAGAAGCGCTGCTCCAAGTGTCACACCCTGGATCGTGTGGCTGGCTCGCGTAAGGATGCGCGGGGTTGGCTGGCGACGGTGAATCGCATGACTGGCCTGCCCGACTCAGGGATCTCTGAGGATGATTCCCGGCTCATCGTGTCGTACCTGGCGTCGCAAATGGCCTCGCGAGGACCAGCGGCCGCGGCAAGCGTCGAGGTGGCGCGAGCCTTGGTGGACCAGCGATGCGGGCGCTGCCACAGCCTCGATCGAGTCTATCGGACCTCGGAAACCCCCGACGAGTGGAGAGCCACCGTCACCAAAATGGTGGGCTTTGCTGCAGACAGCGCGGGCGCGTTCCAGGCAGGAGAAGACGAACAGATCATCGCGTACTTGTCTGCAACACAGACGCCGGATGCTGTTGATCGGCGGAAGGCGCAGGTAGCGGCGGCTTCATCCGCCGGACGGAGCATGGTCGCGCAACGAGTCGCTGCGGCTCCAGAGCAGCCCGCAGCGCACAGCCGATATGACGGCACGACGGTCGGGTTCATCGCTGTCGTGTGTGCCGGCATGCTGACGCTGATCATCCGGCGGCCCTCCAGAGTTCCTATCACCAACCCGAAATCAGCGACATCCACGGAACGCGTGCGCGCAGCAGAGGAGACGATCCCCGCCGTCGCTTCACCGCAGGGCGGACCATTGTTGCTCCGGCTGGTGAGCATAACCGCCCAGCCATCGGACTCCAAGACCCTCCGCTTCGTCGTGGCCGACGGTCGAACGTTCAAGGCCCGTCCCGGCCAGTTTCTCACCTTCTCGTTCCTCTTCGATGGAAAGAGAGTGGTCAGGTCCTACTCGATCTGCTCATCGGCGGCACGCTCAGGTTACGTCGAGATCAACCCCAAGCGTGTCAGTCAGGGCTGCGCGTCGGTGTTCTTGAACGATCGCGCGGCGGTGGGCATGACGGTCGAGGCCCATGGCCCGTTTGGGCGTTTTTACCTGGATGAGCGCACGCATCAGAACGTCGTGCTGTTGGCGGCCGGGAGCGGAATTACGCCAATGGTGGCGATGCTTCGCTATATCGATGACCTCTGTCTCGACACGACCGTGACGTTGCTGTACTGCGTACGCACGAGCAGCGACGTCATCTTCCAGAGCGAGCTGGAAGCGTTACGAGCGCGCCTGACGAACTTTCAGTATCACCTTCTGCTCTCACGGCCTCACGCCGAGTGGTCCGGGCCACGCGGGCACGTCAGTCGCGCATTCATCGAACACGCGATCACGGACGTGACCGTTCCCGATTTCTTCCTATGCGGACCCCCGCCGTTCATGGACGCGAGTCGCGCCATTCTGACCAGCTTGGGTGTGAAACCGGAGCGCATCAGGCAGGAGAGTTTCGGCAGCGCTCTCCCGAGGGGCGCTCAATCGGCATCAGTTGCGTCTGACACGGGCGCGGCAGTCGAATTCGTCCGATCGGGCAAGACCTGCATCGTCCAGAGCGGCCAGACATTGTTGCAGGCGGCCGAGGAACAGGGCGTCGCCATCCCGTCATTCTGCCGGCAAGGGCAGTGTGGCACCTGCAAAACGAGGCTGCTGGGCGGGCACGTGCGAATGGACGCCGAGGAGGGACTCGATTCCGAGTCGAGAGCGCGGGGCTTCGTCCTGACATGTGTGGGACACGCTGACGGCGAAGTGAAGCTCGACGCGTGATCAACGAAGCGATTCGGTTGGAACACGCAGAAAGGCTGGTCAGAACAGCCGGACACTCCACAGCGGCCACCACCGGGCGCTGACCCTTCCGAGGATGTACCTCTTTGGAACCTGGCCCCAGTCGCGACTGTCGGAACTGCCGTTCCGATGGTCGCCCATCACGAGATAGTAGCCTTCCTGCACGACCTCGGGGCCCCAGTCGTCGTGGCTGCGGAACTCCTCGCGCACATAGTCGTCGCGCATCCGCACATCGTTGACGAACACGGTGCCGTCCTCGCTTCGGACGACATCGCCTTCTCCGGCGATCACGCGCTTGACGAAGAGCATCGTCGGATCGCGCGGGTAGTACAGGATGACGATGTCGTCCGGCCGTGGATCGCCCCAACGGTACGTCAAACGGTTGACGATGAGGCGATCCTGGTCCTTGAGCGTCGGCTCCATACTGAGCCCATCAACGCGTGCGACCTGGAAAACGAAGGTGACGATGAGGAGAGCGCATGCGCCTCCAGACGCGATCGTCCGGAGGGCAGAAAGAACCTCCCCCCAGGCGTCCGTGGGTGCCTGCATCGATCGATCGGGCTGGTCCATGGTGATCCACTAATTCACGCGTGCGTGGTTGGCGGTCGCCAGGGCGAGTTTCACCATGAGACGGTCGACCTTCGCCAGGTCGCCCCTGTAGATCGCGACTTGAATCTCGTCGAACAGCGCGTGCACCCGCAAGCGATTGGAGACGTGCCTGTCCCTGTACGGACGTCCTCCGAAGTCGGCTCGGGTCAGATTCGCGAACATCGCCCTCATCACCCCTCCTAAGGTATGGAGTTGCTTTCAGTACAGGTTCACTTACATAGACTGGGCGGCCGGCCGATGTATTCCAGATGCCGCCGTGGACGGAGCCCGGCCCGCGCTCCGCGAGACGTTCAGTCGGTAGTCGCCGATTTCGAACGATCCGGACGGAGAAACTCCTCGCCATCGAGACGCCCGGGATAGAACCATGTCTTGATGGGATGTGGAGAGCCGGCCGCGTTCTCGTCGAAGGCAATTCGGGTGTCGCCCGTCGCCATCGAACGGGCCGCTGGAATGGTGAGGACGGTCGCCAGAATGCTGCCGTGCTGATCGAAGACCTGCACCAGGTGCCGGGCCGTTTGCACGTCCGCCAATTGAAAAACGTACGTGCCCGCGGGCAGCACGGTGCCGGACACTTCGACGTCCTGGCTGAACGTCACATACGTCCGTTTGTTCCACTCGTCGGCTACCGCGCTCTTCGGCAACACCACGCCCGCCAAAAACACTGCAACACTCGCAACAAGGCTTCTATCAAGTCGCATCTGTTTGTCTCCTCGAACTGGAGGGCGAATCACTCGCCCTCTGTGAAGAAGACCGCAGATGATCGGAGATTATTCCGGGCGACAAGGCGCCAGTTCCGCAAGTTCGGCTTGGCTCAGGTCGGAGGAGCCCTTCGCTCGCGCCCGTCGTTTCACCAATTCGCTCGCTGCCTGCCGAAATCCTTCACGCGCGCGAAAAAGGGTGGACATGACCGTGCCCGTCGGAATGCCGACGACTTCCGCGATCTCCTTGTACGACAAACCTTCGAGTTCGCGCAGCACCAGGACTTCCCGCAAACGGTGGGGCAGACGGTGCATTGTCTCCTCGAGCAATTGTGTGTCTGCGCGTCGGAGCAACGCGGCTTCGGGATCGAACGCTTGAGGTCCATCGCCGTGCATCTCTTCATGGAACTCGGTCGTGAGGTGCTGCGCGCCGCCCTTCTCCAGCCACTTGAACGCAGTGGTGCGCACAATGCTGAGCAGCCACGCACGCGGATTCACGCCCCGGAAGCTGCCAAAGTATCGAAACGCACGCAGGCAGGCCTCTTGAACCACATCCTCGGCATCATCGCGGTCTGGCACGAGCCAGCGCGCGAGGTTGTGGGCCGCATCGAGATGCGGAAGGATGGTTTCGTCAAAGAGTTCGCTGTGCATGCGGTGAATCTGCGCCCCCTCGGCCCGCTCCCACAATGGTTTGCGGCTCCTTGATCGGTGGGATCTATCTCCCCAAGTAACTAGTTGATAAGACGAGGATTGCAGGAGCTGCTCCCCAGGCGGTTTGTGCGCTGTGAGCCCGGTGGTAGACTCGCGCGTCACCGACTGCGCTCCACCATGCAACAGGCCGCTGGCGCTCCTGGTCGTCTCCGTTTCGGGGTCTTCGAGGCCGATCTTCGAACAGGCGAGTTGAAGAAGCGCGGTGCACGGATCCGGCTTCAGGAGCAGCCGTTTCAAGTGCTCGCGATGCTGCTGGCCAGACCCGGCGAGTTGGTGACCCGCGAGGAGCTCCGAGGCCGACTGTGGACGGCGGATACATTCGTGGACTTCGATCACGGGCTCAACAAGGCCATCAACAAGATTCGAGAGGCGTTGGGGGACTCCGCCGAGAGTCCTCGCTTCGTCGAGACGGTGCCCAGGCGTGGTTACCGCTTCGTCGCAGACGTGGCTGTTGTCGACTTCGAGTCTGCTCCTCGTGATGCATCCACGCCATCCGCCGCCGGCGATCCGCTCGCGGCAGAGGATCGCGAGCCGTCCAAGGTCGCTGAGCAGAGCGCCGCCGCCAGGGGTCTGGGTTGGCAGCGGACCTTGACGATCACCAGCGGCGGGCTGGCTCTGGCGTCGGTCATCCTGATCGGTTGGCTGGTCCACTCGCGCGAGCCCCCGCCAACGATTCGATCCGTCGCGGTGCTTCCGCTGGAGAACCTTTCTGGCGACGCGTCTCAGGAGTACTTCGCCGACGGGATGACCGACCAGCTGATTGCGACGCTGGGGCAGATCAGCGCCTTGCGCGTGATCTCACGGACGTCAGTGATGCGGTACAAAGGGGTGCTGAAGCCGCTTCCGCAGATCGCCCGCGAGTTGAATGTCGACGCCGTGATCGAAGGCAGCATCATGCGCGCCGGCGGGCGCGTGCGAATCACTGCCCAGCTGATCGAGGCGGCCGTTGACAAACACCTATGGGCCCAGAGCTACGACGGCGACCTGCGTGACACGTTGGCGCTCCAGAGCCGGGTGGCTCGCGCCATCGCCGAGGAAATCCGGGTCAACATCCAACCCAAGGAACAGGCCGCACTGCGAAACGTCAAGAGCGTCAATCCGGACGCCTACGAGGCGTATCTCAAAGGCCGATACTTCTGGAACAAGAGAACCGTCGATGGCCTGAACAGGGCCAAGGAGTATTTCGACGACGCCGTCGCGAAGGCGCCCGACTATGCACAGGCTTACAGCGGGCTGGCCGACACCTACGCACTGCTTGGTGACTGGCAGTACGGAAGGATGCCCGCGAAGGAGGCTCTTCCGGCCGCAAAAGCTGCGGCGATCAGGGCGCTGGAACTCGATGACAGCCTCGGCGAAGCTCACACCTCCCTTGGATTCGTCCTGAGCGGCTTCGATTGGAACTGGGCCGCCGCCGAGAAGGAGTTTCGGCAGGCCATCGACCTGAATCCGGGGTACGCAACCGCTCACCATTGGTATGCGTGGCATTTGAGCTTGATGGGTCGGAACGGTGAGTCGATCGCCGAAATGAGAAAGGCGAGAAGCCTGGACCCGCTCTCGCTCATCATCAACGCCGATTTAGCGGAAGTCTTGCTGCTCGGACACTTTTATGACGAATCGGCGCAGCAGAGTCGCAAGACGATCGAAATGGATTCAGATTTTGCGCTCGCGCACAATCAGCTGGCCGAGGCGTACCTCCAAAAACACATGGGTGAGGACGCGATCGCAGAGTTCCGAAAGGCCGTTCAATTGTCCGAGGGCAGCCCGATGTGCACAGCGAATCTGGCTCGGGCTTACGCGTCATCCGGCAGGAATGCGGATGCGCAACAACTGATGATCGCGCTGCAGCAGCGCTCGAATCCGGCGTACTCGAACGCGGCGGAGATCGCCATGATCTACGGAGCGCTTGGCGAGAACGCCCAGGCGATGGCCTGGCTTGAACGAGGTTACGACGAGCGCTTCAACCCGGGTGTCCTGCTGCGTCCTGGCTTCGACTCCTTGCGCGCCGACCCGCGATTCCGGGACCTGGTGCACCGCGTTGGTCTGACGCAATGAGCCCTTCGGCGGCGGCAGAGCGCAAGGAGCTGGTGCTGACGGAACCATGACTCACGCTGTCAGGCAATGCCAATCAGGAGGCGGTCACAAAGAAGGGGGCGGACGCAGAGGTGGTCGCTGTCTGCGGTAGTGCGCCCGAAGGGGTGAAGGTCACCGTCAGGGTTGCCCTGCCGGTGTAGTGGCCGGCCGCATTGTAGACGTGGGTCACGATCGGGCTGGCGGCGGTGGTGCCGACGTCCACGACCGCGTCGTCTGTCCCGTCGCCAAAATTGAGACCAAGCGTGACCGACTGGCGGCTCGCATCGAGTGCCTCGCCGGTTACGGCGATCGCGAACGAGGCCGGAGCGCCGGCGTGAGCCGCGCCATTCGTCATCGCCACCTTGATCCCCGCCGGAAGCATGTTCAAGGTGATCGATATCACGGCCGCCTGATCCGGCGGGCTGGTCACGGGTCCGGGCGAGGATGGCCCATGGTTGCATGCGGAGAGGCATAGACCAAGCACGGCCATGGTCAGCGTTATCGGCGTTCTCATAGCGCCCTCCCTGATGTCGCCCTGCTGGCGTCGGCGCAGATTCTACGTCTCGCGCCGACACGGCGCCAGCACGACGCAGCGACGAGCGGCCGAGCTGGCCTACTAGGCACGACGTCCGTCGTGTTGGGCATTGACCGCGAGGATCACTGTTCCTCGCGTTCTACTCGCAGCAACTCTTCAAGATAGCGACGATCGGCTACGTCCGATGGACGGGCGGTATTCTTCGTTCGGATGAGCGTGGCCAGACTCGCGACCGGGACCATAACACCCGCTACGGTGAACGACTCGACGTCTCTCGCCGCCTCGGCATATTCAATTCCGCAAGCTCGCGCCATCAGATCGACGACGACTTCATCGGCGACTCTGACGACCGCATAACGGGCGACGTCGGTGTCCGCCACTTCGTCGACGGCCCGATCTTCGAGGATTCGAAGGGCCTGTTTCACGAGCGCCACGTTGTCAGGGGCGGCATCGACGAGCAGGTCGATGTCCTTGGTTGTTCGCCCGCCGCCGTGGGCAATCACCGCGAAGCCGCCGATGACAATGTAGCGGGCGCCGGCCTCATTCAGGGCGCGGCAGATCCGGGCGAGGTCTTCGATCTGAGGCTCGCGTGCGTACGGGCCATCGTGCGGGTCATCCACGCATCAGCCTCCTCGAAACTCGCGAAGCAGTAGACACCTCGGGGCACGACGGCTCCGGTTGCGCGCACGGCGGCCAGCGTACGTTGAAGTGCGCCGATCTGACCACCCTCGATTCGGCGACGTCCGACCGTCTTGATCATGATCTGGATTGTACACGTGTGTGACCGGGTATGTAGAAGAGCCGGTGAGTCAAGCTCCTCTTCATCGGTCAGATGGTTGTCGCGAACAGCGCAAGCATCGTTTTCCAGTGGCGTTCCGAAGCGGCAGCGTCATATACAGGAACATCGCGAAACACCCATCCGTGCTTCGCCTGATATGTCTCGATCGTGTGGTCAACACCCGCTTGGGTCAGTGCCGCCGCGAGGCGCGTCTTCATGTCGTCGGGAAACGATTGGTCCTCGATCGCGCCGGCGACATACACGCGCGCCTTGATCTTCGGCGCCAGCAAATGCGGGCTGTCTGGGGCATCGCTCGCGAGCCCGCCGCCGTGGTAGGAGGCGGCAGCCACGATGCGATCCGGAAAGGTACCCGCGGCCGTCAGCGACATCAACCCGCCCATGCAATAGCCTGTCGTGCCGATTCCGCCTGGCTTCGCATCGCGCTGGGTCGAGAGATAGTCCAAAAAGGCGGCTGTGTCAGACATGACGTTGGCTGGCGTGGCGAGGGAGAAGAACTTCTCCCTCAGCACCTCGCGCTGCTGCGGGTCTGAAAACACAGTGTGGGGATTCATTGGCTCATACGGCCCGGACCGGTAGTACAAGTCCGGAAGTAAGACGAAATAGCCGGAGGTGGCGAGCCGCTCACCGATCTCGAGCATGGCGGGACGAATGCCGAGTCCATCCATGTAGACCAGGACAGCGGGCCAGGGACCAGGCCCCTCTGGGCGAAACACGTAGCTCGGGCACGACCCATGCTGAGTCTTGATGTCGATTCTCATGAGGTCAATTTCAGCTGCTGGATGACCGGAGTCTGCGAAGGAAACGGCGTAGACATCCACTTCTGTGTCGGGAACTGTGCTCGATGAATCGAATGTGCGAAATGGCCGACCTCGGTCGTTGATACGTGGTCGCCATTTTCAGTGCGGCTTCGAGCGTTCGCGATCCAGCGGTTTCACTGCAATGGTCCAGGAGAGCGGCACCGACTGCGGCGTGAAACAGACCTTCTCGTCGCACGCCTGATACTCGAACCGGCCGGTGATCATTAGACTCGCGACGTCTGTCAGCGCGGCCGTGCCTTCCTTGGACGGATCGAGCGTCACATCCTGGACGATTCGGAACCGATGTTGATACACCGGGACATGCTCCTTCAGCGGCTTGAAGAAGTAATCCTCGGATTTCGGGTACATCGGCGTCTTCACCACGAGGCCGGGCTGTGGCGCGATCGTGATGGCCACCGGGCGGTAATCGCTCGCGCCCGGTGCGTACACGTGCACACGCGGGGCAGGCGTGACGTCGAGCACCAGTGAGAAATGGGTGCCCTGCGCGGCAACCTCGTCGGTCGCGTAGGACGTCACCGTCACGTGCGCGCCGGCGATCCGCGTCGCGTGCACGCCGATATGCTGGCCCAGTCGCACGAGGATGCTGGAGACGGTATCCCGCTCCTGATAGGCCTCTTCGAAGAAGCGGGAGGTGACGACACCCTGTCGGTCAACGATGAATGTGCCCGGAAAGGGATACCCGTACAACTGGTTCTTGGGGTCGATGGTCGTATTCAGGATGCCATACCGCTTGATCGTCTCCGAGCCTGCGTCGGAGAGCAGTGGGAACGTGATACCGCGCCGCGCCGAGAAATCGGCCAGTACGGCCTCTGGGTCATAGCTGATCGCCGCCAGCCCCATGCCGGCCTTGCGAATCTCCGGAAGACGGCCTTGCAGCTCCACGAGCTGCGTCTTGCAGTACGGTCACCAGTCGGCCGAGCGGAAGAAGACGATCAGCGCGCCTTTGGGGCCGAGCAGCGATTCCAGCGAATGCGGCTGACCGCGTTGATCGCGAAGGGCGAAGTCCGGCAGTCTGGTACCGACCTGTGGGCCTACACCTTCAACATCGACAGTCGCGGCCGCGGTGCCGGACTGAGGCTCACGAGCCTCGCCGACGCAGACGGCGACCAATGCCAGGCCCAGCAGCAGGGCGTTTCGAGCCCGGCGGACGAGGTCACGCATGAGGGACGGTCCTTCCACGTCGTGATAATACCAATCATCCCGCCATTTATTCCTGACGGGATGATCTCTGCTGCGAGGCATGCACTCGGATTGTCTCGTCTCCGCCCTGCCGACAGCGCATTTTTATGCAGCAACGCGCCTGGTGGCCAGTGTTTGGGTCGGGCGATTCCACCACCACCACCACACTCGGAAGCCCAGGAGCAGTCCCAGGACAAAGCCGTATGCCTCCGGCCGGCGGATATCTGCCTTCACCAGCCACCAGTAATGGAGCACTGCGGCGCCTGCCGCGACGTACGTCAGTCGGTGCAACAACTGCCAGCGTCGACCGCCGAGCCGGCGAATCATGCCCGCCGTCGACGTGATCGCCAACGGCAGCATCGAGAGCCACGCGGCGACGCCCACGGTGATGAACGGCCGCTTGACGACATCAGACAGGGTCGCACGCGCGAGGTCGCTCACGGTCTGCACGCGACGATACCCGCAGGAAAATCAAGGCCGGCTAGACGGTCGGCCACGACGTAGGTCAGGAGATGGCAGCATCCGTAGAAAAAGGCGAACAGGCCGAGCATGCGCCGGAACCGGATCGCGCCATTCCAACGGGTTACTCGCCTGAGCGGTGTCAAGGTCAGCGTGAGGCAGAGAAAACGGAGCGTCCACACACCGGTTTCGTTCGTGACATCCGCGAGAGGGTTGGCGCTGAGGTGCCCTGTCAGAGCAGCCGCCACGAGCCAGCCGGCCGGAACGAGCGACCCGAGGAATAGCGCGGGTTTTGCCACCAGGCGTATCGTTTGATTGGACGTCACAGCTCAGAAGTTCTTTCTCAGGTCCATGCCCGAATACAGCCCGGCATCTGCTTCGAGTCACCTAAGGAAGTGAACTCGGCGAAGCGTGCTTTGGCAGTGGGCTCGCATTTCTTGATGAAGTCGGCCAGCGGAAAGCCTAATCGGTGATTTCCGAGCTCGGAATGTTCGCTGAAGGTTTGATTAACATGGATGTCTCAATTCCCGAGGGAAGACCGGGCGTCCGATCGACGCCCCGTCACTCTGCGCCGCGCGATCAGTGTCGATCCTGGTCGCCGGGCTGCATGATGGCCACGCCGCTGGCATTGGCCACGCCAACCGTAATCGGCGTGCCATCCGCGGTGAGTTCGCCAAACGCGTTGTATCTGAACAGCGACAAGTGGGACTGACCAGAGCCGTGGTCAATCACACCGAGGACACCCGCGTCCGCATCGAGGTCGGCGGGCGCGCCTCCGGTTGTGACGCTTGCCGCCACCGGGCTGTCGACGAAGACATTGTTTCCTGTGCCAATCAAGCGGGATGAAGAAGGACGAGATGAAAAAAGATGAGATGAAAAAGGACACGATGTCCAAGGACGGCATGGGCAAGAACGCGATGGCGCCAGCGACCTTGAGCCTGATGGGCTCGTCAGTCGATCTGAACGCACACGTAGGCCACAAGGTGTCCGTGACCGGGTCGCTTGCGCACGAGAAGATGGGTGCGATGGATAAGGGCACCATGGGCCAGGCCGCATCCGCCTTCACCGTCAAGTCGCTGAAGATGGTTGCGGCGACCTGCAAATGAGGGCCACGGCGTTGCCGGTCGCGGCGGCGTCCCCCCATGCGGGGGCGCAGGTTACGCAGACGCGAAGGCCACTACGTTGATCACGCGCTGTATTTCCGTCACTCGTCCCAGCGCAGCTCGAGTGTGATCGGTTTGAACAGCCACGCGCGACCCCAACGCGCCCATCCGGTCCGTTGTCGGCCGGCCGCATCGCGCACGATCAGGCGGTAGACAATCTGACTCCGCGTCGTCGTCCAGAACAACGGACCCTGGCGCAACAGGCGGTACTGCATCTTCACGATCTCATACCCGGCCTGCGCGAGGCTGGCTCGAATCGCGCTGCGTGCTCGTATGAAGGACGCTAGTGCTCCGCCCACCGTGATCACGAAGAATGCCACCACGATGGCCGTCAAGACTGCGATATCCGCGGCAGTCAACGGTTCTGGATGCGGGGGTTGGGTCATGTCGTCGAACCCTCGAACAATGGTGATGCTCGGTTCCCCCCCCCGCTTCAGCAGGGAGGCGCAACGGCGCGCCTTATTACCCAGGCGCGACGCCAGACTTGTTGGGTTGCATGTGTATACGGGATGGTTGCCAGTAGTTCATATGCTTCTTGACAATCTCGTGGCGCGGGCGTAGAAGTTCCCGTTCACGACGCGTTGGCCGCGCGTCCCGGCGCAGCACCGCACCGTTCGGCCGCGGAACGGGGCTGCGAATACTGCGCGAACAATCTCGTTCCGCAGTGTCTGTGCTGGGGCAGCCTCGATGCCCTGGTTTGACGGAGAAGGCTTATGCGCACCGCCCTTCCCAGGGTTCTCGGCGCATCGCTCCTCTTTTGCTTCGCGGCGACGGCCACTGTCCTGTCGCAACCTCCGATTGGCCGCGAGGTGGCCGTTCCCCGTCATCTCCAGGACGGCGAGGAATACACCGTGTCGTTGCGCGATTTGCTGGCGCATGGCCGGCTCCTCTTTACAGCGGTCTGGACGATTGAAGAAGGCGGCGGACGACCGCTCACGAAAGGGACGGGCGCGACACTCAGCGATCCCACTAGCCCCTTGGAGTTCCCCCGCAATTTCAACCGCATCTCCGCGCCGGACGCGAATTCCTGTGCCGGCTGCCACAACATCCCGTTCGGCGTTCCTGGGGGTGGCGGAGACATCGTTGCGAATGTCTTCGTCCTGGGCCAACGATTCGACTTCGCCACGTTTGATGGCGCCGATCTCACGCCGACGCGCGGAGAGCTGGACGAACGCGGTCTGACCACCAGGCTGCAGAGCATTGCCAACTCCCGTGCGACCCTCGGGATGTTCGGGTCGGGCTATATCGAAATGTTGGCGCGGCAGATTACGGAGGACCTTCAGGGGATTCGGGACGCCACGCTGCCGGGCGGCGCGCGCCCTCTGATATCGAAAGGGATCTCGTTCGGGGTCATCGCACGGACCCAGGACGGCCGGTGGATCACGGCCGGCGTTCAGGGCATTGCCGCTCCGAGCCTCGCGACGACCGGGCCAGCCAATCCTCCCAGCCTGATCATCCGTCCGTTCCATCAGGCCGGGAACGTCGTGTCAATTCGACAGTTCTCGAACAACGCCTTTAACCATCATCATGGCATTCAATCAACCGAGCGATTCGGAAAGGATACTGATCCCGATGGGGACGGCGTCACAAACGAAATGACCCGCGCCGACGTGACGGCGGTCTCGATGTTTCAGGCGACGATG
>DASZFS010000608.1:0-19969 GCA_035939575.1 Vicinamibacterales bacterium | reverse complement strand
GAGGTCCCGATTACGTTTGTCGAGCGGCGGCTGGGGGAATCGAAGCTCTCGTCGGGGGTGCTGCTCGAATCGGCAATCACGCCCTGGCGGCTCGTCGCGCGTCGTGGCCAACGCTCATTCCGTGCTATGGTTTAGGGGTTTTTCACATGTCATCCTCCCCCGCCGGCACGCGCGCGGGTCTGAGCGTCTTCTTTCCGGCCTACAACGACAGCGGGACCATCGCGAGCATGGTGATCCGCGCGGTCCAGGCCGCTTCGGAGCTGACGCCCGACTACGAAGTCATCGTCGTGAATGACGGGAGCGCGGACGCGACGCCGGAAATCATCGACGAGCTGGCGCGCACCTATCCGCGCGTGCGCGCGGTGCACCACCCGCAGAATCGCGGCTACGGCGGCGCGCTCCAGACGGGCTTCCGCACCGCCACCAAGGACCTGATCTTCTACACGGACGGGGACGCGCAATACGATCCGGCGGAGCTCAAGGTGCTGTGGGCGCGCCTGACCGACGAAGCCGATCTCGTCAACGGCTACAAGATCAGCCGATCCGACCCGTTGCACCGCGTCGTCATCGGCCGCGTCTATCACCATCTCGTCAAGCAGCTGTTCGGCCTGACAGTGCGCGACGTCGACTGTGACTTCCGCCTGATGCGGCGCCGCATCTTCGAGCGCATCAACCTCGAGAAGACGAGCGGCGTCATCTGCCTCGAGATGATGAAGAAGATCACCGACGGCGGGTTTCGCATCGTGGAAGTGCCGGTGCATCACTACCACCGCGCGTTCGGGAAATCACAGTTTTTCAACTTCCACCGCATCTTCAAGACCGGCGTCGACGTCATGCGCCTCTGGTTTGCCCTCGTGGTGCTGCGCCAGCACCGCCGCACCGGCGTCCAGCCGCTCGTCGCCCACACCGAATGACGACGGGCTACCGCGAGTTCTACCGCGGCCGCGCCGTCATGATCACCGGCGGCCTCGGGTTCATCGGCAGCAACCTCGCTCGGCACCTGGTCGATCTCGGCGCCGACGTGCTGCTGGTCGATTCGCTCATCCCGGATTACGGCGGCAACCTCTTCAACATCGACGGCTTCGCGGACCGCGTGCGGGTCAACATCGCGGACATCCGCCAGCAGTCGACCATGAACTACCTCGTGCGCGACCGCGAGGTCATTTTCAACCTCGCGGGGCAGGTCAGCCACATCGACAGCATGCGCGAGCCCTATACCGACCTCGAGATCAATTGCCGCAGCCAGTTGACTCTTCTCGAAGCGTGCCGGCACCACAACTCCCGTGCGAAAGTCGTGTTCGCGGGCACTCGGCAGGTGTATGGCAGGCCCGAATCGCTGCCGGTGGACGAATCACACCTGGTCCGGCCCACCGACGTGAACGGCATCAACAAGGCCGCGGGTGAGTACTACCATCTCGTTTACAACAACGTGTTCGGCGTGCGGGCGTGCTCGCTCCGCCTGACCAACGTGTACGGACCGCGGCAGCTCATCAGCCATAACCGGCAAGGCTTCATCGGATGGTTCATCAGGCTCGCAATCGAGGACCAGCCGATCCAGATCTACGGCGACGGATCGCAGCTGCGTGACTTCGTGTTCGTCGACGACGCGGCGGATGCGTTCCTGCGCGCGGGGGCGGACGACGGCTGCAACGGCGAGGTCTTCAACGTCGGCGGCGATCGCCCGGTGAGCCACCGCGAGCTGTCGGCCCTCCTCGTGGAGATCGCCGGATCCGGCCGCGTGCAGTACGTCGAGTGGCCGCCCGACAAGAAAGCGATCGACATCGGCAGCTTCTACGCCGACTCGTCGAAGTTCCACCGGGCCACCGGGTGGGCATCCCGGGTGCCTCTCGCCGACGGCCTGCGGCAGACGGTGGCGTTCTACCGCCGGCATTTCGACCGTTACGTGACCGCCCCCACGCCGGAGTCCAAGGCGGCGCCGGCGTGACCCCGGAATGACCCCGATATGACAACGTCGCGCGTGCCGTTCCTGTCGCTCGTGCCGCGCGAGGACGCCGCCGACGTTCGTGCCGCCATCGAGCGGGTGATCGAGCGCGGGTGGTTCGTGCTGGGCCCCGAAGTGGAAGCGTTCGAGGCCGAGTTCGCCGACGCGAGCCGCGCGAAGTACGCCGTCGGCGTCGGCAGCGGAACCGACGCCATCGCGCTGACGCTGCGCGCCCTCGGCATTGGCCCCGGCGATGAGGTCATCACGGCGCCGCTCTCGGCCGCTTACTCCGCGCTCGCCATCATGATGACCGGCGCGCGACCCGTCTTCTGCGACATCGACCCGGAGCGTCTCACGCTCGATCCGGCGCGCGTCGAGGACGCCATCGGCCCGCGCACGCGGGCGATTCTCCCGGTGCACTTGTACGGCCAGCCAGCGGCGATGTGCGCGCTCGGCGAGATCGCCTCCCGGCGTGGCCTGGCGATTGTCGAGGACTGCTGTCAGGCGCATCTCGCGACCGAGTCGGGCCGGCCGGTCGGCACCATCGGCGTCGCCGGGGCATTCAGCTTCTACCCGACCAAGAACCTCGGCGCGCTCGGCGACGGCGGCGCCGTGATCACCAACGATCCGGACCTCGCCGGGCGCCTGAGGCGCCTGCGCAACGGCGGACAGACGGACCGTTACTGGCATCGGGAATTCGGGATCAATTCGCGGCTCGACGACCTGCAGGCCGCGGTTCTTCGCGCCCGCCTGCCGCGACTGGACAGCTGGACGGCGCGGCGCCGGGCGCTCGCGGCGCGGTACCGGGCGGCGCTCGCGGGAACCAGCCTGCGCGTCCCGCCCGAGCTCGACGCCGGCCACGTCTATCACCTGTTTGTGGTGCGCAGTACGGCGCGCGACGAACTGCGGACCTGCCTGGCCGAACGTGGCATCGAGACGCTCATTCACTATCCGGTGCCCATTCCACGGCAGCCGGCGCTGGCGGCGGCGGACCCGGCGGACTGTCCGGTCGCGTCTCGCGTCTGCAACGAGGTCCTGTCGCTGCCGCTGTCCGCGGCATTGCGCGACGAGGACATCGATGTCGTCACGGCAGCCTTGAAAGGACACAACGCGTGCGTGCACTGATCACCGGCGGAGCCGGCTTCATCGGCTCCCATCTCTGCGACCGGCTGCTCGAGCTCGGGCATGACGTGCTGGTCCTCGACAACCTGTCGACCGGATCCATCGACAACATCGCGCACCTCAAGGGTCGCCACGGCTTCGAGTACTTCATTGACTCGGTGAACAACGAGCCGCTCCTCGCCGAGCTCATCGATCGCAGCGACGTCGTCTTTCACTTCGCCGCGGCCGTGGGGGTCAAGCTCATCGTCGAGCAGCCGGTTCACACGATCGAGACCAACGTGCACGGGACGGAAGTCGTGCTCAAGCACGCCAACAAGAAGAAGAAACTGGTGGTGATCGCGTCCACGTCGGAGGTGTACGGCAAGAGCGACGATGTCCCGTTTCGCGAGGACTCCGATCTGGTGCTCGGCCCCACGCCGAAGCACCGGTGGGCGTACGCCTGCAGCAAGGCCATTGACGAGTTCCTGGCGCTTGCCTACTGGAAGGAACGGAAGCTGCCCGTCATCATCGTGCGGTTCTTCAACACCGTCGGCCCAAGGCAGACCGGCCAGTACGGCATGGTGATCCCTAATTTTGTCCGCCAGGCGCTGGCCGGCGAGCCGATCACCGTCTTCGGTGACGGCAAGCAGTCGCGCGCGTTCACCCACGTCGCGGATGTCGTCGGCGCGCTCGTGCAGCTCGTGAACGAGCCCAAGGCGATCGGGCAGGTCGTCAACATCGGCACCACGCAGGAGATCAGCATCGAGAAGCTGGCCGAGCGCGTCCGGACGCTCAGCGGGTCGAAGTCCGTCATCAAGTACATCCCGTACGACGAGGCGTACGAGTCGGGTTTCGAGGACATGCCGCGGCGCGTGCCCGATCTGGCGCGGATCGAGGGGCTCATCGGTTACACGCCGGTGCACACGCTGGACAACATCCTGACCCAGGTGATCGACTACTTCCGAAACAAGTAGCCGGCGCGTATACTGCTCGGTGCGGGTCAAATATATGAAACTGCTGACGTTCGTGGCTGCTGGATTGATGCTGGCGAGTTCTTCCGCGTCGGCCGAAGTACGGGTCTCCATTCGAGACGGGCTAGTGACGGTCATCGCCAAGGACGCCACCGTCCGCCAGATCATGGCGGAATGGGCGCGTGTCGGGCAGGCCAAGATCGTGAACGCAGACACCATCCCCGGCGGCCCGCTCACGCTGGAGCTGGTGAACGTGCCCGAGGCGCAAGCGCTCGACACGCTCCTTCGCTCGGTCGCGGGCTACCTCGCGGCGCCGCGCGCAGTGCTCGTGTCGAACCTGTCCCAGTTCGATCGCGTCGTGGTGATGGCGACGAGCAGTGCGCCCCGTCCCGCAGTGACGCCGGCGCAGCCAGTCTTTCAGACGCCCCAGTTCCCGCAGCCGCCAGGTGATGACGATCCGGACGAGGTACGGCCGTCGCCGAACGCGCAGCCGCCAAACGGGCGCGCACCGGCCTTCGGCCGGTTCGCACAGCCGCTTCCAATCAATCCTCAGACGGGCGCACCCATGATCCCGAATGAAATGCCCGTCACGCAGCCTGTCGAGCAGCCCGCGACTTTTCCGTCGACGCCGTCGGCGCCGTTCGGCGGGGTCGCCGTCCCGGGAATGATTGCCCCCGCCCCCCAACAGGCGCAGCCAGGACAGATAGGTATCCCGCTGCCACCCGCAAACCCGAACCAGCCGGTGCTGCCAAACCAGCCTGGACAGGTGCGGCGCCCTGGCGGCAATTGACGGGCAATGACGGGCCAATGACGGGGAATGACCGGCAGTAACGACTGACAGTATCCGACTCCCATGTCGATCGTCTCCGAGGTAAGCGCCGCGATCGTCGACGCGATGCGCAGACAGGAACCTGTCCGGCTCGGCGCGTTGCGCATGCTCAAGGCAGCCTTCATGAACCGCGAAGTCGAGCGCGGGCACGCCCTCGACGACGCCGAGGCCCTGCAGGTCGTTGCCTCTCTGGTCAAGCAGCGTAAGGATTCCATCGAGCAGTTCACCAACGCCGGCCGGCACGACCTCGCGGGGAAGGAAACCGCCGAGTTGGCCATCCTGGAAGCCTATCTCCCGCCGCCCGTCGATCCCGCGATCGTCGAACGAGCTGTCGCCGAGGCGATTGCGGAGACAGGTGCCAGCTCCGCCAGGGACGTTGGCAAGGTGATGAAGGCGGCCATGGCCAAGCTGGCAGGGCAGGGCGCCAAGGGAGTCGACGGGAAGGCCGTGAACGAGCTGGTGCGCACCAGGCTGGCGGGGACTTGACGCTGGCCGTGACCTAAACCTTTCCGCCCGATCGTCCGTCTAACCCTGAGAGACGGCGCGACAACAGCCTTCTCATCCATCCTCCTTTAGGCCTTTTGCGCGAACCGCGAAGGGCCTTTTTTTTGCTACCATCGGGTGTTCGACATGCGCCGCTCCGCTTCTCCCTACGCTTCGTCGTTTTCCTTCGGACCTGGACCTGTCTCGCCAGCGATCAAGGCCATCATCATCGCGAACGTCGCGATGTTTGTCGCGCAGTTCGTGTTCCCGGCGACGACGACTTACCTGAGCCTGCGTCCGGAGGAAGTCCTCGATCGTTTCTGGGTGTGGCAGCTGGCGACCTACATGTTCCTGCACGCCGGTCCCTTCCACATTCTCTTCAACATGCTCGCGCTGTGGATGTTCGGGACCGAGCTGGAGCGCGTCTGGGGCACGCGCTATTTCCTCAAGTTCTATTTCGTGACCGGGATCGGTGCGGGCATTCTGACAGTGCTCTTCTCGCTGCTGCCGTTCTCGTTCGCGAGCGCCCTTCAGTACTCCAGGATCGTCGGCGCCTCGGGTGCGATCTACGGCCTGCTCCTGGCCTACGCGCTCTACTTTCCCGATCGTCCCATCTACATGTACCTCGTGTTCCCTGTCCCGGCGAAGATCTTCGTGCTGATCATGGGCGCCCTCGCGTTCTACGCGTCGCTGTCGGAGACAGGCGGCGGTGTCGCGAGCGCGACGCACCTCGGCGGACTCGTCGTCGGCTATCTCTATCTGAAAGGCGCGCGCGCGCACCCGCTGTCCGAGTTGAAGTACCGGTATTTGCGGTGGAAGATCAACCGCGTGCGCAAGAAGTTCGACGTGTACTCAGGCGGCCGCGCGGACGATTGGGATCGACACGTCCACTGACACGAGAGACTATCTCATAAACGGGCTGAAGACTCTGAGGCGGGTTGAAGACTCATGGCCGCGTGCAGTTGCCTCGCCCCAAGATCGAAAGTGTCAAGGGTTGCAAGAGGTCGTCAGGAAATCGAGGGCGTAGGCAACTGCACGCGGTCATGAGTCTCCAACCCCACTCCAAGTCATAGTGTCGCTTCTGACGCCAATCCACAATCCGCAATCCTCAATCCTCAATCGTTGTAGGTCCCGTACCCTGTTCCTTCCGACACTCGCGATTCTGTTCTTCGGCTCTGGCGCCTGCGCGCTCATCTATCAGGTCCTGTGGACGCGCATGCTCGGCTGGGTGTTCGGTGTCACCGTCTACGCGGCCAGCGCTGTGTGGGCCAGCTTCATGACCGGCCTGGCGCTCGGCAGCCTCGCCGCTGGCCGCATCGGCGATCGCGTGCGGCACCCGCTGCGATGGTTCGGCGCAGCCGAGATGCTCATCGGCGCGACGGCGGTCTCGACGCCGGCCGTTCTGGCCGGGATGCAGCGCGCGTACGTCGCGCTCTACCCGTCGCTGCCCCACACATTGCCGGCGCTCACCGCGTCACGCCTGGTGATGGCCATGGCTCTGCTTCTCGTGCCGACGGTGCTCATGGGCGCGACGCTGCCGCTCGTCATCAAGTCGTCCGAGTTCGAGCGCAACCGCCTGGGCGAGCACGTGGGCATCCTGTACGGCAGCAACACCGCGGGCGCGATCGCGGGCACCATGGCCGCCGGACTGTTCCTCATCCCAGCTCTCGGCATCCATCGGACGTTCTCGATCGCCGCCGCGCTGAACGTACTCGTCGGCGCCGGCGCCGTGGGGCTTTCGATCCTGATGGGTCGCGCGCGGCTGCCTCGGGCGCCGCTGGAAGCGGACCTGCCCCCGCCCTCTCTTGATGACCGCCGCCTGCGCGTCGTGTTGATCGTTTTCACGCTCTCGGGATTCGTGTCGCTTGCCCTCGAGGTCGTCTGGTTCCGCGTGCTGACGCTGTTCCTGCGGCCGACCGTGTATGGCTTCGCGGTCATGCTCGCAACGATCCTCGCCGGCATCGCGATCGGCAGCTACCTCCTCTCGCCGTTCCTGGATCGCCGGCGCGCGTGGATGGCCACGCTCGCGGGCCTCGAGCTCGCGATCGCGATCGCCGCCGCGCTGTCGTTCTGGCCGCTCGCCGCGCTGCCGGCGTTGAGCGATCGCCTGACGCCAATCCTGTCGCACCTGATGCCCGCGTATCTCGTGTTCCCCCTGGCTGGCAGCCTGCTGGCGATCTTTCCGACGGCGCTCGTGATGGGCGCCGCGTTTCCCATCGGACTTCGAGTCTGGGCCGGCGCCCCGCGCGACACCGCGCGCGTTGCGGGACGCGTCGCCGTGTTCTATGCGTTCAACGTCGGCGGCGCCATCGCCGGCTCGCTCGCTGCCGGGTTCATCCTGCTGCCATTCATGGGTAGCCGCGGCGCCATCGACGCGCTCTCGGGGCTCGCGCTGTCGTCGGGCCTGCTCCTGCTGACCGTGTCGGAGTGGCCGGCGGTGACCCGCGCCGCCGTTGGCGCGCTCGCCGTGGTCTCCTTCGCCGCCATCGCCGCCGCCTCCCCGGATCCCTTTCAGCAGTTCATCGCACAGCGCTTCCGCGGCGATCGCATCGTCTGGCGCGAGGAAGGCGTGGAGGCAACGGTCGTGGTCCACGAGTCACCCGCTGGCGACCGCTCGATGACGGTGAACGGCAACCACCAGGCCAGCACCGACGCGTCAACCGCGTACGTGCATCGCCGGATTGGCCACCTGCCGATGGCGCTTCACCCCGATCCCCGGACCGCGCTCGTCATCGGCCTCGGCGGTGGAGCGACGGCCGGCGCGGTCAGCGTGCACGGCGCCTCGGTCGACGTCGTGGAGCTTGCGGCCCCCGTGGTCCGCGGCGCCCGCCTGTTCTCGAGCGTCAACTACGGCGTGCTCGATCGCCCCAACGTCCGGCTGCGGGTGGACGACGGTCGGAACTTCATGATGCTGACGCCGAAGCGCTACGACGTCGTGACGGCGGATGTCATCCACCCCATCTACGCCGGGTCCGGCAATCTGTACTCCGCCGAGTACTTTCACCTGATCCGCCGTGTCCTGAATCCTGGCGGCATGGTCCTGCAGTGGACCGCAGGCACGGACGCCGAGTACAAGGTCATCGCGCGGACGTTCCTCAGCGTGTTTCCGGAGACCACCGTGTGGGCGGATGGATCGCTGCTCCTCGGGATGGTGGAGCCGCTGCGGCTCCGGCGGGGCGACTTCGAACGGAAGCTGCGCGTGGCGGGCAGCGCCCAGGGTCTGCATGACCTGAATGTGGAGAGCTGGGACCGGCTGCTGGCCGCGTTCGTGGCGGGCCCCGACGAGCTGCGCGCGTTCGTGGGACCGGGACCCATTCTGACCGACGACGCGCCGCTCGTGGAGTACTTCCTCAGCCTGCCGCGTGATCGCGACGTCGACACGTCGCCGATGAAAGGGGATGTGCGTCGCTACATCGCGTCAGCGGACGCTCCACGGTAGCCGGATGCCACCGATCGCCAGCGCGAACGTCGACCCGAGCACGGGAAGACCGTAGCCGCTGGTCAGGAAGCTGTAGTGGAAAAGGGTGCCGCCGGCGATGTGGAAGTTCAGTGCCATGAAGAACGCCACGAACGCAAAGACAGGCGTCCAGAAGCCGAAGACCAGTGCAAGCCCTGAGACGAATTCGCCGATCGGCACGAGGCGCGCGAACACGAGGACGCCCGGGACGGCAACGCGGTGAAGATACCAGGCACTGATTGAGCCGGTGCGAGCCGCGCCGCTCCAGCTCGCAAGCTGTCCCGCGAGGATCGACGAGTCGGCCATCCAGCGCGCCTTGCTCACCGCCTCGAAAATGAAAAAAACGCCGATGCAGATGCGGAGGATCGCGAGCCCTGTGCCCTGGCGATCGATGGCCATAATCAGCGGTGAAAGTAGTCGTCCGTGTGGTCGAGCCAGTCCTGCCGGATCGGGCTGAACACATCGAGCTCGAAGGTGTCCTCGATGGCCTCCGCCTGGTGCTCGATCCACGACGGGATGTGCAGGACCTCGCCTTCGCGGACGGTAATCTCCTCACCGCCAACGTGGAATCGGAGCGCGCCCTGCAGGATGTAGGTCATCTGCTCGCTCTCGTGGGAGTGCATCGGCACGAGGCAGCCGCGCTTCATGTAGATCTGCGCCACCATTTCCCGCTCGCCGGTGACGACCTTTCGCGACAACATCTCGGTGACTTTCTCGAGGGCGATTTCGTCCCACCGGTGCAGGCGAACCGTCTGGGTGCTCATGAGCGAGCAGCATATACCAACGAGGGTGAATGATATAATTTGCGACACTCATGAAGGCCGTCCTCAACGGTCAGGACACCGCCGCAACTGAATCGACTGCCACGGGTCAAACGAGTCCAGCCGCAAGTCAATCGACCGCACCCGCAAGTCAACCGAGCGGTGTAGATGTATTTCATGGGTTAAGCCAGCCCGAGCTCCTCGCCGTGCATCGCTGCATGCTCCTGTCGCGCAAGCTCGATGACAAGGAGATCCAGCTTAAGAATCAGAGCCAGATCTTCTTTCAAATCAGCGGCGCGGGGCACGAGGCGGTGCTCGTGGCCGCCGGCCTGATGTTGAAGCCGGGGTATGACTGGTTCTTCGCCTATTACCGGGATCGCGCCCTCTGCCTGCAGCTCGGCATGACGCCTCTCGAGATGCTCCTCGCCGGCGTGGGCTCGAAGGATGACCCCAACTCGGGCGGACGTCAGATGCCGTCGCATTGGGGCCACACGAAGCTCAACATCGTCTCAGCGTCGAGCCCCACCGGCACGCAGGTGCTGCACGCCGTGGGCGCGGCCGAAGCCGGCGTCATCTACAGCCGCGTGCCCGAGATCGCCGATCGCGCCTCACGCTTCCACGCCGACGAAATCGCGTACGTGTCGCTCGGCGAGGGCGCGACGAGCGAAGGCGAGTTCTGGGAGGCGCTGAGCACGGCGTGCACGAAGAGCCTGCCCGTGCTGTTCCTGGTCGAGGACAACGGGTACGCGATCTCGGTCCCCGTCGAAGTTCAGACGCCCGGCGGCGACATCTCCCGGCTCGTGCGCTCGTTCCCCGGGCTCCAGGTCTCGTCGATCGACGGCACCGACTTCTTCGAGAGCCTGCGCGCCATGCGGGAGGCGACCGCCTACGTCCGCGCCCGCAAGGGACCCGCGCTCGTGCACGCGCGCGTCATCCGCCCGTACTCGCACTCGCTGTCGGACGACGAGAAGTTGTATAAACCGCCGGCCGAGCGCGAAGCCGAGGCGCGCCGCGATCCGATCGCGCGGTTCGCGGAGTTCCTGCTGTCCAACGGCCTCGCCACCCCCGATGATCTGGCGGCGCTCGCCGCCGGCGTCCATCGCGAAGTCAACGACGCGGCGCTGCAGGCGCTTGCGGCGCCCAAGCCGGACCGATCCACGGCTGCGCTGTGGGTCTACTCCCCGGACGTCGATCCGGCCTCGGCGGATTTCGAGACGCCCGCGCGGCCGGAGGGCAAGCCCGATACGATGGTCGCCGCCATCAACCGCACGCTGAAAGACGAGATGGCGCGCGAAGCCCGCATCGTGGTCTTTGGCGAGGACGTCGCCGATGTCAGCAAACGGGACGCGAAGCCGCTGGTGTCGGGCAAGGGCGGCGTCTTCAAGCTGACACACGGCCTGCAGCGGCTCTACGGTGACGATCGCGTCTTCAACTCGCCACTCGCGGAGGCCAACATCATCGGTCGGGCGGTCGGCATGGCGGTGCGCGGACTGAAGCCGGTGGTGGAGATTCAGTTCTTCGACTATATCTGGCCGGCGATGATGCAGCTTCGCGACGAGATGTCGATGATGCGGTACCGCTCCGGCAACACGTGGTCGTGCCCGATGGTCGTCCGCGTCCCGATCGGCGGATACATCCGCGGCGGCCCGTACCACAGCCAGTCGGGCGAGAGCATCTTCGCGCACTGTCCGGGGATCCGCATCGCGTACCCGTCGAACGCGGTCGACGCAGCCGGCCTGCTCCGCACCTCGATCCGGTGCGACGATCCGGTGCTCTTCCTCGAGCACAAGCACCTGTACCGGCAGACCTACAACAAGGGCGAGTACCCGGGCAGCGGTTTCATGATCCCGTTCGGCAGGGCGAGCCTTCGCCGCGAGGGTGATCACGTCGTGGTCGTCACGTGGGGCGCGCTCGTACAGCGGTCGCTCCTGGCGGCGCAGCAGGCCGAGAAGGACGGCATCAGCGCCGCCGTCCTGGACTTGCGGACGATCGCGCCGTACGACTGGGACGCGGTACGGTCCCACGTCGAACGCACGAACCGGATCGTGGTCGCGCACGAGGATCAGCTGACGTGCGGGTTCGGCGCCGAGATTGCCGCTCGCATCGCCGGCGAGCTCTTCGATCACCTCGACGCG
This sequence comes from Vicinamibacterales bacterium, assembly GCA_035939575.1. Classification (GTDB taxonomy): domain Bacteria; phylum Acidobacteriota; class Vicinamibacteria; order Vicinamibacterales; family CAVVIG01; genus DATKHR01. Next base: position 8,290 of record DASZFS010000608.1, on the reverse strand, counting down.
CCTGTGCGCCGCGTAGGCGCGCTTGACGCGCCTGTCGCGTATTCCCCGGACCTCGAAGAGGCCATCCTTCCCCAGGCGTCCGACATCCTGAAGGCCATCCGCGAGACGGCGAAGTACTAACGCCGTGATTTCGGCCAGCCGTTTGACGCGCCGGTTCGGCTCTCGCGTCGCGGTGGACGATGTGTCGTTCGAGGTCGGCGGCTCCGAGATCGTCGCCCTGCTCGGACCGAACGGCGCTGGCAAGACGACAACGCTCCGCATGCTCGCGGGGCTCATCGCGCCGTCAGCCGGCACCGTGACGATTGGAGGCGTCGTGATGACACGCGCGACCGCCGCGTCACTGCGCGCGCGGATCGGCTTCCTCACCGAGGCGCCAGGGCTGTGGGAGCGGCTGACCGTCCGCGAGAACCTCAGTATCTACGCCAGGCTGTACAACCTGCGGAGCCCGGATCGGGCGATCGATCGGTCGCTCGAGCTGTTTGAGCTGAGCGACCACGCGTCCGACCGCGCAGCGGAGCTGTCCAAAGGGATGCGCCAGAAGGTGGCGCTCGCGCGGGCACTGCTTCACGCGCCCGGCATTCTTTTGCTCGACGAGCCGACCTCGGGGCTCGATCCCGAGATCCGGCGCAGCGTGCGCCGCCTCCTGGAGGAGCGGCGCGCCGAGGGCTGCGCGGTCCTCGTCTCGACGCACAACCTGGATGAGGCGGAGCGGATCGCCGACCGCGTCGCCGTGCTGGACCGGCGTCTGCTCGCGCTCGATCGTCCGCGCCTGCTCCGTCAACGCCTCACGACCGGCCGCCTCATCATCCGGGTGGCGGGCGACCCGGAGCCGTTCGTAGCGGTCGTGCGATCGTTCGACGCAGCGGCGCTCCTCGATGGCGGCGCGTTCGTCCTGTCCCTGACGGACGTCGATCGCGACACGCCCCGGCTCGTCTCAGCGCTGGTGTCGGCCGGCGCCCGCCTCCTCGAGGTGCGACCCGAGATGCCCGCGCTCGAGGACGTGTATCTGCATCTCCTGGACGGCCGGGCATGAGGCGCGTCCGGACGCTCATCGCGAAGGAGCTCCTCGACCTCCTGAGAAACCGGTCGGCGCTGGTGCCGGTCGTCGTCGTCACGCTGTTGTCGCTCGCGCTGCCGTTCACGATCGTGGTCGTGATTCCCGTCTTCAGCGGCCAGCCTCTGGGGCGCGACGCGGATCTCGTCAGGGTCAGCAGCGTCGCCGGCGCACACGCGCAGCTGTCAACCGACGGCCAGATTCAGTTCTTTCTCTTTCAGCAGTTTCTGATGCTGTTCTTGCTGACGCCGATTACCGGCGCGATGGCGCTCGCAGCGCACTCGGTCGTCGGCGAAAAGCAGGCGCGCACGCTCGAGCCGCTCCTTGCCACGCCGATCACGACGCTGGAGCTCCTGGTGGCGAAGGTACTCGGCTCGCTGCTGCCGACGCTGTCGATCTCGCTCGTCGGCGTGGCGTTGTACTTCGCGGGGATCATCGTCTTCGGCGCACCCGGCGTCGCGCGCGCGATGCTGACGCCCCGCACCGCCCTGCTCGTCTTCGTCGTCGGGCCCGCTGCGGCGCTGGTGGCGCTGCAGTCGGCCATCGTGATCTCGTCGCGCGTCAACGACGCGCGGACGGCGCAGCAGTTCGGCGTGCTGATTATCGTCCCGCTGACCGCCCTGCTCGTCGCGCAGTTCACTGGAGCGCTGTGGCTGTCGACGACCGCGCTGGGGCTCGTCGGCCTCGGGCTGTTCGGGATCTGGCTGCTGCTGACGGTCGTGTCCGCCGCGCTGTTCGAGCGCGAGTCCATCCTGACACGCTGGCGCTGACGGACCCGCCCCGGTTCACTTCTTGCGCGTCGCCAGGTCGTAGATCAGCCCGCCAATGCCCCCAGCCGTCACGCCCACCGCGGCGCCCTTCTTTCCGCCGGCCACTGCGCCGATCAGCGTGCCCGCACCCGCGCTGCCGCCGATGACCAACGCGTCCTTCTCCCACGATCGCTTCTGCTCGTGCTCCGGCTCGGGCCGTCTCTCGACGACCGTCGGCGCGCGCGCGATCTCGTCGCGGGTCGCATTCTCCCGGAGGTGGACCGGGTGGAGTCCTTCCTCGTCGCGGACGTAAACGCCGTGCGGATCGTTCTGTAGCTTGGGGGGAATGAACAGTTGAGCCTGCCGTCCATCGGCCAGTGTCACCGGCACGACCGTGCCTCTGATCGATCCTTGCGGCGTCGACACGTCGTCGGTGTGCGCGCCAGAGACGCCGTACTGTTGTTCGATCGCTTCCGGTGTGACGGCTTCCGCGCCGCGCCCGCATGCGACGGCAGCGATCGCGCCCGCCGCCAGAAGGACTACGAACGGTGAAGCAAATGAAGTGATTGAAGCGATTGCGGCGCCCGAGCGCTGGTTTCTCGTGTGCATCGAATCCATCCTTCTGGGGGGAGTCAAACAAACGCTATTTCCGAACCGGCGCCGGCAACAGGAACATCACGCCGCCCGTCAACGTCGTCCCGGCGCCGTCCTGATCCGAGGTCGCAACCGTTCGTCCGAGAGATCCGAACACGGACATCTGAGGGCTCGCCTGGAAGGCAACGCTGCCCGACACCTCCCGTCGATCCCCGGCGGGCGCGTCGATGGCGCTGGTCGCCCACGCTCGGCTGACAGCCGCGGAAACCGCCACGCGCGGCGTGGCCCGCGCCCCGACGCCGCCGCCGGCAAACCAGACGCCTCTGGAGAAGAATCCCGTGCTCGCAAACACGCGTACGGCGCCGCGATCGACTTCCATGCTCACTGGCAGACCGAACTGCGTCCGGCTCTGGTCAGGTGCCAGGCCTTGCAACGCACCTTCTCCGAGAATCTGCAGCGTCGGTGCGACGGCCAGCTTGATGCCAGATGGCTGTTGTCCGGTCAGGACCCCGAACTTGGCGCTCACGTAGCTCGTGCCAAGACCGCCGATCACACCGCTCGCGTCGTTGCCCACAACTCGAGGAATGCTCGCGCCGATTTGCAAACGGGGGGCCAGCCCCGCGGCGACCCCCAGCACGGGCACGTCGACCTCGCCCACATCGGTGCCCTGCCAGCGCAGCGCCATGATGGTCAGCGCCGCGCTCCCCGCCGGCAGCACGCTCGCATCGTCAATCCAAGCGAACGGCACGGCTCCCGCGGTGGACGGGGCAATGGCCTCCGGGGTCGGCAGAGGATTACTGCTCGGCGGCTTGCTCTGGTGCCCGTTGCCCTTTCCCTTGCCCTGCGCCCGCGCGGGAATCGTCACGGCAAGCGCCAGGAGGGCGCTCACCGTGGTCACGACGAGTGGTCTCACCGGTCGCTCTTGTCCGCGTCGGCATCTGTCTTCGCGGGTCGGGTCGCCTTGATATCCGCTCGCGCTTCCTGCTCCGCCGTCTTGGCGGCGGTCTTCGCGTTCGCGGTCGGTTGCAGCTCATGAATCGCCTGGCCGAGGCTGTCGTGATCCGTGCCGGTCATCTCGGCTTTGAGCTGCGCAAACGGGATGTTGAGGTTGCGCGCCACGTGGAGCGCGGCGATGAACTGTCCCTGGTTCCTGAAGCCGGCCGCGGCATCAGCGAGCTTCGTTCCCGGCGGCAGGAGCGGCGTCAGGCGCGCAACGAGCGCGGGATTGGCCGCGATTTTCTGCGGAACGGACACTGGCGGGTGCGTGGCGGTGGTCGCCGGATGGGTTGGCGCCTTCGCCGCTGCCGCCGGCGGGGGCGCGGCATTGTGACCGTGTTGACCGGCAAACGCCGGGGTTAGCCCGACGCAACTGCACGCAAGCACACCGATAACCCTATGCATCAACCGCATACAGACCTCCTGCAACGCCCACTAGGGGCAACACGCGTACCAGCCGAGCCGTTAGGATTTGCCTGAAAACTTGAGGACAGCGTCCGGATGAGCCGACGGCATTGGTAGTTCTTACACCAGTCGTGGTGCGTGGAAGCCGGACCGCTTCACCGTGCCTTGACACGCGCCGGGCGACTGAATGAATATTCATTCAGTCATGCCGATCGCCGTCTCCTCCCGAGCCCCGAGAGCCCCGAGAGCCCCGAGAATGACGTTCCGCAAACCGCGGCCGGAGACCCCGCCGGGCCCCAAGCGCGACGCGATTCTGCGCGCCGCCATCGACGTGTTTGCCGGCCGGGGATACTTCAACGCCCAGGTTGCCGACGTGGCCCGCGCGGCGGGTGTCGCGGCAGGCACGGTCTATCTCTATTTTCGAAGCAAGGACGACCTGCTCATCTCGATCTTCGAGCGCGGCATGCGTGACGCCCTCGCCGAGGCGCGCGCCGTGGTCGCCGACCGCGACGACCCCCGCGAGCGCCTCCGCCGTTTCGCGCGCCTCCATCTCGAGCGTCTCGGCCGCGACCGCAACCTCGCGATCGTGTTCCAGGTCGAGCTGCGCCAGTCGACGAAATTCATGGAGCGCTTCTCGTCCACGCTCCTGCGCGACTACCTTGGGCTCATCCGCAGCGCCATCACGGACGGCCAACGTGCCGGGATCTTCCGCACCGACGTCAAGCCGACCGTCGCCGCCAAGGCGCTCTTCGGCGCGCTCGACGAGATGGCCACGAACTGGATTCTGAGCCGCCGGCGCTATTCGCTCGAGGCCGACGCCGATGCGGTCGTCGACCTCTTTCTTGACGGAGCGCGATCGCGATGAACCCGGTGAACATGCCGGGCACGCCGAGGCCAATCCGTTCCGTCGCCGTGCTCGGTGCCGGGACGATGGGATCGCAGATTGCCGCGCATGTCGCCAACGCAGGCGTGCCGGCCCTGCTGCTGGATCTCACGTCCGATATCGCCCGCGCGGGCCTCGAGCGCGCGCGGAGTCTCAAGCCGGATCCCTTCTTCACACCAGACCTCGCGTCGCTCGTCTCCACGGGCGGTTTCGACACCCATCTCGATCGGCTGGCCGACGCTGAGTGGATCATCGAGGCCGTCGTCGAGCAGCTCGACGTGAAGCGCGCGTTGCTCGAGCGCGTCGATGCCGCGCGACGCGCGGGGTCCATCGTATCGTCCAACACCTCGGGCATCCCGATCGCCGCGCTGGCCGATGGGCGCAGCGCGGACTTCCGCAGACACTGGATCGGCACGCATTTTTTCAACCCGCCCCGCTATCTCCATCTGCTCGAGCTCGTCCCGACGCCGGATACCGATCCGGACGTGACCTCGCGCATCTCGTGCTTCGCCGACCATCGTCTCGGCAAGGGCGTGGTCGTCGCCAAGGACAGGCCCAACTTCATCGGCAACCACATCGGCGTGTACGGTGTCCTTCTGGTGCTGCGCGCCCTTGAGTCCGGCCGCTACACGATTGAAGAGATCGACGCGATGAGCGGGCCGGCGATCGGCCGGCCGAAAAGCGCAACATTCCGAACGATGGATATCGCCGGGATCGATATCCTCGCCCATGTCGCGCGCAACCTGGACTTCGAACTGCCTGCGCTCGTCGCGGCGATGATCGAGCGCGGCTGGGTGGGGGAGAAAGCAGGTCAGGGCTTCTACAAGCGGGTCCGCAGCGGGTCGGGGAGCGACATTCTCACCCTTGAACCCGCGACGATGACCTATCGCCCGAAGCAGGCCGCCAGGCTGCCGGCGCTCGATGCCGCGCGGGCGATTGACGACACGGGGCAGCGCATCAAGACGCTGTACTTCGGAAAGGATAAGGTCGGGGACTTCCTGCGTGAGACGCTCGGTCCCGCGCTGACATACACCGCGCGCGTGGCGCCCGACATTGCCTATTCGAATGACGATGTCGACCGCGTGATGCGATGGGGTTTCGGATGGGAGCTGGGCCCGTTCGCCACGATCGATGCCATCGGCGCGCAAGAGCTGTTCGACAGCCGGGTGAACCCCGCGAACCCTGCCAACCCGTCCGTCCTGGCCAATCTGCAAATCCTCAAAGCGGCGAAGGATCGACAGCGCGTCGTGCGCCGGAACGCCGGCGCCAGCCTCGTAGACCTGGACGCCGGAGTGCTCGCGGTCGAATTCCATTCGAAGATGAACGCCATCGGCGGCGATACGATCCAGATGCTGCACGCCGGCGTGAAGGAAGCCGCCGCCAATTTCCGCGCGCTTGTCATCGGCAACGACGCGCCCGACTTCTCCGTTGGCGCGAACCTGTTGTTGCTGCTGCTCGAGGCGCAGGAGGGCAACTGGGACGAGATCGACCTGATGATCCGCGCGTTCCAGGGAGCTACCCAGGCGATCCGGTTCGCGGACGTCCCGGTCGTGGTCGCGACCGCCGGCCGCACGCTTGGCGGCGGCTGCGAGATCGCCCTCCATGGTGATTGCGTTCAGGCAGCAGCCGAGAGCTACATCGGCCTGGTCGAGGTCGGGGTCGGGCTGATTCCAGGCGGCGGCGGAACGAAGGAAATGCTGGCGCGGGCCATGGACCGCCTGCCGTCCAACCAGGCTGACCTCCTGCCGTTCACCCAGCGCGAGTTCGAGACGATCGCATTCGCCAAGGTGTCGACGAGCGCCGCCGACGCGATGCGACTCGACTATCTGGACGCAACCGATCGCGTGACGATGAACCGGGAGCGGCTGATGGCCGACGCCAAGGCCCGCGCGCTGGCGCGCGTGCAGGAGGGCTATCAGAAGCCAGCGCCGCGCTCGGCGATTCCGGTCGGCGGTGAGGGCGTCCTGGCCGCGCTGAAGCTCGGGATCCATCTCGCCTTGCGCGCGGGCCGGATCAGCGATCACGATGCGGTGGTAGGCCGCGCGCTCGCGAACGTGTTGTCCGGCGGGGCGCTGCCGACGCAGTCGGTCGTCGGCGAGCAGTATCTGCTCGACCTCGAGCGCGAGGCGTTTCTCAGGCTCTGCGGCGAGCGAAAGACACTGGAACGCATCCAGCACACATTACAGACCGGAAAGCCGCTGCGGAACTAGTGATGCGATTCATCGATCAAGGTCGAGGCAGGACGCTCGTGTTCATTCCCGGGCTTCAGGGACGCTGGGAATTCACGCGGGGGACGGTGGACGCACTCTCGTCACGATTTCGCACCCTGACCTTTTCGCTCGGCGACGAACCCTCCGCCAGGTTTCCCTTTCAACCTGAGCGCGGCTTCGACAGCTATGCGGACCAGGTCGCTGCCGTTCTCGACCGCACGGGTACGGACAGGGCCATCGTCTGCGGCCTGTCGTTCGGCGGTCTTGTCGCGCTCAAGTTCGCGGCGCGGCAACCGGAGCGGGTGGAGGCTCTCGTCCTGGCGTCGGCGCCAGGCCCTGGATGGCGCCTGCGGCGGCGACACGAGATATATGCCCGATTCCCCTGGGTGTTCGGCCCGATCTTCCTGATGGAGGCGCCAATGCGCGCGCGGTCCGAGCTCAGGGCGGCCTTTCCGGATTCCGCGGCGCGGCGCGCATTCGTGTGGAGGCTGGTACGTACGCTGGCAACCGCGCCGATCTCGGTGACGCGCATGGCACGGCGGGCCCGGCTCATCGGAACCTATGATTCAGCGAGCGACTGCGCGCGTATTGCCGCGCCGACGCTCGTCGTCACCGGTGAGGCCAATCTGGACCACGTGGTCCCCGTGGACGGCTCCTCGCGGTACGTGGAGCTCATTGCCGGAGCCAGGCAGAGCGTGCTGCGCAACAGTGGGCACCAGGGCACGTTGACGCGGCCCGACGCGTTCGCGGCGACCGTCGGCGAGTTCACCGGCGAGACGACGCGGGAAGAGAAGAGGGAAGAGAAGAGGGATGAAAAGACGCGGGATGACAAGACCCCGACGCCGGGAAGGGTTGCGTAATGGCCCTCCGCGAGATCGTCGGGCCCTCCGGCCGCCTCGAAGCGCTCCTCGATGAGCCCGCGCCGCCGGGAACCATTGGCGCCGACGGGATCGTCAACCCGGGCCACAGCTCCGGGGTCCGCGCCGCGGTGGTGTTCGCTCACCCGCACACGGAGATGGGCGGCACGATGCACACGAAAGTCGTGTATCAGGCAGCCAAGGCGCTCGCCCGGATCGGGTGCGCGGTGCTGCGCTTCAACTTTCGTGGCGCCGGGACGAGCGATGGCGCGTTTTCCAACGGCCCTGGCGAAATGGACGACTTTCGCGCCGCGCTTGATTTCATGCACGCGCGCTATCCGCATGTCCCGATGTGGGCCGGCGGCATGTCGTTCGGGTCGTTCGTGGCGCTCACCGTCGGTGTCGAGGATCCGCGCGTCTCGACGCTCATCGGCATCGCGCTCCCGCTCTCGCGGTACGACTTTGAGCCGGTGGCGCGCAGCTCGAAGCCCAAGTTCTTCATCCAGGGCGAGCGCGACGAGATCTGTCCGTTGAAGACGATG
>DASZFS010000607.1:0-21194 GCA_035939575.1 Vicinamibacterales bacterium | reverse complement strand
ACTGAGGGCGTAGGCAACTGCACGCGGTCATGAGTCTCCAACCCATTCAGATTCATCAGTCTCGCTTCTGCGTCATCGCCCGCACGACGGCCGACAAGTCGTCGTCCACGTGCGCGGCCGCTTCGCGCGCGTGCTCGGCGGCGGCGACCTGCGACGCGGCCGCCGTCGCCGGCATCGCGACCGCGAGCTCGAGCGCCCGCTGGAGGATCAGCGAGAAGTCCTTGTACATCAGCCGCTGGGGAAACGCCGCGGGATACTCGTCGCGCCGGATGTTGTCGAACTTCGACCGCTGACTCGGTGAGAGCACCGCCGTCTCCGCAAATGCCTCGAGGAGACGTTCGCGCGGCAGACCGGCGCGCTCGCCGAGTGCGAGGGCCTCGGCGAGGGATTGCATCCCGAGTCCCAGCAGCGCGTTCACACACAGCTTGGTCATCGCGCCCGATCCGGACGGCCCCATGTACACCGCCGCCTTACCCAGCACTCCGAACAGCGGCAGGCAGCGCTCGTATACCGCCCGCTCACCCCCGACGAACAGGACGAGCTGGCCCTGTTCCGCCTGCGCGAGGCTTCCCGACACCGGGGCGTCGAGCACGTCGGCGCCTCTCGCGAGACCAGCCTCAGATAGCCGCACCGACTCACGCGGATGCACCGTGCTCAGATCGATGAAGACAGAGCCCGGCTGGGCCCCGGGCAGCGCACCGCCGTCGCCGAACATCACCTGCGCGAGCGCCGCATCATCCGCCACCGACGACAGCACGACATCGGACGACCCGGCGAGCTCACGGGGCGACTCCGCGATGGAGGCGCCGGATCGCTGAACTTCCTCGGCGCGGCGCCTCGTCCGGTTGTAAACGGTCAGAGGGTAGCCGGCATCAAGGAGCCGGGATGCCATGCGCGATCCCATTCCCCCAAGGCCGATGAAGCCGACGCGAGGCAACGATACGCGATCAGAATCAGGCTCTTCGTGCATAGCGGTCTCCGTTCCGTTCAACAAGGTCTAACGCAACAGGCACGCCAAGACATCTACAGACGGATGATGCCGCGGCGCAGCGCGACGGTGACGGCTTCCGTACGGTCGCTGGCGCCCAGCTTCGACAGGATGTTGCGGACGTGCATCTTGACCGTGCCCTCTGCGAGCGACAACTCGGCCGCAATCTCCTTATTGAGCTTGCCGGCCGAGACATGCTGGAGCACTTCAATTTCCCGCGGGCTCAGTTGGTCGTCCGACAGGTGCTCGGCGAGCGTCGACGCGAGCTCCGCAGGAAGACGCCGCTTTCCGGCGTGGACGCTTCGGATGACGGCGAGCAGCTCCTCGCGGACCATCCCTTTCGCGACGTAGCCCCGCGCGCCCGCATCCATCGCCTGCCGAATGTCCGCGTCGCCTTCATATGAGCTGAGAACGATGACTCTGGCGTCCGGGAATTCTGCTCGGATGGCGCGGATCGCGTCGAATCCGCTCATGTCGGACAACCGGAGGTCCATCAGGGTCACGTCCGGCCGGATGGCCCGATACTGTTGCAGCGCGTCGCGGCCGGTTGACGCCGATGCGACCAGCGTCATGTCGGGCTGCAGGTTGATGATCGCGGCGATGCCCTCGCGCACGACGGCGTGATCGTCGACGCACAGGACGCGGACCTTGGGCGCTGCGCTCATGAAGGGCCCTGAGACATGGAGGGTATTCTCGTCGATCCGGACGGCACCTGGAGCCATCCGCCGCCCAACGCCTTGATGAGCATCACCGTCGCGGTCATCCGTTGGCCGCTGATTTGTGCCGACACGCGTTGGTTGGCCAGCAGAGCGGTCTGCGCAAACACGACGTCGAGATAGCTGACCAACCCGCCCTGATAGCGATCGAGCGCAATCTGGAGCGCCTGTCTGGCAGCATCGATCGCGGCGGTCTCCGACGCCCCTTCGCCCTGCAGAAAGCGCAGACCAGCGAGCTGGTCCTCGACCTCCTGGTAAGCGACCAGGACAGTCTTCTGATACTGAGCCAGGGATTGACGATAGGCGGCAGCCGCCTCATCGACCCCCGCGCGGACCCGGCCTCGATTGAACACCGGTGTCAGAGCGGACGCACCCAGCGAGGCGATGGCATTGGCCCACGTGAACAGGCTCGACGCAGCAGTGCTCTCGAAGCCGGCGAGACCGGTCAGCGAGATCTGGGGGAGATAGGCCGCCTTGGCCACGCCGACGGCCGCCGCCGCCGACGCGGCGAAACGATCGGCCTCGGCAATATCGGGCCTGCGGACCAGCAGATCGGCGGGTATGCCGGCCGGAACCTCGGGAGGCGCGCCGTCGAATGGCGCTCTCGGGAGGGCGAATTCCGAAGCGGCGCGGCCGATCAACACCGCGATCGCGTGCTCGAGCTCGGCACGCTGAATGTCCAGCGCCTGCGCCTGCGCCCGGGTCTGATCCAATAGACCCTGGGCCTGCTTGACCTCGAGCTCGCTCGTAACGCCGCCGCGAAAACGCTGGGTCGTAAGGTCAACCGCCCGTTGGAGCTCCTCGAGCGTCTGTTGAAGCACCTGCTGCTCGGCATCGTTCTGTCGCAGACTGTAATAGTCGACGGCCAGGCCCGTCTGAATCGAGAGCTGCACGAACCTGAGATCCGCCTCGGTGGCCTGCTCGACGGCATGCGCCGATTCGAGCGAGCGCCGCACCCGTCCCCAGGCATCGACTTCGTAGCTGAGGATCAGCGGCAGCTGAAAGTCGTTGTACGCCGCGGCGCGACCGTTCGTATTCGGACGGTTCTGGGCCTCGCGATTCCCCGATGCGGCCGCGCCCAGGCTGACGGTCGGAAATAGAAACGATCCGGCGTATCTCGCCCCCGCCGCCGCCTGGTCGACACGGGCGACCGCGACGCGAATGTCGAGGTTGGCCGTGACCGCCTGCCGTTCGAGATCATCGAGCGCCGGGTCGTTGAACACCCGCCACCAATCGGCGTATGCGATCGCCGGCGCTCCACTGTCGCCTCCTGTCGCGGGCGGTCTCTCTTTGAACTGAGGAGGCCCGGGCACATCGGGGGGCCGGTACTTCGGTCCGACCGCGCAGCCCGCCGCTGACAGCACCAGGAGCCCACCGAGCGCCGCCGCAGTACCGCGGCGTCGGGCACCTCTGAGTGCGCGCTTGACATTGTCCATGTCCGTCCTACTTTCCCGGAACCGTGGCGTTCCCGGGCGTCGCGGCCGGGTCGACCGCGACGTGCGCGCCTCCGGTCAGCGAATCCGCCGGATTCGCGATGATCGCGTCGTCGGGCGCAACGCCGCCCAGGATCTCCACCGTGTCCCCGAAATCGTGTCCGAGGCTCACGCTCCGCAGCTGCACCAGGTTGCCCGGCGAGACGATCCCGACTTGCGGCCCGGCCGCCTGGAAGAGGATCGAGCTCGCCGGGATGACGAGCGGCACGACGCGCAGCGGCAGCTTGAAGTGCACGTTGGCGTACGCGCCCGGCAGCAGCTCGCCCACTGGATTAGGCACGTCCAATTCGACTGACAGCGTGCGCGAGACCGGATCGATGGCGTTGCTCGTCCGGATCACGCGCGCGGCGAACGACTTCCCCGGGAGCGCGGTCAGATCCATCGCGGCCTGCGCTCCGCCGCTGACCTGCTTGCTGTACTCCTCCGGCACGTTCACGAAGACGCGAATGGTGTTGATCTGGGAAATGTGGAACAACTCGCGGCCTGTTCCGCTGTTGCCGGCATTGATGAGATCGCCAACATCGGTCTTGCGCTCGGTGATGACACCGGCGAACGGTGCATAGACCTTCTCGAAACCCTGCATCTGCTCCAACCGGCTCACGGCCGCGGTTGCTGCCTGCACGTTGGCCTGCTGCGCGGCAAGGTTCTGGTTGTTCTGATCGACTTCCTGTTGCGAGACCGAGTTGGTCTTGATCAGGCTCTGGTAACGCACGGCGGTGATCTGCGCGAGCTGCTGGTTCGCGCCCGCCTGCGCGAGCACGGCGCGGGCCTGATTGAGCTCCTGATCGACCTCCGGAGCGTCGATCTCGGCCAGCAGCTGCCCCTCGCGCACGTGCGCGCCGATGTCCACGTGCCAGGCGCGGACGTAGCCGCTGACGCGCGCGTAGATCGGGGACTCCGAGTACGCCTGCGTCATGCCCGGCAGCGTGATCTCGGACACCGGCGCGCCCGGGACGGCGTGGAGGACGCTTACTGTCTCGACGGCCAGCGACTGCGTAGCGGTCGCCAGCTGCCGGCCGCTCCGATCGCGGGCCTGCACGGTGAACAGTCCGCCGGCGACGAGCACGGCCGGAATGGCCAGAAACCAGAGCAGCCTGGCACCGCGAGCGTGCGGCGGGGGAGCTTCAGGTGGAGATCCCGCTGGTGCCGCGGGAGGCGCCTCCGGCAACATTGTCGGGGCGGTTTCCGGTTGAGCTTCTGCTGGGTCCATGACAATCCTCACACATTAGTCGGCGGCTGCACGCCCGTTCGCCTTCCGGTGAACGATCGTGAACACGACCGGCACGAAGAACAGTGTCGCCATCGTCGCGAAGAGCAGGCCGCCGATCACGGCGCGTCCGAGCGGTGCATTCTGCTCTCCGCCCTCGCCGAGGCCGATCGCCATCGGCACCATGCCGATGATCATCGCGAGAGCGGTCATGAGAACCGGCCTGAGCCGCGTCGACGCCGCCTCGAGCGCGGCACGGACCGCGTCCCTGGTGTCGGCGAAGCGCTCGTTGGCAAAGGCAATCACCAGCACGCTGTTGGCGGTCGCAACGCCGACGCTCATGATGGATCCCATCAACGCAGGCACGCTCAACGTGGTCCGCGTGAGGAACAGCATCCACGCGATGCCGGCCAGCGCCCCGGGAAGAGCCGTGATGATGATGAACGCCTCGGTCCACGACTGAAAGTTCACGACGATCAGCAGGTAGACGAGCAGGATCGCAAACGCCAGGCCGGCGATCAGGCCGGCAAACGACGAGCGCATGGTCGCAATCTGACCGCCAGTCACGAGGGTGCTACCCCGCGGCAGCTGTGACTGCGCGGCGGTGGTGATGCGCGCGATGTCCGACGCTACGCCGCCGAGATCCCGTCCCTGCACGCCGGCGTAGATGTCAATGACCGGTTGCACGTTGTAGTGGCTCACGACAGCGGGCTCCGCAGTCCTTGTCATCGACGTCACGTTCTCGAGGAGCTGCGGCGCGCTCGCCGAAGGCGAGTTGATCGGAATCGTCCGCAGGGCATCGAGCGAATCGAGCTGGTACTGAGGCGTCTGCACCGCGATGTTGTACGTCACCCCGTTTTGCGACAGCCAGAAGTTGGGGCTCGTCTGAAAGCTGGAGCTCAGCGAGATCAGCGCGTTGCCCGCCACATCACGCTCCGTGAGACCGAACTGCCTCGTCCGCACGCGATCGACGTCCAGCTGAAGCCTGGGTTGATCGAGTAACTGGTGGACATGGACGTCGACCGCGCCGGGCACCGCGCGTATCTTCGCCGCCATCGCCGCGGCGAGTGCGAAGTTGTTCTTCAGATCCCTGCCGACGACCTGAATGTCGATCGGTGCCGGAAGGCCGAAGTTCAGGATCTGGCTCACGATGTCCGCGGGCTGGAAAAAGAAGGTCGTTCCGGGAAACGCCTTCGGCAGCGCGTCGCGCAGCTGGGCGACGTAGTCCGCCGTTGGCCGGTGCGTCGCCTGCAGCGAGACCAGGATCTCGGCGTCGGCGCTGCCGATCACGCCGCTGTTGCTGTATGAGAGATTGATCCCGCTCGTGGGCAACCCGATGTTGTCGAGAATGCCCCCGAGCTCTGATGCAGGAATGCGCGTACGAATCGCGCGCTCCACCTGGTCCGTCAGACGAGCCGTCTCTTCAATCCTGGTCCCGGTCTTGGCGCGAAGGTGCAGCCGGAACTGGCCGGCGTCCACGGACGGGAAGAAGTCCTGGCCGACCCGGGTGAACAGCAACAGACTCGCCGCGCAGAAGACGAGAAACCCGCCGGCGAACGCGACCCGGTTGTCAAGGCAGAGCCGCAGCAGCGACGTATATCCACCCTGCACCGCCGCGAATCCGTGCTCGAACCGCGCGTGGAGGCGCCCGAAAATGCCTTGTCTGCCCGTACCCTGGCGCTCCTGGCGGACACCGTGCTCCCGGCCCAGCAGGTACATCACCAGCGTCGGAATCAGGGTCCGCGAAAAGAAATAAGACGCGATCATCGCGAAGATGACGGCTTCGGCCAGCGGGACAAATAGATACCTGGCGACGCCGGTCAGGAAGAACATGGGGACGAAAACGATGCTGATGCATAGGGTGGAGACAAACGCCGGCACCGCAATCTGCTGAGCCCCCTCGAGGATCGCCGGCTCGAGCGCCTGGCCGTTCTCGAGATGCGAGTTGATGTTCTCGATCGTCACGGTGGCGTCGTCGACGAGGATGCCTACGGCGAGCGCCAGGCCGCCGAGCGTCATGATGTTGATCGTCTCGCCCAGCGCGCTGAGCATCAGCAGTGATGTCAGGATCGAAAGAGGAATCGAGATCGCGATGATGAGCGTGCTCCGCCAGCTGCCGAGAAACAGCAGAATCATGAGCGAGGTGAGCGCACCCGCGATCAGCCCCTCGCGCAGCACGCCATCGAGCGACGCGCGCACGAACAGCGACTGATCGAACAGCGGCTTGATGACGAGCTGAGCGGGAAGCGTGGCGGCAATCCTGGGGATGGCCTTGTAAATCTCCGAAACGATGGACAGGGTCGATCCGCTGCCGGACTTCTGCACGGCAAGGAGGACGCCGCGCTGTCCGTCCTGACGGACGATGTTCTGCTGGACGGCGTAGCCGTCGCGGACGTACGCCACGTCACGGATGTAGACCGTCCCGCCATTCGTCACTTTCACAGGAATGTCGTTCAGCGTCTGCACCACCGACGGCGTGCCGTTCAGCGCCACGTTGTACTCGGTGTGGCCGATCTTGGTCGTGCCCGATGGCAGGATGACGTTCTGCGCGTTGACGGCGTTGACGACGTCGGTCGGCGAGAGACCGTTTGCCATCAGGCGGTGCGAGTCGATGTCAACCATGACCTGGCGGATCTTCCCGCCGTAGGGAATGGGCACGGCGGCTCCCTGAATCGTCGCGAGCTGCGGCCGGATGAAGTTGACGCCGTAGTCGTTGAGCTGCTGTTCGGACAGGCCGCGGCCGCCGAGCCCGAGCTGCACGATGGGGACCGACGACGCGTTGTAACTGAGCACGAGAGGCGGCGAGATTCCCGGCGGGAACTGCTTGAGCCCCACCTGGGCCTCCGCGATCACCTCGGAGATGGCGCCGTCGATATTGGCGGTGGGCTGGAGAAACACCTTCACGACCGCCACGCCGTTCAACGATTGCGATTCAATGTGCTCGATGTTGTTGACGCTCGTGGTGAGCGACCGTTCGAAAATCGAGACGATCCGGCTCTCCATCTCCGACGGCGGCAGGCCCGTATAAGTCCAGATGACGCTGATCACCGGAATGTTGATCGCCGGGAAGATGTCGACCGGCGTCCGGAGCAGCATCACCGGGCTGACCAGGAGCAGCACCAGCGACAGCACGATGAAGGTATACGGACGGGACAGCGCGAGTTTGACGATCCACATAATGCAACCGCCACCTGCTAAGGCAACCCCCGCGCCACCGCCGAAAACCGCGATTGGCCGCAGCGAGCCCGATGTAATGCGCTAAGCCCTGTGCGCTTTGACTCACCTTTGCTCACGCGCGCAAGCACCAACGGGTCATCCCTTAGAGCCGTACATGGGTTCCGCGGCATTCTGCGCCCCTCCGCACTGGCGCGTTCTTTGCCACCGCTGATCCTTCAGGGAGAGGCTGCGATGTCGCAAGAAACCGTGGGGGAAGTCATCACACGATTGCTGTCAGACGAGGACTTGCGCATCCGGTTTGCGCTCGACCCCCTGGAGGCGCTGGCGGAGCTCCAGTCGATGGGCATGGCGCTCACGCCGCACGAAATCGACGTCTTCGTACAGTCAGATGTGCGTCTCTGGTTCGGCGAGAGAAGGCGCGGCTTCGACTGGCTTCATTGAAGCCTGGCTCCACTGATTGGTGGCCTGGTGGCCGCCGTCAGAGCCGGGGCCGTACCGACTGAATTACGAACTGCCGATCAGCACCCCGGTCAGGAACACGAGCGCGCCGCCGATCAGCACCTGCACGCCCGCCGATATGATCGGCGTGTCCATGTAACGGTGCCGAATCCACGTAATGACGCCGAGCTCGACGAGCACCACGAGGAACGCGATCGCAAAGGCCGGACGAAAGCTTGGGATCAGAAACGGCAATGTGTGGCCGACGCCGCCGAGGGTCGTCATGGCGCCGCAGACGATCCCGCGAATCCACGGAAGCCCGCGGCCCGTCAAGCTGCCATCGTCGGACAGCGCCTCCGCAAATCCCATACTGATGCCCGCGCCGACCGATGCCGCCATGCCGACAAGAAAGGCGTCCCAACTGTTGCGGGTTGCAAGGGCTGCGGCGAAGACCGGAGCCAGCGTCGAGACCGACCCGTCCATCAAGCCGGCAAGACCGGGCTGCACGATCTGCAGTACGAACAACCGCTGCCGCGCCCGGTCCTCGTCTTCCCTGACGTGTGGTCCCAGCTTCTCCTCGTTCAATTCCCGCGCCTTGTCCTCGTGCGCGCGTTCCTCCTGGGCGAGATCGTCGAGCAGCTGGCGAACGCTCGCATCGGAGGAGCGGGCGGCGGCGCGTTCGTAGAACCGCCGGGTCTCGACTTCGATGGCGCTGGCCTGTTTGCGGACGTTGTCGAGACTGAGCGGGCGGGCAAGCCAGACAGGCCTGCGCTGGACGAATCCTCGAACATCCTGACGGCGGATCAGGGGAATGTGCTCGCCGAACTTGGTCCGATAGAGATCGATGAGCCGGCGCCTATGCCCGGCCTCCTCATCCCTCATGCCATGGAATACCGCGGCCGACGCGGGAAACGCATCGCGCAAGCCTTCGGCGAAATCGGCGTACACTCGCTCGTCCTCTTCTTCGAGCGAAATGGCGAGCGCGAGCAGCTCCTTCTCCGAGAGACCCTGGAAATCCTTCATGACGGCTCCCGCGAATATGATGAACCGGCGACCGACTACATCATATTGGGACTCTCGAGGCCGTACCGGCGAAGCCGTCCGTACAGCTGCGTGCGCGAGAGCCCGAGGCGCCGTGCCGTCTTCGACTTGTTCCAGTCAGTCTGGCGGAGCACGTTCTCGATCGTTTGCCGCTCCATGACACCCAAGTCGTCCGGCTTCGCCGCCGCGGTCGGTGTGACGTGGAGCGAGAGATGCCTCCGCTCGATCACGTCGTCGCTCAGAATCGCGGCCCGCTCGAGGACATTGCGGAGCTCCCGAACGTTGCCCGGCCAACTGTACGCCGTCAGCGCCTCCACGGCCTCATCGGCCAGCACGGGCGTCCGGCCCACGATCTCCGCGAGCTCCGCGAGGAACTGCTCTGCGAGGAGCGGCACGTCATCGATTCGCTCCCGCAGCGGGGGCAGCCGGATGTCAAAGACCTGCAGTCGGTAAAAGAGGTCTTCCCGAAAGGTTCGCGCCGCGACGGCTTCGCGCAGATCGCGATTGCTCGCAGCGATCACCCGGATGTTGGCCTTCTGCGGGCGGGTGCCACCGAGGCGCTGAAACTCGCGCTCCTGGAGGACGCGCAAGAATTTCGCCTGCGCAGCGAGGCTCATTTCGCTCACCTCGTCGAGAAAGAGGACGCCCCGTGACGCCAGCTCGACCTGACCAGCTTTGGCCTGCTGAGCGCCCGTAAAGGCCCCTCGCTCGTATCCGAAAAGCTCGGACTCGAGGAGCTGTTCGGGCAGGGCCGCGCAATTGATCGCCACGAATGGGCCGGCCTTCCGCGGCGACGCCTGGTGGATGAACCGCGCGATCACTTCCTTCCCCGTCCCGGACTCGCCCTGCAGAAAGACGGTCGTGTCGGTTGCCGCGACGCGCAGAGCCGACGTCAGCACGCGTTGCCACACGTCGGAGCGGCCCACGACACCTCCGAACGCGACGCGGGGGCGGGTCGATTCACAGCTTGAACTCATTGCAAGAACTGCATTCATGGCTCAATGCCCTCCACACGGCGATTGACCGAACGGCGGTTGACCGACGCCGCCACGCTGATGCTCTTCCAGCCCGAGAGACGAGCGTCCAGTGAATACGCCCCCGGGCCGAGTAGCGCTATCGACGCGGCGAGAAGTGTCAGAGTCAACACGTAGAACCACTCGCCCGGAGCGCCGCTCGAGGACTGCGACGCGCGCAAGTACCACTCGCCGGCGAGAACCGACGCGGCGGCGGCGCTCCCTGCCAGGAGTGTCCGCATTCCCAGCGCAAGCAGAAACGCGATCGCGATGAGTACCACGGCGATGAGCATCGCGATGGCGCTCCCGTTCGGCTGCGAGCCTGCGGCGCCAAGCCACAGACCGTCGCGTGTGAGCCACGCGCCGCCGATGAGCCTGAGCAGGAGCAGCGCGAACCCGACGGCACCGCCAGGGTACTGGGAATACAACCTATTCATGCGAGTCGCTCCACAGCGCCGAGAATGACAGAGAAGATGTCCTTCCAAAACTGCCCAAAGGCGCATTCCCCACCTGACCTTTCGGACGTACCCACCGGACCGTTATGACACTCGCGTGAAGTAGCGGGCCACGCGCCGGCCCGCCTCGTCGGTGAACGAGATGACCACCGTCGCGAGCTCGGAGGCAGAACCGTCGGCAGCGCGGCGGAAGGTCTGCCGGGTTCCGTCCGCGAGCCGAATGACCACTGTCTCGCCCCGCCGATCCACTTCGGTGATCACGCCTTTCGTTTCTTCCAGTCCGCCCCCGTTCATCGTCTCGTGAACAATGACGCGGCTGCCCTCTTCAGGACGGTCGGTCGAGTGAAACAGGTGTCCGATGGCATCCACCGCCCCGACAATGGTCGTGTTGATCCCCTCGTAGACCTTTCCATCCGTGCCTTCCGCCGCGAGCGTGCCCGTGGTGCCGGCGATCGGCGGCGGCTGCTGACCGGCGGATGCGGTCGCCCCCAGGAGTAGGATGATGTGCAGCAGCACGCCCGCGATCGTTCCGACCCTCGCTCTGACCGATTGATGAGAATGCATCTTCGTTCTCCTCTGTTCGAAGAGTAGGCGCGCCGCCCGTCAGATGAAACGGCCGAACGGATGGTGTGGGAACTGGTCTTTCGGATGTGTCGCTAGTGGCGGTCGCCGGCTGCGTAGACGATATGCCCGGGTACGTTCAGAGACACCTCGGTACCCTCGCCGACCCTGCTGAGAATCGACAGCGTCGCGCCGATGCGCTCGGCCCGCTCGCGCATGCCGCCGATCCCGTGGTGATCGGGCTTTCCCTCGTGCAGTGTGTTCTCGTCGATTCCCCGGCCATTGTCTTTCACGACGACACGCAGGCTGTGAGGGCTGTAGCTGAGCACGACCTGGATGCGCCGCGCGCGCGCGTGCTGAAGCGCGTTGGCGATCGCCTGCCGTCCAATCTGCAGCACGTCGTCCCCCGCGATGCCGCTGAGCGGCCGCTCCTCGCCTTCGGCGAGGATCTGCACTTCCGGTGGGTCGGCGACCGGGAGCTCCTTGACCACCTGCGAGAAGGCGTGGACCAGCGCGCCAGTGGGGAGCTCGCGCGTGCGCAGGTCGTTCAGCGCCCGCCGCCCTTCGGCCATCGCGCCTTTCGAGAGCTGGAGGGCCCGTTCGAGCGGCTGCCGCGCCTGCGCGTCCGCGGGCAGCAACTCGTCCGTCACCTCGATCTGGAGGCTGATGCCGAGGATGCTTTGCAGCAGGTTGTCGTGGAGGTCTCGAGCGATGCGCGTGCGCTCGGCGAGCCGCTCCTCGAAGAGCATTCGCATCCTCGACGTCAGCTGCCGGACCCTCAGGCGGTACGCGCCCCAAGACCCCGTGGCCACCACCAGCAGGACGAGAACGCCGAACCAGGATGTCTGGTAGAAGGCCGGCAGAAGGACGAACTCCTGCGAGGTCCCTTCTTCATTCCAGACGCCGTCGTTGTTGCACGCAAGCACGCGAAAGCGGTAGCGCCTGGGCGGCAGGTTGGTGTAGAAAGCCTGGCGGCGGGCGCCCGCGTCCTGCCACCCCGAGTCGTATCCTTCCAGCATGTACCGAAAGCGAACTTGGCGCGGCTCGACCAGGCTGAGTGCCGTGTAATCGAATTGAATGTCGCGCGTCCGAGGCGCCAGCTGAATTCGCCGGGCCGGGTCCACGCGAACGCCGTCAGCGGACATGCTTTCGATGTGAACAGGAGGCAGGATGGGGTTCTTCTCCAATCGGCGCGGATCGACGATTGAGACGCCGTCCGACGTTCTGAACCAGAGCCTCCCGTCCGATGCCCGGATCGCGGCCGCTTGCCATTCCCGGTCCGGGTTGCCCCTCAGTCCATCGCCGCTGTCGAGCAGCTCGTACTGGATCGGCCGGGATCGATTCGGCCCTGTCGCATCGAGCTCATTCCGGCTGACATGCGCGATACCGAAGCTGAACCCGAGCCACAGCTCGCCAGCGCGATCGTCGAGAATCCACTGCACGCGGTTTCCAGGCAGTCCGTCTGTCGTCGTCCACGTAACGACGTTCGATCCGTCGAAGCGCCTGAGACCGGCGTCGGAGCCGACCCAGGTCACGCCGTCGTCGTCGGCGAGAATCGAGGTCACGGGCCCGTCCAGTGCGCCGTCAGGGGCGGCAGCCGTGCGGAATCGGCCATTCTCGAAGATGACGATGCCGCCCTCGTACAACCCGAACCAGACACGCCCCTTGGCGTCCGCCTGAGCGGCGAGGACGGTCCTGCCTCGCAACAGCGGTTCGCTCGAGAAATCGTCGGCGCGGCCGTCGGCCCAGCGGAACAGCCCGCGCGTGGCGTCGGAGAGCCACACCCCGCCGCGTCCGTCGATCGCGATTGCGGTGATGTTCGCCAGTTGTTCTGCGGCAGGCCACGGGAGAGCTTCGCGCCGGCCGTTGATCAGCGTGACCACCCCCTTGCCGGTTCCTGCCCACAGGCGGTTCTGGTGATCGACGCTGACGGCCGTCGCGGGCGTTCCGCCCGCCAGGAGCTCGCGATGATCGCCGTCGATCCTGGCGATTCCCTGTGACGTCGCGGCCCAGACGCTTCCGTCGGTCCCCGAAGCCAGCGCTGCGATGTCGTTGCCAGCCCAGCTCTCCGGGATCGCCAGCGCCTTGATTCTGCCATCGCGAAAACGGTGCAGTCCGTTCTGCGTGCCGACCCACAGATTCTGCTCGCGATCCTCGAACACCGACCAGATGGAATCGCCGCGAAGCCCTGCGAATTCGGCCCGCTGCTGGCCAGCCTGATGGCTGACACGAAACAGTCCCTTGCCGAGCGTTCCGATCCACGTTGTCCCGCGGCTGTCGTGAAACGTCGTACGAACCTCGAGGCGGCCCGCGCGCCGACGGACGGGGGCCGACGCGGCAACGGGCTCGGTCGCGCCGTCCTCGCTGGTCGTCCAAATCGTTCCGTTCCCGTCTTGACTCAGCCAGAACCTGCCCGAGAGTGCTCGTCTTACACGAGGGTCGCCTCCGGGCTTGATCTCTTCGACGCCATCCTCCGTGCTCAGCCAGATGGAGCCGGTACGGTCCTGCAACGGGCCCGAGATGAACGGTGTCGCCAGGGGAGACTCAGTCGGAGCGGCGGCTCCGGGATTCCCGGAATATCGAAGCAGGCGATCGCCCGTAGCGGCCCAGACCGTACCGTCGCCGGCCTCGAGGACCGCGCGGACCGGGGCCCCGGCATTCGACGATGAGAGGCTTTCTCCGCGTATGAGCCCAACGATGCCCGATTCGGTGCCCAGCCACAGGCTTCCGTCATGGGCGGCACAGAGCGCGTTGACGACGCCCAGGCGCCGCAGGTCGCCGGTCTTGGCGCGCCATTGCACGAACCGGACGCCGTCGAAGCGGAACAGACCATCGGTGCTGCCCAGCCAGATGTACCCGTCGGCGGATTGAACAATCGAACGGATGAACGTGGAAAGCAGACCGTCCCTGTGAGTCCAGGTCGTCTGCACGTAATCGCTGAAGGTACTCGATGGCTCAACCGCGCTTGCCGACGGCACGAGCGACAGCGAGGCCAGCGTGAGGAACAACAGAGCCCGTATGTGAGTCATCGCGAAACCTGCCGGAACAAGCGGCGGGCTCGCGCCTAGTTGTAACACATCAACCCATCTCATAAAACGGGCTGAAGGCTCTGAGGCGGGCTGAAGACTCGTGGCCGCGCGCAGGCAACTGCACGCGACCACGAGTCTCCAGCCCCATCCTGAGTCATCAGTGTCGCTTCTGCATCACTTGTGTGCGCCGTCCTCGGCCGTCATGACAGGCGCGTCCGCGATCGACGTGTTGGGCATGATCTGCCGTCCTTCGCTGTCGCCGAAATCAACGCCGACCAGCACATACTGGTTGTTGATCTTGTTGAAGACGAGCTTGGTGTCCCGTTCCTCGTTCGACGCGGGGGTTGGAATGGTCGTCACCGACACCGCGTTCTGGCCGTCGGTGCTCTCGATCGTCAGAACGCCATCTCCGTCCGACAGACCCTTCACCTCATAGGTGCCCGCCGGCAACTGCACGCCATTGACGAGGAATGGGAACGACACCTTCGCGTCGATCCGATCCTGAGCATGCGCGGCCGACGCGCTGCCGACCGCCATCGCCGCCACCGCCAAAACGATCATCGATGTTCTTACACTCAGTTTCTTCATACTGACCTCCAGCTGTACGAGTTCACGTTCGTCCGAATCACAAAACCACATGTCTTATCTGTTCAGCTCCGGCCGGCCGGGGCCGCTGGTTCCGGCGGGAACCCCGCGAACATCTTGTCGATCGCCTGTTGGGTGATCGAGGCGTTCGATGTCGCGCTATCCGACAGCGCGTCGGATGCCGTGCCGTGCCACACCGCCTGCTTGCTCCTGGCGTCGAAGATGTCAACAACCACGGTGCCCACCTTGAAGTCGCTGACATACGTCGTCGTGTCGCCGAAGCCGCCTCCCCAGCGGCGCCAACCCCAACCGCCCCACCCGTCGTAGAGCGTTTCGTAGGTGTGCTTCGTCTTGGTTGCCGCGTGGACGACCACGGCGGTCTGCGCGTCGGTCTGGGACGCTTCCGTCCAGCCCTTCGCCTTGAGCGCGCTCGTGACGTCCGCGATGGCGCGCTGGTCCATGAGCGGATTGCCGGAGGAGTTGCCGCTCTTGACGTAGAACGACTGGTACTTCGAGAAGTTGATGTTGCGGTTGTAGTCAGTTGCCGTCTTGATGCTGACACCGCATCCAACAGCTGACAGGGCCAAAGCGCCGGCGATCACCAGGTGTCTTGCGTTCATGTCTCTCTCTACCTCACTGCGCCCGATTGACTGTCCGCGCCGTGGTGAGCGCGTCCCACGACGTTTCGATCCAGGTCAGACCTCACACCTGCAGTGTGCCGGAGCGGGCCGAAGGGTTGCGACTGCCGATCGGCAGACCCGGAACCTGTCCGTTTGGCAGTCGCAGTTCGCGGCCGCCGGCGACAGACTGCCGCAGTGATTGGTTCGGCCCGCAACGGGCGCGAACCCATGGGAAGCGAGGTGGGCTGCGTATGACTCGTCTTAGTGTCGTGCCCTCGGGGGTTGTCGTTGCGGTATGCCTTCTGGTCGCGCCAGTCGCACGCGCGCGCGCGGCAGAGCCGCGGGCGACCGATTCACTCGCGCAGTTCAGTGAGTCCGTTCAATCGATCGTCACACGCGTGATGCCGAGCGTCGTGCAGGTGCTGGTGACCGGCTACGGGCCGCTCACAACCGGCCAGGCGGACACCGGGCTGGTGCTGGGACGCCAGCGAAGCCTCGGTTCCGGGGTCGTCATCGCGCCCGACGGCTACATCATCACGAATGCGCATGTAGTCGCCGGGGCGCAGCGCGTTCAGGTCGTGTTGCCTGCCGATGCACCCGCGGAATCGAGGTTCGGGACGCTGACGACCGAGAGAGGCGAGACCGTTGACGCGCGCGTGGTCGGCGTCGCGGGGGACGTGGATCTGGCGCTGCTCAAAGTCGAGGCGAATGGATTGCCGGCACTTCCGCTTGCCGACTACGAGCGAGCGCGCACAGGGGAGGTCGTGTTGGCCTTCGGCAGCCCGCAGGGGCTGCGCAACTCAGTGACCATGGGCGTGGTCAGCGCGGTTGCGCGCCAGCCGGTCGCCGATCGCCCGATGGTGTACGTCCAGACCGACGCGCCGATCAACCCAGGCAACAGCGGCGGGCCTCTGGTCAATGTCCACGGCGAGCTCGTTGGCATCAATACGTTCATCATGTCGCAGTCTGGCGGCAGCCAGGGCCTCGGGTTTGCGATCCCGAGCGCCATTGTCAAGGTGGCCTACGCGCAGCTTCGCAGGTTCGGCCACCTGCATCGCGGCCAGATCGGTCTGGACGTCCAGGCCATCAGCCGCGATCTCGCCTCCAGTCTGGCGATAGCGCGTGACCGCGGGCTCATCGTCTCTGACCTCATGCAGGACGGCCCGGCGAGCACCGCCGGCCTCAGGATTGGCGACATCATCCTGAGCGTGGACGGCCAGCCGATGGACACACCCGTGGAGCTCGCGTTCCGCATGTACACCGTCAGCGCAGGCGATCGGCTCAACATCACCGCGCTCCGTGACGGCAAGCCGATCGTCTTCGACGTGGCCGTCATGGAGCGTCCACAAGGTCTTCACCGTCTGGAAGATCGCGTCGATCCAGAGACCAGTCTCGTTCGGCAGCTGGGCATCCTCGGGTTGACGATCGACGGCGAAATCGCAGATGCGATGCCCGGACTGCGCGCGGCGTTCGGCGTCATGGTCGTTGCGGGTGCGGACCAGTCACGCGCGTCGGATGTGTCCCTGTCGACCGGTGATGTGATCCATTGCATCAACGGCGCGCCGGTGAGGAACCTCGAATATCTGCGCGCAGCGCTCGACGCGCTGCCCGCGCACGCGCCCGTCACTCTGCAGATTGAGCGGGACGGGAAGCTTCATTTTGTGACCTTCGAGCTCGATTAGTCGACTGAGCCTGGCCCGAGGGACCAGCATCTTACTGCGCACGCAGTGTTGAGTGTTTATGGGCACCATGCCGCGCGAGGCCCTTGATTCCAGAAGATTGTTGAGGGAGCTGCCGTGGCAAGGTGATTGCCTCGAAGAACCACGGAGGACGACACATGAGCGTGAAAAGTGTTACGACGGCGGCGATCGCCACCTTGTTGACGGTCGGGTGCGGCTACAGCATCAAGACGGCCACCGACTACGACCGGACGGTCCATTTCTCGAACTATCACACCTTCTTCATGATGAAGGGCAACTCGTCGGGCAACCCGTTTCTCGATGAGCGCGCTGCAAGCGACGTCAAGGCGGCGCTGACCGGGAAGGGATGGGCGGAGGTTCCGGAGGGTCAGGGCCGCGCAGTGGTCGTGGTCCATGCCGCAACGAAGACAAAGCACTCATACCAGACGTTCTACGACGGATGGGGCGGCGGCTGGCGGTGGCACTGGGGCGGCCCGGGCAGCAGCACGACGCTCGAACAGGACTACAAAGTCGGCACCGTGGTCGTCGATATCTTCGACGCCGACACGAGGCAGGCCATCTGGCGGGGATCCGCGACCGACGCCCTATCCGACAACCAGAAGGACAATACCGAGGCGACGCAGGCCGCCATTGCGAAGATGTTCAACAACTTTCCGCCGGAGTCATGATTATGGTGAAGCACTTCACCCGTTCGGCGTCCGTCATGCTCGCGCTGCTGATGCTCGGTGCGGGAGGAATCAGCGGGCAGGCGCAGACGAAGACGACTGCCTCGACCCCGCCCCCATCCCGGCTCCGGATTCTCTTCGCGCAGTCGCCAGCGCTGCTCGTGCGGATCGATGGCCGTCCGGTGTACCGCCCTATCGCGGGCACCGATCTTGAGCGGCTCGTGAACACGACGGCGCTCATCGTGCGAGAGAGTGCCGGGGTCCACTACTTGAGAGTGGCAGGTGGTTGGATGCAGGCCTACACGCTGTTGGGGTACTGGTCGGCTTCCGGGGTTCCCCCCGGCGCCACAGAGGCGCTCCACGGCGCCGCCGATGCGGCTGCCGCCGCCGAGCTCGCCGCAGCCGACTCGATCGCGCAGGCGCGTCAGTTCGAGCAGCGGCCGCCAGCGGTGTTCATCTCCTTCGAACCGGCGGCGTTGATCGTCACCGATGGCCCCGCTCGTTACCAGACGATCGAGGGCACCTCGCTGGAGTACCTGGTGAACACAGCAGCCGAGGTTTTCAGGGAGCCGACGGATCAGGAACTCTATGTCCGTATCGAGGGGCAATGGTATCGGTCGTGGAGAACGGACGGTCCGTGGGATTCCGTCGCAACCGCCGACCTCCCAACCGACATCGCCGCGTATGGCCGAACCCGTGCCCGCCGGTGAACGCCAGCGCCGCTTGCTGACCTTGGTGGCGGCGAGTTGCGTCGCCATCATCGTCTACGGCGGTGTGCGGGGAATCGAGGGGTTTGTTCTGCGATACCTGCAGCCGCAGCGAGGTGAGATGAGGTCGGTGAGCAATCTGCTGCTCGCCGCTGCCTTCGGCGTCGCAATCTATATGTGGCTCGATCTCAGGACCACACGCGCATCGCTTTCGTCCGTTGAACGGTCTCGACTCGTCGTGGAGACCCAGCTGGCTCTCGCAGCGGAAGTCCAGCGAGGCCTGTTGCCTCCAGTGCCCATCAGCTTCAATCATGTCCGGTGGGCAAGCCGGCTGGAGCCTGCAGGCAAGATCGGCGGAGACTTCTACGATTTTATTCCAACTGGACCAGATACCTTGCTGGTCCTGGTGGGTGATGTGTCCGGCAAGGGCATCCCCGCTGCGCTGTTACAAGCGTCCGCCCACTCACTGTTTCGGACGTTGGCCCGCAGCGCACCCCAGCCTTCCGATTTGCTCGCACTGGTCTCGCGTGAGATATATGCCGAAAATGCCGGAGCACTGTACTTGACCTGCCTTGCCGTCTCCATCGACGGCACGAGCGGCAGGCTGTTGTACGCGAATGCGGGACATCCAGCCGGTGTTGTCGTGGGCAAGTCGGGAAGGCGGCTGCTCAACCAGGGTGGCCCGCCTGTGGGCATGTTCGCGGAGGCACAGTATCAGTCCGAAGTCGTGCGCGTCGACGCTGGCGACCTTGGCGTGATTGTCACCGACGGAATTACCGAGGCGATCGAGCAGGCTGACGTGCCGACGGTCGATCGACTTGACGCTGTGCTCTCGACTATCTCTTCGTCCGTTTCACCATCCGGGGCGCCCGAACAGGTGTGTGAGACCATCATGGCCCTTGCGGATCACAGCGCCGGCCCGTTAGGGGTGCTGGACTGGCAGGATGACAAGACCGTGTTGGCCTTTATGGTTGAAAGCGGCAGCGAATCAACCTGATGCCGCTTCGTCTACCGTGATCCGCCGTCGGGACGACCGGTTTCGATGAGCGCCTTGAGCCGGGCCACCTGCCCGCGGAGCACCCCGTCGACAGCCGTGGGGATGTCGCGAAAGCCGCCCGGGCGGAAGCCGCCGACCGCGTAGCTGAGTTCGACGGTTGTTCCGCCGCCGGCCTCCAGCAGGCTCCACGTCATCGTCCCGGTGAGCGCCGCTTCCTGCAGCGGCCCGATCGCGCCAGTCAGCCGAAGCAGCTTGCCGGGTGATGCGTAAACGACGGTCATGTGCTGAGCGCGGCGTAGACTTTCGCTGGCGGTGCGTTGATCGGAGCGGTGTGTCGTACGAGAAAGCCGGTGGCGGTGCTTTCAACGACCTCGCCGCGCAGTGGCGCGGCGAGGATCGTGAAGATGATCTAGGGATTCAGATCGTCTTCGGCCTTCGGGATGCCGGCGGCGAACCAGTGATGCACTCCAGGCGTGGCGATCAGCAGGGCAGGGCTGTCACACGGAGTGGGCGGTACTGGCGTCAGGACGTCGTCGATCTCAACATTGCCATTCGCGTCCAGCGGTACACCGGCCGGATCTGAGCTGTGAACCGTGGCGTTGCCGAGACTACCGCCGGCGCCTGGTGCTCCGCAGAACAGCATGGCCAGCACCCGCTGGCCTCCGTTCGTGCCGATGACATTGCCGCCCGCCAGAATGAGTCCGCGGACATCCACCCGCACCCGACCGTCAATCTTCACATCGGCACTCAGGCGCTTGATAACCCACGGGAAGCCGCCCGGCGGGATGCCGCGCACGACGTTCAGCATCGGAGCGTTTGCAACCACGCCTGCGACGGGATCGACGCCGATGCCGCCGTCGAATCGGACGAGCGAGTCCTCGGCTCTCAAGCCAAGCGGTGCGAGAACGAGCCCGAGCACAAGCAACAGATTCTTCATCATGATCTCCAATGAGTGATTAGGCATTGTTCGCTATGTCGACCGTGTGTCTACAGAGAATTGAGGAACGTGATCAGCGCCTGCCTCTTCTCGGGGCTGAGCTCGCGAAACCGATGCCGGACATGTGCGGCCTCGCCGCCGTGGCGTTCGATCGCGTCTTCCAGCGTCAATGATCGGAGGTCGTGCATATGACGCGGGTGCGTGCGGAGCCCCCAGAGCGGCACCGTCCGCAATTTATTGGCCGTGTCCTGCGGCGGATTCTGGACGATACCGTCGCCAGTGTCGATGTCGTGGAGCAGGAAATCGCTGTAGGGATGAATGATCTTGTTTCCCAGCGCGTCCGGCACCAGGAAGGTGCCGCCGTTGATCGGCGTGCCAGCCGGCGCAGTGACGATGCTGCTGACGTGACAGCTCGCGCAACCGATCTGTGTGAACAGCTCTTCGCCGGTCCGCGCCGCCGATGTGCGGGCGAGAGCCGCGTCGCGCGGAGGCGCTTTCGTGCCGCGGATGAACTGGGCGAAATGGTCGATGTCGGCCATCCCAAGGCTGTCTGGCACGTCTTCCGGATCCGGCGTCTTCTTGCCGACAGTCGTCACGTCCTTCGGCCGCAGGCGGTTCGTGACCCCCATTTCGTTGAGATAGGCGTCCCCGATGAAGGACAGAAGACTGGCATGCTGATCCTTCCAGCCAAAGCGTCCAATCCGCGTCTGACCTGGCGCTTCCAGGACCGGCACTTCAACCGCTTCGCCGTGAATTCTGCCGTCACTGACCTCCACCTGGTCCTGCGCAATGCCCCTCAACGTGTTGTCGTCGATGGCCTCGACGAACCCATCGCCGAGCGTGTTGAGAGCGGCGCGCAGCGCCC
>DASZFS010000606.1:0-1728 GCA_035939575.1 Vicinamibacterales bacterium | reverse complement strand
CCAACGCGAATTGAATAAACCGTCCGCATTTCTTGAGATCCTTCTTGTCGAGCCAGGCGAGTGGGTCGAAGCCGTTCACTTCGCCGGCAACGCGCGTGGAGTAGCGCGCGGCGTCGAACAGCGTGATCGGCGCAATCCCCGATCGTCCGGCGAGCATCGCCTGCCACGTCGGTTCGGTCCCCACCCCGAGCGGCGATACCAGCCCGATACCGGTGACGACCACCCGCCGACGACTGCTTCGAGATCGTTCCATTGACTCGGTTCGAGCTCAGGCGGCTTCGAGAACGGTGGCGATGCCCTGTCCGCCGCCGATGCACTGCGTGGCCAACGCGAACCGCTTGCCCTCGCGCTTCAAGATCTGTGCGGCTTTGCCGACGATGCGGGCGCCGGTGGCGCCCAGCGGATGGCCGAGCGCGATCGCCCCGCCGTCGATGTTCGTTCGCTCGGGCGGAATGCCGAGGTCCCGCATGCAGGCAACGGCCTGGCTCGCGAACGCCTCGTTCAGTTCCACCACATCGATATCGTCGATGGTCAGCCCGGCCCGAGCGAGCGCCTTGCGTGTGGCCGGAACCGGCCCCATGCCCATGATCTCCGGAGCGACGCCGGCCACGGCCGTTGCGCGAATTCGCGCGAGCACCGCGAGGCCGTGCACGCGGGCGAACTCCTCGGAACAGACCAGGACGGCAGCGGCTCCGTCGGTCAGCGGAGACGCCGTGCCGGCCGTAACGGTGCCACCGAACGCGGGCTTCAGCTGCGCCAGTCCTTCCAGCGTCGTCTGCGGCCGCAGGCAGCCGTCAGCCTCGACGAGACCGTCTGCCGTGGACACGGCAATCAACTCCGCTGACAGCCTCCCGGCGGCGAGCGCCGCCGCCGCCTTCTGTTGAGAGACGAGCGCGAACCGTTCCTGGTCGAGTCGCGAGACGTGGTAGCGGGCCGCGACGTTCTCCGCGGTCTGGCCCATCGACACGTACGTCTCGATCGGAAACTCCGCGATCGGTGTGTTCGGGCCCTTGAACCTCGGATTCGGGGAGAAGCTGAAGCCGCCCTGCGGCACGCGCGTCATCGACTCGACGCCTGGGCACACAAAGGCCTCACCCGCACCGATGGCAATCTGGCCGGCCGCATAGTGGACGGCGGTCATCGATGACCCGCAGAAGCGATTGATCGTGGCGCCGCCCACGGTGTCGGGGAATCCTGCGAGCAACGCCGCGATCCGTCCCGCATTGGCGCCCTGCTCGCCTTCCGGATACGCGCACCCCATCACCACGTCCTCGATCAACGCGGGATCGAGCCCAAGGCGAGCGGCCAGGCCCCGCAGCGCAATCGCCGCAAGGTCGTCAGGCCTGACGCTCGCCAGCTTCCCCTTGCGAGCGAAATGAAACGGTGTTCGCGCG
Source organism: Vicinamibacterales bacterium (assembly GCA_035939575.1). Lineage (GTDB taxonomy): Bacteria > Acidobacteriota > Vicinamibacteria > Vicinamibacterales > CAVVIG01 > DATKHR01. Next base: position 334 of record DASZFS010000606.1, on the reverse strand, counting down.
TAACCTGCAATGAGTGCCTTCGACATTGATACCTCCGTCAGCGCCGTTCGAATGCCGTGGCCGTCGCCTCCAGAATCTCGTCGGACAGCGCGGGATCGTCGACGGCGCGCGCCAGCACGAGCGCTCCCACAAGACCGGCCATCGTGGCCAGTGCCTTTTCACGCCGGGCGGCTGCCGATCGGCCCGGCACCAGCTTCAGCCACGCCTCAAGCCGGGCGCGAAACCCTTCCGTGAATGCGCGACGGACCGCCCGCGGCTGACGCACGACGTCTGATCCAACCGCGGCCATCAGACAGCCGTGGCCCGGATCGTCGCGATGGTCGGCCGACAGGTA
>DASZFS010000605.1:0-10868 GCA_035939575.1 Vicinamibacterales bacterium | reverse complement strand
GCGCGCGTCAATGGCGGATCGGTTGCCTGTTGAGATCTCGGGAGAGGATCAGTTTGAAGGTCAGGTGGTCAGATGCGCCGGTCAGGCCGAACCCGAGGCCGGCCTCCACGTCGAACAGCCCGCCTTTGCGATCGACGACCGCGTAGAGCTGGTGAACCTGCTGGCCCGCTGATCGGAACGCTCGCACAGGACCGAAGTCGTCGTATTCCTCCGCCGCGATCGCCCACGCCGGCGCGACGCTGTAGGCAACACGCGTCGCCGGGACGAACTCGAAGTTCTTGACGCCGTCGTACGCGGTGTCCACGATCGGGTTCACGATGACATCGAACGGCTTCAAGTGCCAGCCGACGATCGGGCGAATCTCCGACGTGAAGCGCTTCTGGTCCCATCGCCGCGCGTTGTAGCTGAACTCGAAGTTCACTCCGTAAAAGAACGTCCGCTCGGCCGCGTTCGGCACCGCGAAGAGGGTCCGCAGCTTGACGCCGTCCAGGCCCCACCCCGAGCGCTTGTCCCGGCTGTACAACGGCAGGTAGAGCCCGGCCTCGAACCAGCGCGTGGCGCCGTAAGCCCACTCCGGCACGCCGTTCCACGAGTGGTCGGCGACAACCGCCCCCGGGAACGCCGGCGTCGTCACGCCGCTCGGCGTGAAGTTGTTGTGCCACGTCAGGTTGAAGATGCCCGGCGCCGCGAGCTCGCCGTCGTAGACTTGAATCTCGTCCGTCTGCGCGGCCGCGGGTCCCGGGACGAGGGCAAAGGCAGTGACGAGCGACGCCACAAGGGAAAGGATTGCGACTCGTTTCATACGCTGTCTAGGCGGCAACCAGCCGAGCGCTCAAGATTGTATCGAATCCAACCGGGGGGAGACCAACAGTAAGGTCGCCCGGAGTCGTCAGCTCGCGTATAGTGACATCATGAACCGCATCCCCGTGGGCAGATAGTGCACCGACGCCGGCGCCTCGTCACCGGCGCGATTCTCTTCTGGACCGCTATGGCCTCGATTGGAAGCGAGCTCACCGCGCGCCAGCCGGGCGCCGCGCGCGTACCCACGTTCCGCGTCGATCCGTTCTGGCCCAAGCCGCTCCCGAACCACTGGCTCGTCGGCGCCGTTGTCGGCGTGGCGGTCGATTCGCGTGACCACATCTGGATCACGCACCGGCCGTCCACGCTCCAGCCGAACGAAACGCGCTCTATCTGGCGCGCCGCGCCGCCGGTCCTCGAGTTTGACCAGGACGGATCGCTGGTCTCGTCCTGGGGCGGGCCCGGCGCCGGATACGAGTGGCCCCAGCTCGAGCACGGCGTGTACGTGGACGACCACGACAACGTCTGGCTCGGGGCCGGCGGAGACAAGGACGCGCACATTCTGAAGTTCACGCGCGACGGCCGCTTCCTCCTTCAAATCGGGAAGCAAGGCCAGGGCAAGGGCAGCAACGACACGAAAAACCTCGGGGCGCCCGCCAACGTCGTCCTCGATCAGGCGGCGAACGAAATCTACGTCGCCGACGGCTACGTCAACCACCGGATCATCGTGTTCGACGCGACGACCGGCGAGTACAAACGGCACTGGGGCGCCTATGGCAAGACGCCTGATGACGGATACTTCACGCGTACCGGCGAGCGCCTGCCGGGGCCGTTTACGGGCGCCGTGCAGAATGAGAACAAACCCAGTCAATACGATCCGAGCGCGCCGCCGCCGCCGCAGTTTCGCATCGTGCATGCCGTGCGGATCTCCAGGGACGGCCTCGTGTACGTCTGCGACCGGACGAACAACCGCATTCAGGTCTTCCGGAAAGATGGCACGTTCGTTCAGGAAACGTTCATCGCCCGCGAGACGTTCGGGAGCGGCTCTGTCTGGGACATCGGATTCTCCATTGACCCCGGGCAGACCTGGATCTTCGTTCCCGACGGGACCAATCAACAGGTGTACGTCCTCGAGCGGAAGTCACTGCGCGTGGTCAGCACCTTCGGCGGCGCCGGGCATTGGGCCGGGCAGTTCTACGGCGCGCACAATCTGGCGGTCGACTCGAAGGGCAACCTCTTCATCACGGAGACGTACGAGGGCAAGCGCGTTCAGAAATTCATCAACCTGGGACGATGACGGCGTCAATGGAAGTGCCGGGCGGCGGAAACAATCTCCAGCCACTGTTCGGCGTCACCGTACTGGCGGAAGACGCGGATGACCCGGACACCGAGGTCCCCACAGGCCGCTTCGTACAAGAGCATCCGCTGGTACAACTGATCGTCCTCGGCCACGAGCGCGACGTGGCCGCGCGGACCGCTGCGACGCACCACCTCGCCGACCGCGTTTGCCGCCTCGAGGACTTCCGCTTCGGTGATTCCGGTCGTCGCAAGCCTGGCGTCGAAGAGCAGCGGCCACATCCGGACTTCCTGCGGCACCCGCACAGTCTGAATGAATGTCAGAACGTCGGAGAGGGCGAGCGGACCGGTCGCTCGCGCGATCATCCAGTTGCGGCGCAGATCCCGCTCGACGGCGATCGGCATGACGTGATCCTAGTTCAGAGCCGCGCCTTCGACGCGGTCTGCGCAAGCCCATCCGCGCGCACGCCGCACCGCCCCCCGTTCTGTGGACGGTCCGGTAGACTACTGACATGCATCTGCAGGAAGCTCGCCTGTGCCTCGATTGCGAGGAGCTGCACACGGCCGACAGATGTCCCCGGTGCGCGTCCGATGCGTTCGCGTTCGTCACGCGCTGGATTCCGGCGAACGAGCGCCGGGTGTACGTTCGGCGACCGCCGCCCGACACGCAGCCGACACATTCGAATCGCTCGCGTTGGTTGACCGGCGCGGCAGGCGGACTGGCGGCGCTCGCGGCCGTGCGATGGCTCTGGAAAGCTCCAGCCGCGCCGTCGCAGCGGCCGGATCGTGCAACATCCGGGCACGAAGACAAAGACTGATAGTCTCCTTACGAAGCACGCCCTCGGTGTATCAGGACGGCACACGTTTTCGCCGCGATCGCAGCGGGGTTCAGGGCGCAAGCCACTGTAATAATTGGAGATACTTGAGACTGATGGCGTGGCGCGCTATTTGACTATATACGACACTATGGTTCACTATATCGCCCCTCTGCTCCTCGCCCAGACACCACCTCCCATTTGCCCGAAATGCGGCAGTCACCGCACCGAAATAGTTGGCCGCTCGCAGGACGGCGAGACCCTCGTGCTGAGATGCCATGCCTGCGGCGCGCGTTCCGAGGTGAGCCTCCCCCGCGAATCCGCCACGGCCGTTGCCGGTCACGACGCACCGGAATCCGCGACGGCCTGATCGCGACACTGACAGCGCCGAGTGCCAGACCAGTCCATCCCGTTCGATCCCACCGGCGTCGTCGTTGTCGGCGCGGGGGCGGCGGGACTGGCCACCGCGATCTTCGCGCGGCGCTTCAACCCGTCTCGCCCCGTCTTGCTCCTCGACGGTGCAAAAAGGCCAGGCGCCAAGATCCTTGTCAGTGGGGGATCGCGCTGCAACGTCACGAACCGGGTGGTCGGCGAGCGTGACTTCTGGGGCGGCCGCTCGACGATGGTCCGCCGCGTCCTCAAGGCATTTACCGCAGACGCCGCAGTCCGATTCTTCCTCGAGATGGGCGTACGCCTGCGCGAGGAAGAGGACGGCAAGCTGTTTCCCGACAGCAATCGGTCGCGCGACGTGCTGCACGCGCTCCTTCGGGAAGTCGCGTCAACGGGCGCGACGCTGCTTGCGGATCATCGGGTTGTTGGAATCGCGCGGGAGCCGGATCGATTCCGCATCGAGACGGCGCACGGGCGAATGGAGGCGGCGGCGGTCGTGATCGCAACTGGCGGGCAATCGCTGCCCAAGAGCGGCAGCGACGGCACCGGGTACGAACTGGCGCGCCGTCTCGGTCACTCGACGGTGTCGCCCACGCCCGCGCTCGTGCCCCTCGTGCTCGACGAGCGGACGTCGATTCACCGCGAGGTCGCCGGCGTGGCGCAGGACGTCGAGCTGACGTTGTGGATCGATGGCGGCGTCTCGACGCGCCTGACCGGGGCGCTGCTCTGGACGCACGTGGGCGCAAGCGGACCGGTTGCGATGAACATGTCACGCCATTGGCTGCGCGCGCGTGAGGACGGCCGGCGCGCGATCGTGACGCTGAGCTTCTGCCCGCGCGCATCGTTCGATCAGATTGACGCGCGGATGGCGTCGGGCGCCGGCGAGTCACGCCGCGTGTCGGTCCAGACTACGCTGTCACAGCTCGTACCGGCATCTGTTGCAGGCGCGTTGGTGGCGCGCCTGGCTATTGATCCCAAAACCCCGCTCGCGCACCTCTCGCGCGCGGATCGACGCCGCCTCGCGCACGCGCTGATCGAATGGCCCCTGGCCATCGTCGGAACGCGCGGATACAACTATGCCGAGGCCACCGCGGGCGGCGTCACGCTCGACGAGATCGATCCCGCGACCATGGAATCGCGGGTCTGCCCCGGGCTGTTCCTGGTGGGCGAGGTGCTCGACGTCGACGGCCGCATCGGCGGCTTCAACTTCCAGTGGGCGTGGTCGAGCGCCTTCGTGGCCGCCCGCGCGCTCGGCCGCCGCGCCACCTGAAAGATGAACATTTGATGAACGGCGGGCTCTGTTTCCCCAGCGTGGGGGGCATCTGACACACTACAAGGATGTCGATCATCCTGTTCATCGTGATCGCACTCCTGATGGCGATCGACTTGACCATCGAGTTCGTGCGGGGCGAGCCGCTCGCCCTGCAGACCTTTGAGCTCCTGATCTTCACGTCCGCGCTTGCCGGCATCGCCATCAACTGGCGGCGGATGATGTCGGAGCGCCAGCGCGCGCAGCATCTCGACCGGGAGCTGCTGGCCGCTCAAGACGAAGCGCGGCGCTGGAGCGAGGATGCCAAGCGATGGAACAGCGAAGCGCAGACGCTGCTCCAGGGTCTCGGTGCCGCCATCGACCGTCAATTCGATCGGTGGGGGCTCAGTCCGGCCGAGCGGGAGATCGCGCTGCTGCAGCTCAAGGGGCTGCGGCACCGCGACATCGCCCAGCTCCGCCAGACGAGCGAGCGCACGGTTCGGCAGCAGGCCCTCGCGGTTTATCGCAAGGCGGGGCTCAACGGGCGAAGCGATCTCGCCGCTTTCTTCCTGGAAGACCTGCTTCTGCCTCCCAGTACGTCGTCTGTCGTACGCCTATCCGGCACTTGAGCGATGGACACGGGCGCCGCAGATCTCCTACCTTGGTGCATCCAAGCACCAAGTCAAAGGAGCCATCATGCGACACACCGCAATCGGACTGACGTTTCTAGCCGTCGCGCTCGCGCAACCGGTTCACGGCCAGGACGGCCCGTACAAGCTTTCTAAGGAAATCGTGATCGGCGGTGAAGGCGGGTGGGACTACCTTGTGGTCGACTCGGCCGCGCACCGGCTCTACGTTGCGCACGCGACGAAGATCGTCGCGATCGACACCCAGGCCAACAAACTTGCCGGCGAGATCGCCGATACCCCTGGCGTCCACGGGCTCGCCGTCGCCGCCGACCTGGGACGCGGGTTCACGAGCAACGGCCGCGAGAACAAGGTCAGCATCGTCGATCTGAAGACACTGAAGACGCTTCAGAAGGTCGACACAGGCGAAAACCCGGACGGTATCCTCTACGAGCCGTCGCGCAAGGAAGTCTACGCGTTCAACGGGCGCGGCAAGTCGGCAACCGTGATCGACGCGCAGACAGGGAAAGTCGTCGCGACTGTGCCGCTTGAGGGCAAACCGGAGGCGGCGCAGGCCGATTCGAAGGCGGGCAAGATCTACGTGAACATCGAGGACCTGAACGCCATCAAGGTCATCGACATCGCGACGCACAAGGTGACCGACACGTGGCCGATCGCCCCTGGCGAATCCGCGTCGGGGATGGCGTTCGACGTCGCGCAGCACCGGCTCTTCCTCGGCTGCGACAACAAGCTGATGCTCATGGTCGACAGCACGAATGGCAAAGTCGTGTACAGCGTGCCGATCGGCGATGGTGTCGACTCGAACTGGTTCGATCCCGGCACGAAGCTCGCCTTCAGCTCGAACGGCGGCGCTGGCACGGTGACGATCGCGCACGAAGACTCACCGAGCGTTCTCAAGGTCGTCCAGACGCTGAAGACAGCGCCCGGCGGGCGGACCATGGCGCTGGATCCGGTCACGCACACCATCTACGTCGCGGCGACGGACTACGAGCCGCGGCCGGCGGGCTCGAAGGATCGGCCGAAGGCGATCCCCGGGACGTTCAAAGTCCTGGTCTATCAGATGGCTAAGTGATGATCAGGTCCCTCTTGGTGGCGGCTGGAGCGCTGATGCTCGCGCAAGGCGCGAGCGCGCAGCCGCCACCGCAGGCCGCTTCGACCGATGCCGCGCCTCTTACGCTGGAGTCGGCGATCGCGCAAGCCCGCACCAACAGCCAGGTGCTCCAGGCCGCCCAAACCGCCGCGCGCATCGCGTCCGAGGATCGCGTCCAGGCCCGCGCGGGCCTGCTGCCGACCGTGAACGGTCTCCTCCAATACATCTACACGCAGCCAAACGGAACGCTGTCGGGGGTGTTCGTCCCCAACGACGGACCGAAGGTCTACAACGCCTACGGCACGGCGCACGCCGACCTCGTCTCGCCGGTCAAGTGGGCGGACTACCGCGCCACGGCGGCGGCCGAGGCGACGGCGAAGGCGAAGGCGGACGTCGCGGCGCGCGGGCTGGTCGCGACCGTCGTGCAGAGCTACTACACCCTCGTCGCGGCCGTCCGCAAGGCGACGAGCGCGCAGCAAGGCGTGACCGAGGCGCAGCAGTTCCTGGAGATTACGGATCGGCAGGAACGCGGCGGAGAGGTCGCGCACTCCGACGTCGTCAAGGCCCAGATCCAGGTCGCACAGCGGAGGCGCGACTCGCAGGACGCCGATCTGGTTGCCCTGAAAGCCCGGCTCGCGTTGTCGGTGCTCGTGTTCCCCGACTTCCGGGACAACTTCACGGTCGTGGACGACCTGCAGAACATCCCCGTGCTGCCGCCACTCGAAACGCTGAAGACGATGGCGACGGAGAACAATCCGGACCTGAAGGCGGCAGAGGCAACGGTCCAGCAGGAAGCGTCCGGCGTCACTTCGGCGCGCAGCGGGTATCTACCCTCGGTGACCTTCGACTACTGGTACGGCATCGAGGCCAACCAGTTCGCCATCTACAATCCGCAGGGCAATCGCCTGCTCGGCTCCTCCGCCTCGGTGCAGATGACGGTTCCCGTCTGGAACTGGGGCGCGACGCAAAGCAAGCTGCGCCAGGCCACCCTGCGGGTGCAGCAGGCGCGCCTCGAGCTGTCGCTCGCCCAACGCCAGCTCCTCGCGAACGTCAACGCGTTCTACGCCGAGGCCGAGACCGCGCAAGCGCAGGTTGCGTCACTCAGAACGTCGCTCGATCTCGCCACCGACAGCCTCCGCCTGACCACGCTCCGCTATCAGGCAGGCGAAGTCTCTGTTCTCGAGGTCGTCGATGCCCAGACCACGCTGATTCAAGCGCGCAGCGCGTACAACGACGGCCTGGTGCGGTATCACACCGCGCTGGCGTCCCTTCAGACTCTATCGGGAACCCTCTAGCCATGCGAACAACCATCACTCGCTACATTGTCTCGATTGCCGTTGCATGCTCCGTCGGCGCGTGCCATCGAAAGCAGCCCGAGCAGGAGCCGGTCGTGCCGGTCCAGGTGTCGCCTGTCATTCGCGGCAGCATCCGGAACATCGTCACGACCGACGCGATTCTGTATCCGCACGATCAGGCGAACATCGTCCCCAAGATCAGCGCCCCGGTTCGCCGGTTCCTGGTCCAGCGCGGCGATCACGTCAAGCAGGGGCAGCTCCTGGCAGAGCTCGAGAATCGCGACCTGGCCGCCGCGGCCACTGCGACAAAGGGCCAGTTCGCGCAAGCCGAGTCGAACTACCGCTCGACCTCCGGCGCGGCGGTCCCGGAGCAGCTGACCAAAGCACAGACCGATGTGGATTCCGGGCGCCAGAGCCTCGATGCCGCCAAGACCCTGCTCGACAACCGCGAGCAGTTGTTCAAGCAAGGCGCTCTGGCCCGCAAGCAGGTGGACGAGGCTCAGGTCGCCTACGCCCAGGCCCGGGCCCAATTCGAGACGGCTGACCAGCACCTGAAGGCGCTGCAGACGGTCGCCAAGGACGAGCAGCTCAAGTCTGCCGCTGGACAGCTCGAGTCCGCGAAGGGCCAGTACGAGGCCGCGCAGGCGCAGGTGCTGTACTCCGAGATTCGAAGCCCGATCGCGGGGGTTGTCACCGACCGGCCGTTCTACGCGGGTGAAATGCCCGCCACGGGCGCGCCGCTCCTGACGGTCATGGACATGTCGTCGGTCGTGGCCCGCGTGAATATGGGGCAGGAGCTGGCGAAGGACATCAAAGTTGGCGCCGAGGCCACTCTGACACCAGTCGACGGCGGTGAGATGGTCACGGGCAAAGTGACCATCGTCAGCCCCGCCGTTGATCCGAACAGCACGACCGTGCAGGTGTGGATTCAGGCGAAGAATCCGGGCGAGCGCCTGCGCGCCGGCTCCTCGGTGCACGTGGCCATCCTGGCCGAAACGATCGACGGAGCGCTGGTGGTTCCTGCGGCCGCGATCCTGCCGAGCGACGAGGGCGGATCGATGGTGGTGGTGGTCGACGACAAGAACGTGGCCCATCAGAAGAAAGTCGAGATCGGGGTCACCGAGGAGAACCTGGCGCAGGTCGTGTCCGGCGTGTCAGCCGGCGACCGCGTCGTCATCGTCGGCGGATTGGGACTCGACGACAAGGCAAAAGTCCGCATCATGAAACCGGGCGAAAAACGCCCAGGCGACGTCGAGGAAAAGGACGACGAGGAAAAAGGGGACGCGAATTGAGCGCACACGTGGACCCGGCCGCGCCTGACGTCCACTGGACGGCGCGTCACGGCAAGCCGATCATCTTCGTCATCCTCACGCTCGTCGCCGCCGGGGTCTACCTGGCGACGACGATCCCTGTGTCGGTGTTTCCGGAAGTCGACTTTCCGCGCGTCCTCGTGGGCGTTGACAACGGCGTCGCGCCCATCGATCAGATGATGGTGACCGTGACGCGGCCGATCGAGGAAGCCGTGAACAGCGTCCAGGGCCTCGAGACGGTGCGCTCGACCACGAGCCGGGGCACGGCCGAGGTCGATCTCTTCTTCTCGTGGAAGGTCGACATGTTCCAGACGCTGGCGCGCGTCAACGCCGCGCTCGCGCGCGTGCAGCCCGAGCTGCCCGCCACGACGAAGCTGAGGGCCGACCGCTTGACGTTCGCAGCGTTCCCCATCATGGGGTATTCGCTCACCTCCGATAACGTCCCGCTCACGCGGCTCTGGGAGCTGGCCACCTACGATCTCAAGCCGCGGCTGAACCGCATGAGCGGCGTCTCGACGATCGTCATCCAGGGCGGCCACGAGCCCGAGTTCGAGGTGCGGCCCGATCCGGCGAAACTGATTCAGGCGTCCACCAACGTGCCCGCCATCCTGGACGCGATCGGCCGCAGCAACATGATCGACTCGCCGGGACTGTTCGAGAGCCGGCATCAGCTCGTGTTGAGCCTCGTGAGCGGACAGGCGCGCACGGCCGAGGACATCGGCAACATCGTCGTCAAGACGACGCCGGCCACGAACTTGCCGATTCGTGTCAGCGACATCGCAACGGTCACGCCGTCGGTCAGGCCGATGTACGTCGCGGTGAACGCGAACGCCAAACCGGCGGTGCTGCTGAACGTGTTTCGCCAGCCGGACAGCAACACGGTCGCCGTGGCGGACGCCGTCCACGCGGAGATCGACGCCATCCGCCGCCAGCTGCCGAAGGGCGTGGACATCCAGCCGTTCTACGACCAGTCGGACCTGGTCAATGACTCGATTGCGAGCGTGCGCGACGCCGTGCTCATTGGTCTGGTGCTCGCGTCCTTGATCATGGTGCTCTTCCTGCGCGACTGGGGCACGTCGCTGGTCGCCGGCCTCGTGATTCCCGCGACGCTCGCCGTGACCTTCATCGCGCTGCGCCTCGTCGGCGAGAGCTTCAACCTGATGACGCTCGGCGGCCTCGCGGCCGCGGTCGGTCTCGTCATCGATGACGCGATCGTCGTCGTCGAGAACATCGTCATGCACCGCGACGCCGGGCAGTCGCGCGGGGACGCCATCCGCAGCGCGATCGCCGAGATCAGGGTGCCGCTCATCGGATCGACGATCACACCGATCGTCGTCTTTTTGCCGCTCGTCTCGATCACCGGCGTCACCGGCACCTTCTTCCGGGCGCTCGCGGTGACCGTTGGCGTGGCGCTCCTCACGTCGCTGGCGCTGGCGCTCACATGGACGCCAACGCTCAGCCACTATTTCATCCGCGATCGGCGCCGAGCAGACCGGGGGGCAGGGGCCCCCGGAGTAAGCGAAAATCGGGCAGGGGCCCCCCGAGTAAGCGAAAATCGGGCAGGGGCCCCCCGAGTAAAGAATGGCCCAGGGGCCCCCGCCGGCCATTCTCACGAGAGCGTGCCGCCCTGGCTGATGAATCTCTACGAGCGCGTTCTCCGCATGACGCTCGCGCGGCCTGTGCTGCTCGTTGCCGGGACGCTCGTTGTCATCGCCGTGGCGTATGTCAGCTACAAGGGCCTCGGGTCAGACCTTCTGCCGGAAATGGATGAAGGCGGGTTCATCCTTGACTACATCATGCCGGCCGGTTCGTCGCTCGAGGAGACCAACGGCGTCCTGACCGGAGTCGAGCAGATTCTCCGCGCAACGCCCGAGGTCGAAAGCACGTCTCGACGGACCGGCTTGCAGCTTGGTCTCGCGGCCGTCACCGAGGCCAACACAGGCGACGTCGCGGTGCGGCTGAAGCGCAGCCGCGACCG